>JANWVF010000162.1 GCA_025056965.1 Thermoflexales bacterium | reverse complement strand
TCCGCCAGGAGCATCGCTGGGTAGCCATGTGCGGAAGGGATAACCGCTGAAAGCATCTAAGTGGGAAACCCACCTCAAGATGAGATCCCCCTGAAGGTCGCGAGAAGACTACTCGCTCAATAGGTGAGAGGTGTAAGCGTTGCAAGACGTTTAGCCGACTCATACTAATGACCGTCTGGCTTGTCCCTCACATGAGGCAGAGAAATCGAATTTCTCGCATGTGAGCTGCATCATGCTCTTAATGCGCGTCCTATTCAGTTTTTAGAGTCTCGCTTTCGGCGAAGAGTCTTCTGGTGATTTGAGCGACGAGGTCACACCCGGTCCCATCCCGAACCCGGAAGTTAAGCTCGTCAGCGCCGATGGTAGTGCGTGGGCGACCGCGTGCGAGAGTAGGTCATTGCCAGGAGACTCTTCGTTCTTTTCTTGACTTTGCCGGACCGTGTCGTGGGGCGACCGTACAAGTACCTCGATGTGGTGATTGGCCTGTTCGTCGCCGTGCTAATCGTCAGCAACCTGTCCTCGTCGGCCAAGATCGTCACGCTTGGACCGTTCACCTTCGACGGCGGCACGCTGCTCTTCCCGCTCAGCTATATCTTTGGCGACATCCTGACCGAGGTGTATGGCTATTCGGTCTCGCGTCGCGTGATCTGGATCGGCTTTGCTGCCGCGGCACTCTTTAGCCTGACCGTCTGGTTCGTCGGCCTGCTGCCCGGCGAGGCCGAATGGTCGAGCCGCGTCGGCATGGATGCCTACAACGCCGTGCTCGGCAGCGCGCCGCGCATCGTGCTGGCATCGCTCATCGCCTATTGGGCCGGCGCGTTCTCTAATGCCTTTGTGTTAGCCCGCTTGAAGGTGGTGACACAAGGGCGCTGGCTGTGGACGCGCACCATCGGCTCGACGGTCGTCGGTCAGGCCGTGGACACCTGCTTGTTTATCGTGATCGCTTTCGTCGGCACGCTCAGCGCCGGCGCGCTGTGGGATATCACCGCGTCCAACTACATCTTCAAGGTCGGCGTCGAGGTGCTGTTCACCCCGGTCACCTATGCCCTCGTCGGATGGCTCAAGCGTTCTGAGGGCGTGGATGCCTATGACGCGCAGACCAATTTCAACCCGTTTCGCGCTGCGGTTGACCGCGCGTAGTCTGGCTCAGCTCGAGCGGTAGGCAAGGGGGAAGATCAGCCGGCGCTCGACGACAATCGTGGTGGCGTCAGCGAGCAACGGCGACGTCAGGCCGGTGAACCAGATGTGGGTCTGATGCGGAATTGCGCCTGCCTGCGACGCGCTGACCACAATCGAGAACGTCAACGTGGCCGACGGGGCCAGGCTGGGAACGCTCCAGGAAAGCGTGTCGCCGCTCAATGCGCCGGGCGGGTCATGAGCGATCAAGGTGAGCGTGGCCGGCAGGGTAGTTGAGATGACGACGTTGGTGAGCGTCACCGGCGTGGGGTTAGACGTGCTGATGACGACTGTGAAAGTCTGATTGACTTCCACTAGCGCCGGTGCCGTCTTGGTGAGTACACCCATTGCGGCACGCACAGCAGCCAGGGCATCCACCATCCCATACCCATAGGTGTTGTTGGGCCATGCCGAGCCCGGCACGCCGGCGCAGGTCTGGCTGCTCGTCAGGGGGCGGGCCGTCTGGCGCAGGAGCATCTCGGTCGCCTCGACCTCGCCGCGCAGGCTGGGGATTGCCGACCACAGCAGGGCGACGACGCCTGCGACGTGCGGCGCAGCCATGCTCGTGCCACTTAGGAAGCCGTAGCTGTTGGGGGCGCCGGCCAGGGCCGAGCGCACGCCTACGCCGGGCGCGACGACGTCGGGCTTGACGCGGCCGGTAAGTGCGGACGGGCCGCGGCTGCTGAAACCGGCGATGAAATCGCTGCTGTTCGTCGCGCCGATGGTGAAGGCTTGGTCGAGCGTGGCCGGCGCGAGGCTAACACTGCCACACGTGGGTCCGCTGTTGCCCGCTGATGCGATGACCATGATGCCGGCATCGCGGAGGGCCTGGGTAGCCGTAACCAGCGCCGTGGGCACATCGCAGCCGATCTCGCCGTAGTTGGGGTCGCACGCCCAAGAGTTGCTGGTGATATCGGCGCTCAGGGCCGGGTTCGGCGCGTTGCCGTTGACGTCGGTCGGCGCGAGGGCGAATTGGAAGCAAGCGATATAGCGCGCGACGCTGCCGATGCCCCACGGCCCGGCCATGTTGCGGCAGGCAATCCACTTCGCACCGGGAGCAACGCCGATGCGGTTGCCCATCCCGTCGTCGCCGACGGCCGTGCCAGTGGTGTGCGTGCCGTGCCCGTTCAAGTCCACCGGCACCGGTGAGGGCAGGCCGGGATCGGGCGCGGCATCGAACCAGTTGTAATCGTGCGTCACAGTGACACCGTTCCAGCCACGGTATTGAGGCTTCAGCGCGTCGTGATCCCAGCGCACGCCGGTATCCAGATTGGCGACGACGATGCCCTGGCCGGTGAAGCCCAGCGCCCACACTTGCGGCGCATTCACGCGCTGCACGCCCCACTCGATCGTGGAGGGCACATGGGGGGAAAGTCGTTGCGCGCGCGCTCGCGGATAACCAGTCGTCCTTTCGATACCGCGCGTCTTCTCGTCTAAGTCAACTCGGATGACATCTGTGTGTGTGGCCAGCCAGCGCAGCGTTGGGCGATCCGCACCCCACACGACGATCTGGTTGGTGATCCATAGGGCAGAGAACTTTAGTCCGCGCGCGGAGAGATCGGCGCGCAGGCGTGCCTGGGTGCGTTCGGCATGGGCATGCAGGGTCTCGAAGACGAAGCGAGTCTTGGCCTCTTTCGTGCGCAGCGTCCGCGCCGGCGAGAGGTCAGGATAGCCGGGCAGGGTGACGATGACGTCGGCAACGCTTCCCGGCTTGGCCGTAGCGGCCCAAGCGCGACCGGCGATCTTGGGCGGCGGCTCGGGCGGTGCAGGCAGACGCCAGCCTGTCAGCACGATTAAGCATAGGGCCGAGGCCAGCCACAGGCGTACCACAATGCGAATTTTAGCCGGACAGCGATGGGGTGTAACGTCTGGGGGAAAGTGGGTTTGAGGTAATCCGCTCGATCCAAGGCGCACTATGCGCGTTGGCGCTCGCTCTCCAGCGCGCTGCGCAAGCCCTTCACGTGCTCGTCGTACAGCGCGCGAACCTGCTCGTCCTGTTGCGCCAGCCAATCCTCAAAGCTGGCTGGCGTGGTGTTGTTCTGCTCGTTCCCGTCCATACCTCAAACAAAAACGCCGGTCGGGGAAAGTCCCCAACCGGCGCTCCAACGTCTTAGCGTGTCGGCGCTCTACATTGACTTACTGTTCACGGTCTCATGTAGGCTATCTCGTTTTCCCGCGCTACCAGCACAACCAGATCTTGCGGCAGCCCAGCCTCAACCGCGATTCTATATCGCTCCTCAGCAAGGCGCATCGCCTCTTCCTTGCTGGTCGCCCTAAACATTTGACCAAGCAGCTGCCTGAGCTGCTCCCTGACCTCAGGGTAGGGCTGCCACAGCTCGTCCAGGCGACGAAAGCTTTCTTCTAATTGCGCAAGCATGTCACCGCTCCTAACGCGCAAGCGTGCTCAATGTCTCCTGTCTACCGCCTTGTCATGCCGATCACGTCCGCTACTGCCTCGGCAAATCGCACAAACACCTCTAGCGGATCGTGGCGCAGCGCCCATTCCATGGCGCGATGCGCAAGATGAGCCGTGCAGGATTCGAACCTGCGACACGAGGATTAAAAGTCCCCTGCTCTGCCAGGCTGAGCTAACGGCCCTTCGCTCGAAGGCGAATCATACCGCTACTTTCTGAGAGCCGAAAGGGTCTTAGCGTGATTGCATCGCCCGCGCATGGCGCTCGGCCAATCGAGCTAACACGTCGCGCAGCGTCACGCCGCGCTCCTCCAAAAGCACGAGCAGGTGGAAGAGTAGGTCGGCGCTCTCTTCGACTAACCGGTCGTCGTCCTGTGCAACGCCGGCTAACGCTGCTTCCAAGCCTTCTTCGCCGACTTTTTGGGCGATCTTGAAGCGGCCTTGGGCGAACAGGCGTGCAGTGTAGCTTTCGTCAGGCGAGGCAACGCGACGGGCGCGCACGATGTCGGCGAGCTCGTCGAGGAAGCCGGCCGCGGGGGGCCGGAGCACATTGCCGTCTACGTCTTGCCAGAAGCAGCTCTCGCGGCCGGTATGGCAGGTCGGACCGGCCGGCTCGGCGCGGACGAGCAGGCAGTCGGCATCACAGTCGGCGCGCACCTCGCGCACGCGCAGCACATTGCCGCTGGTTTCGCCTTTGTGCCATAACGCTTGGCGGCTGCGCGACCAAAACCACACTTCGCCGCTCTGCAACGTGCGCCGCAATGCCTCCTCGTTCATCCAGCCGAGCATAAGCACGCGGCCGCTGAGGGCATCCTGAATGATTGCGGGGATCAATCCGAGGTCGTCGAACTTGAGCTGAAGCACGTCTCGTTGAGCTACAGGCTGCGGCGGCAATATCGCAGCCTTGAAGGCGATTATAGCGGCGCAAACTCGCGCTTGAGATGTGGGGAATGCGCCGAACGAGCGTCGCTGTGAATTCGGCTTCGCCATGTCACTTGAGGCTGCCGAACGTCATCTACTGGGGAAGGATCAGCCGGGTCGGGTCGTCGTTGTAGAGGCCGGGCACGACCAACCAGAAGGCCTGCCGACACTGGAAGAGCCGCAGTGGTAGGACTTCCTCCGGCAGGTGTAGCTTCTCGTGTTCCTCCCAGTCGTCCAGGGCGCCGGCGTGCAGCACGGCGCACGGCGGACATAGCTCGCCCGGCTTTCCCTGAGCCGGATCGTATTGTGGATCGGTCGGGTCGAGCCGGCGCAGCTTCGGCATGTGCCTACCCTCGGCGAAAGGGCAGGGTTTGTTGCCGAGTTTGGCCGGCAGCAGGCCAGAGCAGATAAGCGAGTCGGAATACAGCATGCCGTCGGATGAGATGAAAAGTGCGCGCGGGCTGAAGTCGGAGTTAGTCATGGCCTTTTCTCTCGCTACCGTGTTTTCAACATTATACACGGTAGAGGGACAGTCGTCAAGCGCAAATCGGCATCTGGGCCTGCTTCAGCCCGGTCAGCACGCGCCGTCTAGCGCGGATTACGGAGGCCGGACTAGGGGCTTACAGGTCGGGGGCGTAGCGGAAGCCGGCGCGTTCGGCCACCAGCGTCAGGTGTTTGGATGTGGCGCGGGTCGGAGTGTAGGCGCCGGTTTCCCACTCGCTAACCGTTTGCTGGCGCACGCCCAACTCGCGGGCGAACTCGGCCTGGCTCATGTTCATGTGCTCGCGAAGCGCTTTGATCAGGCCGGCGTTCCAGAGGATCGTGTCGCCATCGCGTTCGACGACATAGCGACTGGCCAGCTTAGCCGGGACGGCGAACACGACTTGTTTGCGCTGTAAATCCACGGCGGCCACCTTGTAACCAGCGTCCAGCCAAGCTTTGGCCTGCGGCGAGGCGCGCCGCCGGTTGCTCCACCACCCACGCTCGATGCGCGCGCCTTCGGGCAAGGGCCGGCCGAGGATCTTCTCGATTTGCGCGAAGGTCAGGGTGACCTCGTCCTGCTCTCGCTCGCGCAGATAATTGAAGAGAGGATAGTACTTACTGCCGGGCTTGCTCATGCTCCACTGATCGTCATCCGTTCTGCTGCGCTGCTGCGTTGTCGAACGCGATCCGTGCCTAACACGTAAAGATTAAATGAACCCGCCCTAAAGTCAAACTCACAAGCGCACGGGGACGCCGCGGCCGGCCAGATAGCGCTTGACTTGGCCGACGCTGAAGGTCTTGTAGTGGAAGACTGAGGCGGCCAGCACGGCGCTGGCGCCGGCCTGAATGGCTTCGTAGAAGTGCTCGAGCTTGCCGGCGCCGCCCGAGGCGATGACCGGGATATTGACGGCGCTGCAGATCGCGCGCAGCAGGGGCAAATCGTAGCCGTCTTGTGTGCCGTCGGTATCCATGCTGGTAAGTAGGATTTCGCCGGCGCCGCGTCGTTCGGCCTCCTGCGCCCAGGCGACGGCGTCTAGGTCGGTCGGAACGCGCCCGCCGTTCAAATACACCTTCCAGCCGTCGCCGTCGCGGCGGGCGTCTATGGCCACGACGACGCACTGCGATCCGAAGCGCCAGGCGGCCTCATTAATCAGGTTGGGGTTGCGCACGGCGGCGCTGTTGATCGAGCACTTGTCGGCGCCGGCCAGCAGCAAGGTGCGGAAGTCTTCGGTCGAGCGAATGCCGCCGCCGATGGTAAAAGGGATGAACACCTCGTCCGCCACCCGCCGCGCCATCTCGACGGTCGTGCCGCGGCCTTCGTGCGAGGCCATGATGTCGAGGAAGACCAGCTCATCGGCGCGCTCGTCGTTGTAGATGCCGGCTTGTTCTACCGGGTCACCTGCGTCGCGCAGGTTGACGAAGTTCACGCCTTTGACCACCCGGCCATTCGCTACGTCGAAGCAGGGGATGATGCGCTTTGCCAACATGTTGCCGTCCCGCTACGGTTGTTCGGTAGCCACAACTGCCTGCAGGGCCTCTCGGAGCGACAGCGCGCCTTCGTAGAGCGCGCGCCCGACGATCACGCCTTCCACGCCCCGGGGAGCATATTGCAACAACTCACGGATGTCGTCGAGGTTGCGCACGCCGCCCGAGGCGATGACCTTGAGGCCGGTCAGCTGCGCCAGCGCGGCCGTCAATTCGGCGGCGACGCCGGCCAACATGCCATCGCGCCCGACTTCCGTGTAGAGCGCATGAACGACGCCCATCTCTTTCATGAGTGAGCCCAGCTCGATGGCCGTCATCTGCGTGGTCTGTTGCCAGCCCCGCGTGACGACGATGCCATCGCGCGAGTCCAGACCGACGGCGACGCGCTCCGCGCCAAACTGAGCCAGCGCGTCGGCCACCAGCCTGGGGTTTTCCACGGCAGCGGTGCCCAGCACCACGCGGTCGGCGCCGGCGTCGAAGGCTGCCTTGACGTCGTTGATGTCGCGCAGCCCGCCGCCGAACTGGATTTTGGCCCTCACGCAGCAGCAGAGATCCTGCAGCGCGCGCCGATTCGCGCGCGACGCGGTGTGATCGCCAAACGCGCCGTCCAGGTTGACCACGTGCAGCCAAGTCGCGCCTTCGCTCACCCAGCGCTTGGCGACGGCTGCGGGGTTATCCGAGTAGGTGATCTGCTGAGAGGGATCACCTTGCAGCAGGCGGACGACGCGCCCGTTGCGCAGGTCAATCGCCGGATAGATTGTGAACATGCTCAACCCTTGCCTTGGAGTCCTCGAATGTTGCGCCCTCAGCCGGCCAGGTCACGAAATTCCTCAACATGCGCAGGCCGACGTCTTGGCTCTTCTCCGGGTGGAACTGGATGCCCCACACGTTGCCACGCGCGACGACCGACGGGAACTCATAGCCGTAGTCCGTCACCGCCAACACGTGCGCCGGATCGGCTATTTGCGGATGATATGAGTGGACGAAGTAGGCGTAATCCCCATCGCGCACGCCGGCGAGCAACGGATGATTGGGCTGTTTCAGCCACAACTGGTTCCAGCCGATGTGCGGGATTTTGAGCTGCGCGTGCTCATGCGAAGCCTGAGAGAAGCGAAAGCGGACGACGCGGCCGGGAATCAGGCCCAGCCCTTCCCATTCACCCATCTCTTCGCCGACCTCGAAGAGCAGTTGCAGGCCGACGCAAATGCCCAGCAGCGGCTTACCGCTCATTGCCAGCGCGCGGAGCGGCTCGAACAGGCCGCGCGCTTTCAGCCCCTGCTGGCAGTCGGCAAACGCGCCGACGCCGGGTAGCACCAGCTTGTCCGCCCGCTCCAACACGCGCGGATCATCGGTGAGCGTCAGGCGCGCGCCGACGTGTTCTAGCGCCTTACACACGTTGCGCAGGTTACCTGCGCCGTAGTCAATCACTGCGATCATCGTTGTCTCGGGTGCGCTGCGTCATCACATCGCCTACTTCGCTATGCGGTAGACCAACTCGCCGGTGAACTCGATGCGCTCGACGCGCCAAGGGCGATGTGCGATCATCGCCTCGAAGCGCGCCGCGTAGTGCTCGCGCATGCCAATGTTTCGGCCGCCCACGGTTCGCGTAGGGAAGGAGACAATGACGTAGCGCGCATTGATTGTATCCAGGATGGCCAAGCCGGAGGCTCGGTCGAGCTGTTCTAGACAGGGCAGCGCCTTGAGCAGCAGCGCGACGTCGGCCTCGTCGGTTGGGCAGTCGGCAATGATGTCGCGCGCCTCGGCGCTGCCCGTCACGCCGAGCGCGGCGAGGGCTGCCTGGAGGAAGCGCGCTAGGTCCTCGTAGATGTCCACGGCATGATATGTCGCACCGGGAGCCAGCGGCATCCAGGGCAGGCTGAGCGGATTCAAGCCGCAGGCCAGATCGAGCACCGAACGCAGTGGGCCGAGGCCAGCAAGCACGCGCGCGTAGAAGGCATCTAGGATGGGAAGCCGTTCGCGAGTGGAGGCGTGATGGGTCATGATGGATCGCAATACGGCGCGCCGCGTGGCATCGTCGCCGGCCCGGACGATCTGTCGCAGCCAGACCTCGTAGGCCGGGCGCTCGCTTGCGAAGTACAAGCCGGCCACTTGATGAAGGGCGTTCTTCGTCGCTTTGACGGCGTCTTTGAGCGTCGCGCGCTTGTTCAGTTCCGCAGCGCCGATGCGTCGCACCAGTTGCTCGCTGATGGCGCCGTATTTGCGGCTGCTGCGCACTTGGGCGACCAGCTCACTCAGTCGGGGGTCATCGTGCATGGCGTCAGTGCTCGTCGCCGACCTGACGCAAGCGCGCCATCAATTGCATCATGAAACGCACGTTGTGTAAGGTGGCCAGGCGCAGGTATGCCGCATCTTTGACCTTGAAGAGGTGGTGCAGATAACCGCGCGAATAGCGTTGGCAGGTCGGGCAGTCACAGTATTCGGAGATTGGCGCGCGTGACTTGATGTGTTTGTCGTCGCCGATGTAAAGATATGACCACCATCTCCCCCGGAAGCGCGTCTGATCGGGTGGCTCATCGAAGATCATCAAGCGACCGCGTCGGGCATCGCGCGTGGGCAGAGCGCAGTCGAACATGCCGTAGCCCAGATGCGCGCAGGCGACGATGCTGTCGGGGTGGCCGATCCCTAGGGCGTGCATTGGCAGCGCGCGCGGAATCAGCTCGCGCGTATAGGCGATGATGTCGCGCAGCAGTTCGCCTTTGCCGTCCAGCGGCCAGCCGCCATAGCCAAAGCCGTCGAATCCGATTTCCAGCAGGGCTTCGGCGCAGGCCCTGCGCAGCTCCCGCGACGCGCCACCTTGAATGACGCCGAACAGTAATGGACGGGCCACCGGTCGGCGAGCGCGCGAAGCGGACGAAGCTTCTTCGACATCTTCTGCGCTTGGGGTTAAATGTGGGGAGGCCAGCCATTGCTCAAACGCGGCTTTGCAGCGCTTCGCCCAAGCAATGGTCCGCCGAACGCTCTCGCGTTGCTCGGACTCGCCGTCGTCCGGGTGGGTGCAGTCGTCCAGGCAAATCACGATATCTGCGCCGAAGCTGAGCTGGAGCTGGATGCTCTTCTCCGGCGTCAGCAGCACTTTGTCCTTGCCGTCGGGACGAAAGATCAGCCCGCGGTCGGTGAGCGAGCCGAACTTCGAGTTCTGCCGGATGAGTGAGTAGGCTTGAAAGCCGCCGCTGTCGGTCACGATCGGTCGCCGCCAGCCGGTCATAGTGTGCAAACCGCCCAAAGCCTTCACCGTCGTTGCGCCGGGGCGCTGCATCAAGTGGAAGACGCTCATCACCAGCCCCTCGGCGCCGACGGCCTCCAGGTCCGCACCGTCCACGGCCCGCACGACGCCGCGCGTGGCATCGGGCAAGAAGGTCGGCAGCGCCAGCGCGCCGTGCGGAAGATAGAGGGGGGTCTCGGGTGACATGCGGCGTTCGTCGCGCATCAATCGGCGGCGTCCTGTTCGCCTTCGACGCGCCTCGCTCGGTCTTCGCAGGGCGACGGCGATTCGGCGCAAAGGGCGCCCTCAATGACCAGCACGTATTCCCCCTTGGGTGCCTTGCCTTCTGCCAGCGCCAACAGCTCGGATAGCCGGCCACGATCTACGCGCTCGAACAGTTTGGTGAGGTCGTTGGCCAGCGCAGCGCGCCGATCGCCGTATACGGCGATCGCGTCGGCGATCAACGCGGCGATGCGATGTGGGCTCTCGTAGAAGATCAACGTGTGCGGTGAGCGCGCGTCTATTTCCAAGAAGCGCCGGCGCGCGGTCGGCTTGCGGGGTGGGAAGCCACGGAAGGTGAATGCATGCGTCGGAAGGCCGCTGAGCACGAGTGCCATGACGAACGCGGCCGGCCCGGGCACCATGGTGAATGGCAAATTCTCTTCGATGCAGCGCCGCACCAACACGAACCCCGGATCGCTGATGCCCGGCGTGCCGGCGTCGCTCACCAGAGCCACGCGGCGCCCTTCGCGCAGCAGCGTGATGATCTTTTCAGCTGCCTGCCGTTCGTTGTGCTCGTGGAATGACATCTGCGGGCGATCTATCCCGAAATGCTTGAGCAGCCGGCCGGTGTAGCGCGTGTCCTCGCTGGCGATCAGGTCGGCGCTGCGCAACGTCTCAAGGGCACGCTGGCTAATATCGCCGAGGTTGCCGATGGGAGTTGCAACTAAGTAGAGCACAGCGAGACAGGGGCTTGCGTGCAGCGTCGTCGCCACCCTCCTATAGCATGCCCTTCGTCGAAGGGATGCCACTTCGGCGTGGGTCAATGCGCGTCGCGGCGTCTAGCGCCCGGCCCAGCGCTTTGAAGAGCGCCTCGGCCTTGTGATGATCATCCCGTCCATAGAGCAGGCGGGCATGCACGTTCAAACGGCCGTGTACAGCGATCGAGTCGAAGGCATGTGGGATGAGCGTAGTGCTCAAGCCGCCGATCTTCGGCGCGGCGAACGCGCCGTGGAAGACGCTATACGGCCGACCGCTCAAGTCCACGATCACCTGGGCCAGCGCCTCGTCCATCGTCACCCAGGCGTCGGCCATGCGCACGATGCCGGCGCGATCGCCCAGCGCCTCGTTCAGCGCCTGTCCGAGGGCGATGGCGACGTCTTCGACGGTGTGGTGCTCATCCACGTGTAAGTCGCCGACGGCGCGCACGGCGAGGTCGAACAGGCCATGGTGCGCGACGTGGTGAAGCATGTGGTCATAGAAGCCGATGCCGGTCTGGATGTCGGCGCGCCCGCTGCCGTCGAGGTCCAGGTAGACCGAAACGTCGGTCTCGTTCGTCGTGCGTTGGATTCTGCCAATTCTTGCCATAGGTCATTTGCTCACCGCTTCGAGCGCCGCGATGAGCCGGTCGGTCTGGTCGGGGCGGCCGACGCTGATGCGGATGCAGTCGCGCAGGCCGTCGCGGTCAAAATAGCGCACGAGCACGCCGTGCTGCTCCAGGGTCTGCTTCAGGCGCTGCGCCGCCGGTCGGCCCGGCTCTCCGCCGCACAGTGGCGCATCCTCGGCCACGCGGCACAACACGAAGTTGGCCTCGCTGGGGAAGATATGCAGCCAGCCGAAGCGCGCCAGCGCCAGGCGCAGGCGTTGGCGCTCCTCGGTCAGCCGGCGCACATTCGCGCTCAGATAGTCGCGGTCGTTCAGCGAGGCGATCGCGGCAATCGTCCCGGCAACGTTGGGCGTATAGGGTTGTTTGATCTTCCACAGGTGGCGGATGATCGCGCGCGGGAAGACGCCGTAGCCTACGCGCAGACCGGCCATGCCGGCCAGCTTGCTGAACGTGCGCAGCACGATGAGGTTGTCGTGGAGCGGCACCCAGCTCACCCGGCTGGGCCGCGCGCTGAAGTCCACGTAGGCTTCGTCCAGCACGACGACGACCGGCAGCGCGAGCAGCGCGCGCAGTTGCTCGTCGCAGATGGTCGAGCCGTCGGGATTGTTGGGGTCGGCGATGAAAAGGAGCTTGGGTGTGCGATCGCGCATCGCGCTAACCGCGTCCGCTACGGCCTGTGCGTCCACTGAGAAGTCCGTGCGGCGAGGCACGCCGATGTAGGCCGCATTGACTACGTCGGCCACCCAGCGGTACATGCCAAAGGTAGGCGGCAGGTCAACGATCGCATCGCCCGGCCGTACAAGGGCACGGGCGATGAGGTCTATCACCTCGTCCGCGCCGGCTCCACATAAGATGTGGTCGGGCGAGACGCCGATGTAGTCGCCGATGGCCTCGCGCAGGGCGGTCTGATCGGGATCGGGGTAGATGTGCAGGCAATCGGCGCGCGCAAGCGCCTCCAGCGCGCGCGGCGACGGCCCGTATGGGTTCTCGTTGGCGTCCAGCTTAACGATGTCTTCGGGACGTCGGCCCAACCGCCGCGAGAGCACCTCGAACGGGACGATGGGCATATAGGGCTGCATCGCCCGAAGGTGGGGATTGATCAGAGATTCGATATCCATCTTCATCGTCCCGGTCGTCGGTGTAACCAGATTGGCTGCCTTGCCCATCTTGAATGACTCACTTGAGCGATCGGCAAAATGCGCGCAAGGCCGCGACGCGACCGGGCTGTTCCTCAAAGATGTAGGTGGTGGGCGTGACGACGACGCCGCTACCGCCGATCGCGCGCAATTGTTCGATCGCGTCGGTTAACTCACTGCGTCCGACGACGATGTTCACGGCGAACCAGTGGGCGCCCGGGTTAGCGGCGGCGCTGTGCGGATTGGGATAGATCGGCGCGATGGTCGGCCCTTGCAGACCCCCCAGGGTCGTGTATAAGGTGACGGTGCGCCCGACGTCCTCCAGGGACTGCCCGCGCACGTTGGCCCAGATCATAAAGTAGCCCTCGGCACGTCGGTGCGCCTCGAAGTATTCCAGCAGCTCGATCGCCACGGCCATCACCTCCGATCGCTTAAGGGCATTACGGTTGGCCACCAGGCTGGCCTGCGAATGCAGGATGATGCCGTCCTCAATGACGCGAAGGCGATTCTGCTGGAGCGTCGCGCCGGTCTCAGCGACGTCCACGATGATGTCGGCATAGCCGATCTCCGGCACGACTTCGAGCGATCCCTCGGCGTCAATCAGCGCGTAAGGCGCGACGTTATGCCTGTCCAAGAACTCGCGCGTGAGGTGATGATACTTGGTTACCACGCGCAGCGGGTGCGCCATGGTGCGCGCATGCGCGGCCAGGTCGGCCATCGTGCGCACATGCTCCCAGGATTCCGGCACGGCGATGACGACGCGGCACTTGCCGAAGCCGAGCGCATCGTGTAGGACGTGCAGCGCGTCGCCGGCGTTCGCGTCCGCGATCACGTCGTATCCGGTGATGCCGAAGTCCACGCCGCCGCCCGCCACGCTCACCACGATGTCGCGCGGGCGCTGGAAGAGCACGGTCACCCGCGGCAGGGCCGGGATGTGGCCGATATAACTGCGCGTCACGGCTTGCTTCACGTCGAAGCCGCAACGGGCCAGAAAATCCAGGGTGGGTTGTTGCAACCGGCCCTTGGAGGGCAGGGCCAGGCGAATATCGTCACGCATCAAATTCCATGCATGCGCGCCAACTCGACGGCCTTCTGTGCGGCTTCAGCGGCGCTGTTGGCCGTGATCAGGTTGGCGCTGGCCAAGATTCGATCGCCTTCCTCTTTGTTCGTGCCGGTGATGCGCGCCACCATCGGCACTTTAGGTTTCACCTCTTCCATAGCCTGGACGATACCGCGCGCGACTTCGTCGCAGCGGGTGATGCCGCCGAAGATGTTGAACATCACTACTTTGACCTTAGGGTCGGAAAGCACGATGCGCAAGGCGGCGGCAACTTTGTCGGCGCGCGCTCCGCCGGCCACGTCCAGGAAGTTGGCCGGCCTGCCGCCGAAATGTTGGATGATGTCGAGCGTCGCCATGGCCAAGCCCGCGCCGTTGACCAGGCAGCCGATGTCGCCGTCGAGCGAGACGAAGCTGAGGTCGGCGTTGCGCGCTTTGCGCTCGGCTTCGCTCTCTTCGTCGGGGTCGCGCATGGCCGCTAACTCGGGATGGCGAAAGAGAGCGTTGTCGTCAATCACCATCTTGCCGTCCAGCGCCAGCAGCTTCTTCCCCCCGTCCGTGCCGACGATGGCCAGAGGGTTGATCTCGGCCAGCGAGGCATCGTTGGCGACGAAGGCCGCGGCCAGCCCCTTGGCAATCTTGACGAAGTCGCCCCAATGCTCGCGGGGCAAGCTGATGGCGACTGCCACGTCGCGCGCCAGGTAGTCGGGCAGACCGATGAACGGATCAATCGCTACGCGGACGATTTTGTTTGGCGCAGTGGCGGCGACTTCCTCGATGTCTACGCCGCCGGCGGCGCTGGCCATCAACACGGCGCGGCGGCGCGCGCGGTCTATCACCACCCCCAGGTAAATTTCGCTCTCGATGTCGGCAGCCGGATCCACCAGCACCTTGCGTACCGGCAACCCTTTGATGTTCAGGGCGAGGATTTGCTCCGCCTTCTCCTCAACTTCTTCAAGCGTGCGGGCGACCTTGACGCCGCCGGCCTTGCCGCGCCCGCCCACCAGCACCTGCGCCTTAATGACAACCGGCAGGCCGATCTCGCGCGCCGCGTTGCGCGCCTCGGTCGCATTCTCGGCGACGATGCCCTGCGGCACCGGAATGCCAAACCGGCTGAAGATCTGCTTGGATTGGTATTCGTGGAGTTTCATGATGCGTCCGTCTCGTCGAGATTAGCGGAAAAGGATTGTAGCAGCGGAACGCTCCCGCGCGGCCTGTGCCCGTGCCTATGATTCCAGCACGCGCACAACGGTGTATCCCAGTTGCCTCAAGCCGAGGATGGCTTCCTCCTCGGTGCGTCGCACCTCCTCGCGAATCGCAAGCAGATCGCTGCCGCTGACGGAGAGCACTACAGTGAGATGCAGGCCGTCTTCCAGCATCTGGCCGCGCGACTTCACATACACGGTCGGATGATGCGCCTGCACGTCCCTGAGCAGCGCGGCGATGCGCGATTCATCCCCTTTGTCCAACACGATGGTGCGCTCGATATAGCCGCCGGCGCCGATGGTGCGCGCGAGCACCGGTTGCAGCGTGGTGGTGAAGATCGTCTTCATCTCGTCGGGCACGCCGGGCAGCGAGACGATGGTCGTCACACCATCAGGGTGTTCCGATCGTGTATCGAGCACCATGGCCGGCGCCGCGCCGTTGGGATTGGCGACCGGCGTCGCGCCTTCGGGGAAGAAAGCCATCTTGCGCCGTGCGTCGTTCAGCTCGGCGCTGAAGTTCGGGCGCACCGTAGCCAAGTAGGCGTAGCGCCGGCGCACCATCTCCAGCGCCTCGGGGTGCAGGTGCATCGGCAGATTCAGGGCGCGAGCGATGGCGCGCAGGGTGAGATCGTCCTCGGTCGGACCAAGGCCGCCGGTGGTCAGGATCAGGCGCGGGCCGCGCCGCAGCGCGGCGTGAATCTCGTCGCCGATGTGGTCGTAATCGTCGCGGATCATGGCCGCCCGCGTGACGCGCGCGCCGACGCCGGTGACCATGCGGATGAGCCAGTGAGTGTTCGTGTCGAGCACCTGCCCGACAAGAAGTTCGTTGCCGATGGCGAAGATTTCGACGGTGCGCAGGTTGCTGAAGATCATCGGCTACCGATTGTATGACGGGTGACGATGAAAGATGGCAAGGTGAAGGGTGACCAGAGGTATCATTTGCGCCGCTTCGCTTCGGTGAAGGACGATGACAACGCTAGGTATCCTCGGCGGCGGGCAACTAGCGCGCATGCTCGCGCAAGCGGGGCAGCGCATCGGTGTGAACGTCGCCATCCTCGACGAAGATGAGCTTAGCCCGGCGATGCAGGTGACTTCGTTCGGCGTAACCGGCTCGTGGCGCGACCGCGAGACGCTTGCCGATTTCGCCGACGCCGTGGACGCGATCACCATGGAGAGCGAATTCGTGCCGGCCGAGCTGATCGCGTTCATCGAGCAGCGTGGCCGACGCGTACTGCCCGGCTCGCGCACCCTGGCGTTGGTGCAAGACAAATTCACCCAGAAACAGACGCTGAATGCGGCCGGCTTGCCCACGACGGAATATGCGGCCGTTGACTCGCTCTCAGAGGTGCAGGCCTTCGCTGCGCAGCATGGCTATCCGCTCGTGCTCAAGACCCGCACGCCTGGCTACGACGGCTACAGCAACGCCCAGATCAACCGTGAGTCCGAAGCGCAGGCGGCATGGGATAAGTTGTCCGCTACTGGCCGCGCGCTGATGGTTGAGCGATTCGTCCACTTCAAGCGCGAGCTGGCGATCATCGTCGTGCGCGGGCAGGACGGGCGCATCGTCACCTATCCGGCGACCGAGATGCTGCGGCTTGACCACATATGCCACGTGGTGCGCGCCCATCGCAGCGGCTTCGACCATCCGGCTAAAGAGATCGGCCGAGCCGTGGTGGAGGCGGTGGACGGCGTCGGGGCGTTTGGGATCGAGATGTTCGAGTTGCCCGATGGTCGGCTGCTGGTCAACGAGGTGGCGCCGCGAGTCCACAACAGCGGCCATTACACCATCGAGGCTTGCCTGACGTCGCAATTCGAGAACCACGTCCGCGCCGTGTTGGGGCTGCCTTTGGGCTGGCCGGACATGGTCAAGCAAGCCGCGGTGATGGTGAACTGTCTAGGCGTGCGCGACGAGATGCCCAAGCCGCGCGACTTCGCGCGGGCGCTATCGTATCGCGGTGCGCACCTGCACTGGTACGGCAAGCGCGAGTGTCGCAAGGGCTATGAGATGGGGCACGTCACTGCCGTGCATGACTCGCCGTCGGAAGCCGAACGCATCGCGCGCATGGCGGCCGGTGACTTGATGAGCGCGTCGGCGTGGTTCCTATAGCAAGACCGGCGCAGGGCTGACCCCGCGCCGGCTGAGGTGCTATGTGATGCTTACGCGGCAGGCGGCCGTGCGTCATCTCGCGCGCCTCTGCCGTTCGCCATCATCTCCCCTAACGGCTTGACCAGACCGGTGAACTCCATCGGGAAGATGTACTTCGTGGATGGGCTGGCGCCGATCTCCTTGAGCGCCTCCAGATACTGAATGAGCATCGTGTTGGTATCCACCTTCCGGGCTGCCTCGAAGATCGCGTTCAGCGCCGTTGCGAAACCCTCGGCGCGCAACGCTTGAGCCATCTTTTGGCCTTCAGCTTCCAGGATGGCTGCCTGCTTAGAGCCTTCTGCGCGCAAGATGGCCGAAGTCTTCTCGCCCTCGGCCAAAGTGATGGCCGCTTGGCGCTTGCCTTCTGCCTCGGTCACTAGCGCGCGGCGGGTGCGCTCGGCGCTCATCTGGCGGTTCATCGCCTCTTGCACGTCGCGCGGCGGGATGATCTCGCGGATCTCCACGGCGGTGATCTTCACTCCCCAGCGTTCGGTCACCTCATCGAGCTTGCTGCGCAAGGTCTGGTTAATGCGCTCGCGCTGCGCCAACACGTCGTCCAGGGTGATGTCGCCGATGACGGCGCGCAGCGTGGTGGTGGCGATACCCTGCGAGGCTGCCGCGAAGTTGCCCACCTGCAACACGCTGCGCTCGGGATCGGACACCTTCCAGTAGGTAAGGAAGTCCACCGAGATCGGCGCGTTGTCTTTGGTGATCGCCGTCTGCTGCGGCACTTCCATGAACTGCTCGCGCAGGTCTACCTTGGTCGCCGTGTCAAGCAAGGGGATGAGGATAACCAAGCCCGGCCCCTTGGCGCCGATGGATCGGCCCAGTCGGAAGACGACGAATCGCTCATATTCCCTGGCGATCAGGATGAATGAGCGCAAGAAGCCTCCCAAGATGAACAGCGCGACCAGCACGATTAAGCTGACCACGATCAGCGTAGTCAAACCTCCCATGTGTCATCTCCTCCTTATGATGTTCGTATCTCTTGAGTTTTCGCCGGCGGATGCGCCAGCGCACGCACGAAGAGCGTCAGCCCTTCGACCTGAACGACGACGATGGGCGTGCCCTCGCTCATCGGCTCATCCGATTTGACCGTCCACAGCTCGCCGGCCACCTGAGCCGTGCCGATGAAGTTCGACTCCGGCGTGATGGGGGACTTGATCACCCCATGCGCGCCCAAGATGTTGTCCTGCGAGATGACCGGTCGCCGCTGCATGGCGCGCAGGGCACGGTTCAGCCCAAAGCCGAAGAAGATCGCCGACCCGCCTGAGGTCAAGAGGATCAGCCACCACGAGACGGCGAAGGCTTGTTCGTCCGGGCGGAACAAGAAGAGCGACCCGATACCGAGGATCACGGCCCCGCCGAGCGCTACCAAGCCGCTTTGGATTTGAATATCGGCGATGAAGAGGCCGATCCCAACGAGGATGAGCAGCAGACCGGCGACGTTCACCGGCAAGCGGGACAGGCCGATCAACGCCAGCAGCAGGCACAGGCCGGCGCCTATCTCCAACAGCCCGGTGCCGGGTATGGTGAAAGCCATGACCAGGGTGAGCAGGCCCAGCACGAGCAAGGCGTATGCGACGTTGGGGTTGGAGATGACGTCAAAAACAGCTTGACCGATGTCCATAGTTACTCCACCTCGCCGCGTATGTCAGCGGATGCGGCTTTTCTCGGGTCGGCTGCCACACCCGCTGAACTCCGAATCTATCGCAGACGGTTAAAGCAGGCATGAGGCATGTATTAACGCGCCTCGCTGCTCATATTGGTGCGGCTGCGGCTGATATGCTCGTGGCTGCTATCGTACATCTCGTCCATTGAGACGAGCACGTCGTGCAGCGAGTTCACCTGCGCAGCGATGCTCTCGCGCAGGCGTTGAGCTTTGCTGCTGTCCACGTCTCGCGCATCCAACAACAACATTTGCGAGTACACGGTGCCGAGCGCCGTGAGCGTGTTCTCTAGCTGCAGGTCGGCGCGATCCATCGCCGTTTCCAGCTTCAACAAGTTGTTGTATTGCGCTTGTCGGCGGCTGATGGTCTCGTCCAGCTCGCGCCGGATGGCCTCGTCCCGCTCTTGCAGCGCGCGCTGTTTGAGGCGCTCGATGGACTTCGGCACTTCGCTCAAATCTCTGTGGATGATCTCGTCGTTCTGAAAGGCGTCTAACCGACTGGCCAGCGCGTAGATGTTGCGCACCCACTCCTCTACCTGGTTGGCCACATCCTGCATGCGATGCTGCATGGCCGAGTCCGTGAAGCGCTCCACTGCCTTGTCAATCCGCTCGCGGTAGGCGATGGCTTGCTTGACGTTCATGCGCAGGCTGGGGTTGCGAATGCGGTTGAGGTCGAATTCCTCACGCAGCGCCTGCGACACGGCTTGCTCGCCTGCTTGCCGGCTGGCGACCCTCGCGCCGATCACTGCCAGCCAGAGCGGCAGTAGCCCGGCCAGCCACCAGACGGGCGACAGATTAAACGGCGGCTGGCCGAGGACCGGGATCGGGATGCCGATCCCAACTAGGATGATCGCGGCGGCGATGATCAGCGCGCTCAGCGGGCTAAAAATCGCGTTTTGGATTAGCTTGCTGCGTGTGCGCTGTCGTAGATCGTCCATCGGCTCGGCAGCCCATCACTCACTGGCTGATCCCCAGCCGCCGTTTGCGCTCTTCGAGCTGGGCGTCCAGTTCCCCTCGGCCAAGCACCTCGTCCATCTGCGCGTCGAGATTCTGGGCGGCCATCTCGGCGCGTGCCGAGGCCTGATCGAGGCGGGTGCGGATGGCTTCGGCCATGCGGGCTACATCGGCATCGCCCACGCCGGCCAGATCATCGAGCGACTTGATGGCCCGGTTGGTGATCTCTTTGGCTTTGGCCAGGTCGAGCAGCGCAACCATCTCCTCGCGCTGCTGGCGGATGGTCGTGAGCTTGGCTTGCAGCTTCAAACGCGCGTCCAGTAAGGCCTTATATTCGCGCTGTTGGCGCTCGAGCTGACTGTTGTAGGTCTCGTATAGGCCGCGCACCGAGTTCAACTTCGCCTGCGCGGCGCGCGCCAAGTCCTCTTTGCCCTGCGTGAGGAACAGGTCAATGTTGCGGTCGAGCTCGTCCATCTGCTTCTTGTACTCCGCAGCTTTGCGCTCGAGCGTCTTCACCTGTCCGCCCACCGTTGCCGCGGCGTCTTCGAGCGCGTCGAGGTTGTTGTCCACGTCGCGGATGTATTGGTCAATGACCGCCATCGAGTTGGACCTCAGCGCGTTGTCCACCAGGGCATGCAGGTTCGCCTGAATCAGGGTGCTTACTTTTTCGAGAAGAGAAGCCATGCGTGTTTCCTCCGGAACGTTCAAACCGACGCTGCTCCCCTAGCTCATCCGAACTGCCCTCTCCTGAGGCCGCAAATCCCCATCCAAGGACGAATTCCAGACGGCGCGAAGGCGAGCTGGCTGAGCGAATTATAGCGATAGGTAGGGTCTGAATGATGGCCTGCCGGCGCCACCGGATATCCGTTAGCTTGCGCGCCGTAGGTCAGCGTGCTATCGTCCGAATGGAGATCGGTCGTTCGCTCTTTGCTGCTCACTTCCCGATTCGTCGCACGTAAAGCGCCGACAAGCGTCATGATGTAGCTGCAATAGACGTAACTTAAACCCTCAACCTCAATGCTCGATGTGGTACCTGTTTCACGGCCCAAACACTCTGGCTCGCGACGAAGAGATCGCTCGCATGAAGGCTAAACTGGCCGAGCCTGAGGTTGCCTCTCTGAACGTAACGCTGATCGAGCGCGGCACCCCTTTGCGCGACTTGATCGCGGCGTGCGACGCGATGCCTTTCTTGGCCGATAGGCGTTTGGTCATCGCGACGGGCTGGCTGAGCGGCCTTGACGTGCAGAAGACTAGGGCCAAGTCCGGACAATCCGCCGATACGCTCCAAGCGTTGCTCGCCTACCTGCCCACCATGCCGGAAACCACGCGCCTAGTGTTCGCTGAAGATGTCATCCTGGGCGAGGATCATCCGCTCGTCAAGCTGGCGGCCGATAAGGCGAGCGGCGGCATCGTCAAACGCTACGCGCTGCCCTCCGACCCGGTGAAGTGGATCGTTGAGCGGGCCAAATTAAAGGGCGGGGACATCTCGAATCAGGCGGCGCAGCTGCTTGCGGCTAAGATCAACCGCGGCGGCACAGGTGACCAAGCCGAAACCGAAGGTCGGCTATATCTGCTCAAGTTGGATCGTGAGCTCGACAAGTTGGTGAGCTATGCCCTAGGTCGGCGCATCGAGAGCGCGGATGTCGAGCTACTGGTGCAGGACGAGGATGTCGCCGATATCTTTAAGTTTGTTGACGCCATGGGCGCGCGCGATGCGGAGGCCGCCTACCGCGCCGTGCGCGGCCTGCTGGCGCGTGGTGAATCGCCGCTGGTCGTGCTGGCGCACATCGCGCGGCAGACGCGCTTGCTCATCCAAGCCAAGGAGAATGCCGATCTCAACTCGGAGCAATTGGCGCGCATGATCGGCGTGCATCCGTTCGTGGCGAAGAAGGCGCTCCAGCAGGCTAACCGCTTCTCGCTGAGCGAACTCGAGCAAGCGCACGCGGCGCTGTTGGAAGCCGACTTGGCCATCAAGACCGGCCGGATGGACGAGCTGGCTGCGCTCGATGTGCTGGTTGCGGCGCTCTGCGTGTAGCCGGGGATGAATCACGGCTCGTGATCGGCAGCCCACGCGAGCTTCGTCAGCGGCGCCCAACCGATTTCGCCGGCGTCATTGGAGCACAGTGCCCAGCCTCCGCGCACGTCGAGCACCTCGACCGATTCGCCGGCGCGCAGGTTTAGCTCGCGCCCGTCGTAGTCCTCGCGCGCTACGAAGCGGTAGTCTTCTTCCTCGAAGAAACTCTCGTGCACCCAGCCGCTGCGCCCGCGCTTGTCGCTGCACCACCACCAACCGGGGCGCTGCGTGTCCGGCCGCTCGACCGTGATGGACTCACCTCGCTCGAAGCGGATCGGCTCGCCGTGCGCGCCGGCGTGATCTGCAAGGACGCGGTAGCGCATCGCCCTCACCTCGCCGCGCGGGCGCTGCTCTCGCGCACGATTAATGCCACCGGCAGCATGATGTGATGAGGTGTGGCCCGTTCTTCGCCGCGCAGCATCTGAATGAGTAACTCGGCAGCTCGGCGACCTTTCTCACAGGTCGGCTGGCGCACCGTGGTCAGCGCCGGACGCAGCAGGTGGCTCGCCTCGATGTCGTCGAACCCCACGACGGTGAGCTCGTTCGGCACGCGCACGCCCGCGTCGCGCGCCGCTTCGATCACCCCGAATGCGATCACATCGCTCAACGCAACGACGGCAGTGGGCGAAGGGTGCAGCTTCATCAGAAGCTGAAAGATGCGCTTGCCGCCCGTGATGTCGCACGAACACTCGAAGACATGAATGTGAGGCGAGCGCAGCGAAACGCCGACTTCCTCTAATGCTGCGCGGTAACCGGCGAAGCGATGCTGGAGCGTGCCGGTGTAGTCCTCGATGCGCCCGGTGAACGACTGGAAGGACACGATGGCGATGTTCCGATGGCCAAGGTCGAGCACGTGCTTCATGGCCAAGTAAGCGCCGCGGTAGTCCTCTATCTGCACCGACGCGACGTCGTCCGGCGCGTCGGCGTCCAGCATGACAAAGGGGATGCGGCGCATGCGCAGCGCCTGCACCACTTGATCATCCGCGTTCAGGCCGGTGACGATGCAGCCGTCCACCAGCGCCGCGTAGGTCGCTTCGACTAACGAGCCGCGCATCGGCGGCACGATGACCAAGGACATTGCCTCGGCCTTGCACACCTCGCCGATGCCGCGCAACAGCTCAGCGAAGAAAGGATTGCCCAGCACGTTCGGGATGTCCTGCGGCACGATCACGCCCAGGGCGTGCGTGCGGCGCGTGTTCAAACTGCGAGCAACCGGGTTGGGGGTATACCCTAGCTCACGGGCGACCTCGAGGATATGGCGCACGGTCTCGGCGGATAGCCGCCCGGGCTTGTTGAAAGCAAACGAGACGGCGGTCTTGGACACGCCGGCATGTTGGGCAATGTCGCTGATGGTGACTTTTCGGCCATGGATGGGCCGCCGGCGCTTGTGCCGAACGGATTCGTCAACGTGATCGGACGAATCCACGGCAGCGATGTTTGGTTTGGTCACTCAGTCCTCGCAGAAAGCTTGTTTTCGGCCAGCATAGCGAGTGCATGGCTGTTAACTAGTTTATCACTTATCGTTAGATTTGCATGACCGCCACTTGCTTCGACCTACGCATCTGTTGCGCGAAATGCTGAATGCTGCTCCGCTATGCCTACGCCGATTGGACGGCCGCTTTAAGTGAAAAGGCTGGGCTATCACGCTGTCGCAGGTGCTGTGCGGCCACGATGGATCGTCTGAAAGGCAGCTTCTCCTTAAGGCGGCTGTCGAACTAATGTTGGCCGCCTATAGCTTGGGCGCTTGCCTGATGCCATCCCACTAGGAAGTTCATGCCTTATGGTCTGAGAAAGCCTTGGCGAAAGGTACGAATCCTCCGGCCTTGACACTCTCCGCCATAGTGTGCTAACATCGCGGCCGGATTTAGCACTACAAGGGGTTGAGTGCTAAAAGCTAACACTCTTCTAACACTCTTGCAGCAGACTGCTAACCAGTCAAATTCCGGAGGATAAGCTATGGCGAAGAAAGATGCAGCTATGACGAAACTCAACATTCGCCCCCTGGCCGATCGCGTCGTGGTCGAGCCGATGGAGGAGGAGGAAGTGACGTTTGCCGGCGGCAAGTTGGTGCTGCCGGAGACGGCCAAGGAGAAGCCCCAGAAGGGCACCGTCCTGGCTGCCGGCCCCGGCCGCAAGGACGATGACGGCAAGGTGATCCCGATGGACGTCAAGGAGGGCGATCAGGTGCTCTTCGCGAAGTATGCCGGCACCGAGATCAAGATCGAGGGCAAGAAGTACCTCATCCTCAAGGAAAGTGACATCCTCGCAGTTGTGGAGTAATTCGTGAGCTGTAACTGGGCATCGTCTCTCGATGCTTCCGGTTACCTGTGACCGATTTACCGAGATCAACTGACCGTTAGGGAGAGATCGAAATGGCAAAGCAACTGATTTTCAACGAAGAGGCTCGCCGCAGCCTAAAGCGCGGTGTTGACATCCTGGCGACTGCAGTAGCCACTACCCTCGGCCCCAAGGGCCGCAACGTAGCGCTCGACAAGAAGTACGGTGCGCCGACCGTCACCCATGACGGCGTGACTGTGGCCAAGGAGATCGAGCTGGCCGACCCCTATGAGAACATGGGCGCGCAGCTTCTGAAGGAAGCGGCCACCAAGACCAACGACATTGCCGGCGACGGCACGACCACGGCGACGGTGCTCGCCCAAATCATCGTTCACGAAGGTCTGAAGAACGTCGCTGCGGGCGCCAACCCGATGCTCATCAAGCACGGCATTGAGAAGGGTGTTGAGGCGGTGGTCGAGTATCTGAAGGAGATGGCCGTCGAGGTGAACAAGAAGGATCAGATCGCCCAAGTGGCCACCATCAGCGCCCAGGATCCGGAGATCGGCAACCTGATTGCCGAGGTGATGGATAAGGTCGGCAAGGACGGCGTGATTACGGTCGAGGAGAGCAAGTCGCTCAACTTTGAGACCGAGTATGTCGAGGGCATGGAGTTCGATCGCGGCTACATCTCGCCTTACTTCATCACCAACCCGGAGCGGATGGAAGCCGAGATCAAGGATCCATACATCCTGATCCACGACAAGAAGATCAGCGCGGCTGCCGACATCATCCCGTTGCTGGAGCGGTTGGTGCAGCGCGGCAAGCGCGACCTCGTGATTATTGCTGAGGACGTGGACGGCGAGGCGCTGGCGACGCTGGTGCTGAACAAGCTGCGCGGCATGTTGAACGTGTTGGCGGTGAAGGCGCCTGGCTTCGGCGATCGCCGCAAGGCCATGCTGCAGGATATTGCTATCCTCACCGGTGGCCAAGTGATCACGGAGGAGATGGGCCGCAAGCTGGAAGGCGTGCAGATTGAGGATCTCGGCCGCGCGGATCGCGTGGTGAGCACCAAGGATGACACCACCATCATCGGCGGCAAGGGCGACGAGAAGCGCATCAAGGCGCGCATCGAGGAGATCCGCGTCGAGATCGAGAAGAGCACCAGCGACTACGACAAGGAGAAGCTGAACGAGCGCCTGGCCAAGCTGGCCGGCGGCGTGGCGGTCATTCGCGTTGGTGCGGCCACCGAGACAGAGCTGAAGGAGAAGAAGCATCGCGTCGAAGACGCTCTGTCGGCCACTCGTGCGGCGGTTGAGGAGGGCATCGTGCCCGGCGGTGGCGTTGCGCTGCTCCGCGCCGTGAGCGCCTTGGACAACGTCAAGATGCAGCATGAGGATGAGCAGGTCGGCGTGAACATCCTGCGCCGCGCGCTGGAGGAGCCGATCCGCCGCATCGTAGCCAACGCCGGCATGGACGGCAGCGTCGTCGTCCAGCAGGTGCGCGCGATGAGCAAGGAGAAGAAGTTCTTCGGCTATGATGTCATCGCCGGCGACTACGTGGACATGCTCAAGGCGGGCATCATTGACCCGGCCAAGGTGACCAAGGGCGCGCTACAGAACGCGGCCTCGATCGCCAGCATGATTCTGACCACCGAGGCGCTGGTGACGGACATCCCGGAGAAGGAGAAGACCCCGTCCACGCCTTCGAGCAACATGGGCGGCGACTTCTAGTCCACACCGAGTTCGCACCGAGCGTAGAAACCGGATTTCGCCGAGAAATCCGGTTTCTTTCTTTCCCTGTAAATGGCCGAGTCGAGATTGCAGGCGGTGTTGGGCTTGGGCATCAGCGCGACCTTGTCGCGTTTGCGCCTGCGAGGAAGGTGGGGGGCTAGCAACAAGTAAAAGCAAACGCGCCGGGGGTTCGCCAACCCCGGCGCACTTGCCTGAGCGGAGAGGACAGGATTTGAACCTGCGAGGCCTTTCGGCCCACGCGCTCTCCAGGCGCGCGCATTAGACCGGGCTATGCTACCTCTCCGTGGCTAGATAATTTTACACAATGCGTTCGCTCACCTCGCTCACGCTGATGCGATTCAGCGGCTCGGCGCGCGTCTGGATGCTGGCGCAGATGGCCTTTGCCCGCCCGGCGTTGCGCCATACGCCTGGCCTGCGCTTTTGGAAACTGCTCGGCATGGGCGACGGCTTTAGCTTGCGCCCGAACTTGAGCGGCTATGGATTGCTGGCCGTCTGGGCGTTGCCGGAATACGCCGACGCATTCTTCAGTGCCGCGCCGATCATGCGTCACTTCCGCAGCCGCGCCGACGAATGCTGGACGATTCGCATGGTCGCGATTCAGTCGCGCGGCGCATGGTCTGGAATGAACCCTTTCGAGCCGGACGCTGCGCCTGACGACGGCCCGCTGGCCATATTGACGCGCGCTACCATTCGCTGGCGATGTCTGGCCGCGTTCTGGTCGAGCGTGCCCGGCACGAATCATGCGCTCATCGGCGCGCCGGGGTTAGTGCTGTCCGTTGGCATCGGCGAGGCGCCGGTGGTTCGCCAGGCAACCTTTAGCCTATGGCGCTCGGAAGCCGACATGCGCGCGTTCGCCTATCGCACGTCGGCGCATGCCCAGGTGATCCGCCGCACGCGCGATGAACGCTGGTATGCGGAAGACCTCTTCGCCCGCTTCAAACCTCTCATGACCGAAGGAACATGGTATGGCGAGGATCCGCTGGCGCGGGCACGGGCCACTGCCGTCGCCTAACCCCCTCACAGAACCTTGAGATCGCCGATGCATGAGCCCTGCGGTGCTGCTGGCGATCGCGCACAGGATGGACGACCGTCGGATGTGCGTGCCCTCTGCGGCCGGACGTGCTGGCCGGACATGGCCGATATCCCACATCGGATGTGGGATATTGTGTGGGATAACGACGGCGCTGCCGGTGAGTGCTGCGCCCAGCGCTACCCGTCGGTGGTATCTCGCATCATCCGCTCCAAACGCGCATACTCCTCGTGCAATCGCAAGGGCAGACGATACACGGAAGGCGATGGAGCGCGTAGGTTGAAGTGGAAGATGTCGCGGTTGATCTCTTCGACGTCGCGCTCGAACTTCATGCGCGCCTGTTGCCACTCGCGCTCGATGCGGTCGCGTTCACCGGCATGCGCAGCCTGCGCCAGCCGGCGGCTTCGCCGGACGTAGGCATGATAGAGCGCGCCGCGCGCGTTTGTCAGCTTCTCGCGCAGCATCTTGTCGTCCTCAATCCAAGCCGGTAGCACGTCATTCGACTTGAGCAGGTGCACCGCCAAGCGCTCGTCTTCCGGCACTGCGTCCTCTTCGCTCAGATCGAGTCGTCCCTTGCGTGGCAGGTGGTCGAACTTACCCTGCTCGCGCGCTTCTTGCAATTTGTGCTCGACCAGTCGGCCGAAGTTCATGTTCGATATTGTAAAGGCCGATTGAGGCATACGGCAGGCTCACAAGCGGTGAACCCCATGCACATTCAGCCGTGCGCCTCTCCCGGACTCTCGCCCCTTGCGCGCACTTCGATAAAATCAAGCCATGGCAGCGAGCAAGACGCCGCCGGATGACCCGGATGAATGGGGGCCACCGGATAGTGCCGCCGGCCGGTGGGAAGGTGATGAAGCAGGGGACGTTCGGCGTTCCCGCAGACGACTTGGCAGTATGCTCAACGCGCTGCTGGGGCCGGTGTGGAATGATCCGCGAGGTCGTCCGCTGCTGCTGGTCAGCGGCTTGGCGCTGATGGGCATCTGCGCGCTGTCGTGCTTCATCCTCGCCCTCATCCTCATCTCAGAGCGCACGCCTTCTGTCGTGCCTGCTCCCACACCTGAAGTGGCCGAGGAGACGGCCGTCCCGATCACCGACACGATAGTCATCCGCGTCAACGAAACGGTTCAACCGCCGCCTATCCCTGAGCGGCTGAACATCGGAAGCAAGAGCTACCGCATTTCGCCGATGCGCGTGCAGAACGCGCGCTGGGAGTACGATCCGCAGGCGCAACAGATGGCGTTCTGGGTGCCGGGCACGCTGGTGAACTACGTCATCGGCTTACATGCCTCGCCCGAGAACCGTGAGATTCTGAGTGCCCTCAGCCGGGGTGACCTGATCACCCTGGACACGAACTTGGGGGTGCAGCGCTATCGCGTGGCCGAGCAGGCCACGCTGCGCAACGATGAGGTAGCCGCGCTGCTTGAGCAAAACAGCCCACGATTGACATTGGTGTTGCTCGGTGAAGGTGGCGATCAGCGTCAGGTCGTGATCGCGGCTTTCACCGACGAAAGCACACCGAATCAGCTCACCGCGGTCGGCACGCTGATCAACCTGGGCGATGCGCAGGTGCGGGCGATCAACCACCGCTTGCTGACCGGCACAAGCGTCGGCCTTGATGCAGAGAAGAGCTACTTGCTGGTGGACTTCGAGGTGACGAACGTCGTCACGCGCATCCTCGATGCCAGCCAGTTCTTCAGCGAGTTGGCCGATCCGACTGGGGCGATCTTCCCGGTCTCACGACAGATCTCGACGATCGCCGGCGGGCGAGGCTTCACGCAGGGCGCGCTGCAACCCGGCGAAACGATCACGGCTACGGCTGGGTTCGAGCTGCCGATCACGCTGGCCGGTCCGAACCTAGAATGGCGCTTCGCGCTCGACGACGCGAGCCCATACGTCGCCAAAGTCGCGATCCCATACCGCCCGATCATCCTTGCGCCGACGCCCACGCCGACCAGCCAGCCTTCTGCCGAGGTGACTATTCTCAACGTGCAGATTTCGCCGGAAGGCACCGAGCTGCGCGTGGTCGGTTCTGTGCGCAATCTGACCTCTCAGTTCCTCAGTGGGTCGCTGCGCGACGTCTCGCTGAGCGGTCCGGAGGGGCAGCAGTATCCGCTCAACTCCAGCCTACCGGCCTTCCCGTGGAGCATCACTCCGGGCGAGTCTTTGGTGTTCCAACTCTCCTTCGCCCGGCCCCAGACGTCCCAGGCCGTGATCTTCACCTTATTCGGTCAGAGCTATCGCATCTGCGAGCCAGGTCAACCCTGCGAGTAACGCGCTGCGTATCCGGGAGAGCCCCGCGCGGTCGCTAGGTTGTCACGTTCAGATAGAGCTGTTCGCGCACGCTCATCACGTCGCGGCGCAACTGCTCCTCGGTCTCCAGGCGATCCTTGATGCGCTCTACGCCGTGCAGGATTGTGGTGTGATCGCGTCCGCCGAGCAAGCTGCCGATCTCCGGCAACGAGGCGTCGGTCTCTTGGCGGATGAGGTACATGGCGATCTGGCGCGGCTGCACCAGCTCTTTGTTCCGTGAGGGCGATACCATGTCGGCTACCGAGATGTTGTAGTACTTGGCGACGGTCTCGATCACTTGGGACGGCGTGATATGCGCGCGCCGGCCGACCAGGTCGGCCAACGTATCGCGGGCGAACTGGATGGTGATCGGTCGGCCGGTCATCTCGGATGTGGCGAGCAGGCGGGTGAGCGCGCCTTCTAGCTCGCGCACATTGCTTTGAATTTGCTTGGCGACGAACTCGATCACGTCGGCGGGGATCGTGCATCCCATCTGTGCCACTTTGTGTTGCAAGATGGCCATGCGCGTCTCTAGGTCCGGCGGGGCGATGTCCACCATCAGCCCCCACTCGAACCGGCTGCGCAGGCGATCCTCCAGCGTGACCATCATCTTAGGCGCGCGGTCGCTGGTGAGCACGATCTGCTTGTTCGCCCCGTGCAGGGCGTTGAACGTGTGGAAGAACTCCTCCTGGGTGGATTCTTTGCCGGCGATGAACTGCACGTCGTCCATGAGCAGCATGTCCACGTAGCGATAGCGGTTGCGGAACGCCTCTTGGGATTGTGAGCGAATCGCGCTGATCAGCTCGTTGGTGAAGGTCTCTGAGGTGACGTAACGACAAACTAGGCCGCGCTGCTTGGCGTGGTTGCCGATGGCATGCAGCAGATGCGTCTTGCCCAGGCCGGAGCCGCCATACAGGAAGAGCGGGTTGTATCGCTCGGCGGGCGCTTCGGCCACGGCCATGGCTGCCGCGTGGGCCATGCGATTACCCGAACCGACTACGAATGCCGCGAACGTGTAGCGCTTCTGCAGTCCATCGGAGGTCGTATCGTTGGCGTAGCCCAAGGATGGGCGCGCCGGCTGGGCCGAGGTCGCGGCGGATGGCGGCGTCTCTAACCGACGCAGTGCGTCCGTCGTCGGCTGACCGGCGTTGTGTGTCATAACGACAAGTGAGACGTCCACGCTGCGCCCCATGCGCTCGCTTAACATGCGCCGAATGTCGCTGAGCTTGCGCTGCTCGATCCACTCTTTGGCATAGCCGTTCGCCACGCCGATGACGAACTGGCCGTCCTCGTATGTAAGCAGGCGAGCCGACTTCAGCCACGTGACGTAGCTGCTGCGGCCCATGCCGATCTCAATTTCGCCTAACACCGATCGCCATGCTTCTTCCGCTTTCATCGTCCACCCTCGATGCGCCAGATATCGTCCACCGTGTCACAAACCACAGGAGGTCAGAAACTTCTGTGGACGGCGGCTGTCACGAGTCGCCTGTAACGCGGGATCGTGATTCTATTCACCTGATCGGCTAAACACAAGATGCTACCGGCCTCAGACCTTAAAATGCAGCGGAGTTTTAAGATACTTATGACGATGTGTAAAAAGTCCATCCAAAGTGTGCAAAACCTGTTGACTGCGCCTCGGCCACCTGTTAGTATCATTTTATGCGTTACCGGCTTCATAAGTTGCTCTACGGGCCGGTTGGGAGTACGCAGGTTGAGCGCCTAGAACGAGGACCGACCAAGTTTGATGATGATTTACAAGTTCCATACTTGCGTGGCGCGTTCGAGTTCGTTCGCCTTAGCCACGTCGTGTTATTGCGCGGATCAGTCGAGACCGAAGTCCCCGTTCGGTGCGTCCGCTCACTTGAAGATTTTAATTTATGTCTCAAGGTGCCGCTGGAGGATATCCTCTTCGGCCTGCCTCAGTACCCCCATTCGGATGCCGACCCGGACCGTCAGATCGGCGATGATGGCTGGGTGGATCTCACCGAAACCCTGCGCGAAGAAATCATCATGGCGATCCCCATCAATCCTGTCCATCCCAAGTATGTCACGGCGAGCCCTGCTGACCTGCTCAGCGCGCTCGACGAAGACGATCGGGACTGGCTGACCGTGCATCTCAACAATTCTCAAGACTCGTCCGGAGAATCCTGAATGACCCAGTTTGATGAAGATCAGATCGTTGCCTCGCTGCTAATCAAGGCGGAGACTCAAGGCTATATCGTTACCGAGGATATCCTTGAGCTGCTCCCGGAAGGCGAAGACAGTTATGAGCAGGTCGAACAAGTCATCAACCTGCTGGAAGAGGCCGGGGTATTGGTGCAGGACTTGGTGGCGCAAGAGGAGGATGACGAAGCCGAGATCATGAGCTTGGACGACGGTGACGACGCCGAGGAGGACGAAGACGAAGGCGAAGAAGACGCCTCGTCTGCTGCGGACGACGACCTGGCCGGTATCAGCGTAGACGACAGCATCGGCTTATATCTCCGCGAGATGACGCGGGTGCCGCTGCTCACTAACGAGGAAGAAATCCGGCTGGCGCGCGCGATCGAGCGCAGCCGAGCGGCCGAGGCCCGCGTTAAGCTGCGCGGCGACCGTCTCTCGCCCCGCGAGCGCCGCCGCTACGAGAAGATCATCGAGGAAGGTCGTCAGGCGCGCGAACATCTGATCAAGGCTAACACCCGGCTGGTGGTCAGCATCGCCAAGAAGTACATGGGCCGCGGCGTGCCATTCCTCGACCTGATTCAGGAGGGCAACCTCGGCTTAATGAAGTCGGTTGAGAAGTTCAACTACAAGCTGGGCTTTCGCTTCTCGACCTACGCGACGTGGTGGATTCGTCAGACGATCACGCGGGCGATCGCCGACCAGAGCCGCACGATCCGCGTGCCGGTGCACATGAATGACCGCATCCGCCGGCTGTATAAGGCCACGCGCGAGCTGGAGCAAGCGCTCGGTCGTCAGCCGACTCCGGCTGAGGTCGCCAAAGAGCTGGGCGTGGACAGTGAGCAGGTCGAATGGATGTTGAAGGTGTCGTGGCGCCCATTGTCGCTGGAGCAGCCGATCGGCGAGGAAGAAGACAACGAGTTCGGAGCGTTCGTCGAGGACGAAAACACCCCCTCGCCGGCTCAGACGGTCTACGAAGAGCTGCTGAAGACGAAGATCGAGGAGGTCCTCAGCACGCTCACCCCGCGCGAACAACGCATCTTGCGCCTGCGCTTCGGGCTGGTGAACGGCAAGTGCTATACGCTGGAGGAGGTCGGCCAGAAATTCGGCTTGACTCGCGAGCGCATCCGACAGATCGAGGCGCGAGCGTTACGCCGGCTGCGCCACCCGCGCCGTTCACGACACCTGAAGGATTATCTGTAGGCCCAACGTGAACCGGGCTTCTGAATCGTCAGAAGCCCGGTGCGTATGTTCTTAGGCGAAGGTCAAGGCGTCCTTCATCCGTTCGATCCCCGCCTTGATCTTGTCGAGCTCCATTGCGTAACTCAAGCGAGCGCAGCCGGGCGCGCCGAAGGCCTCGCCATGCACGATGCCGACCTTGACGCTGTCGAGCAGGTAGATTGCCAGCGCCTCGCTTGAGTCGCACACACGACCGTACTTCAACGGCCGCCCCAAGACGCCCGTGAAATCCGGGAAGACGTAGAACGCCCCTTCCGGCATGATGCAGTTTACGCCGGGAATCTCGTTCAGCGCAGCCACGATCCAATCGCGCCGCTCCTTGAAAGCTGCGACCATCGCTGCGATCTCAGCCTCGAGATCATTCGTGTATGCCGCCAGCGCGGCTGCCTGAGTGATTGAAGTCGGGTGCGAGTTGCTATGGCTCTGAATCTTCAGCATGGCCTTGATGATCCATTCCGGCCCTACGGCGTAGCCCAGGCGCCAGCCGGTCATGGCATATGCCTTGGACAACCCGTTGATCACGACCGTGCGGTCGTATAGGTCGGGCGCGACGCGCAGCCAGCGAGCGTAGGGCGGGTTGAACACGATGCGGTCGTATAGCTCATCGCTCAGGATGATGACGTCATTCGTGCGCGCCCATGCTGCGATGTCCTCTAGCTCAGACTCGCTGTAGACCATGCCGGTGGGATTCGACGGCGAGTTGAGCACAAGGATGCGCGTGCGCGGCGTCGTGTAACGCGCCAGCAGTTCGCCGGTCACCTTGAACCGATCGCGCACGGTAGTCGGCACGATCACCGGCGTTGCTTCGGCCAAGCGCACTTGTTCGACGTAACTCACCCAGTACGGCGCGGGGATCAGCACCTCATCGCCGGCTTCGCACAAAGCCTGAAAGGCGAGGTAAAGCGACTCTTTCCCGCCGGTGTGGGTGGCCACTTGGCTCGCTTTGTAGTCAAGGCCGGTGTTCGCGCGCTCGCGCGCTGCAATGGCCTCTTTCAACGCGGCCATGCCGCCGGTCTCCGTGTAGCGGGTGAAATTGTCATGGATGGCTTTGATGGCCGCCTGCTTAATCAACTCAGGCGTGGGGAAATCCGGCTCGCCGGCGCCGAACCCGATCACCGGCTCACCGGCGGCGCGCATCTGCTTGACGCGACCTTCCACGGCCATCGTTGCCGAGGGTTGCACGGCAGCCGTGCGCGCGCTAACCCGTTGCAGCGGCTTCGTCTGTGTTTGTGTTCCGTTCGTCGTCATCGTGTCACCTTCGGGCGATTATCCTGCCGGTGGAGCAAATCGGCCACCAGCGGTCCAACATCTAGGATGCTCTCCAGGAAGTAATCAGCGGCGTCGCTCGGCGGGCACTCGATCAGGATGGTCGTCATGCCGATTGCACGTGCGGCGCGCGCGTTGACCGGCGTATCCTCAACGAAGATCACCTCGCTCGCCTCGACGCGCAACATCTCCAGCGCGATCTGATAGGACAACGGATCGGGCTTATTGCGAAAGCTGAGCGCGCGGATGTCTATCACTCGTTCAAAGCAATCCTCGATTTCCATGTGCCGCAGGATGCGCATGGCATGCTCGATGTTGGCGTTGGTGAGCACCGCGCGCCGGAGCGGGATGCTCAGCAGCATCTCGCGCAACCGAGGATCGGCGGCCAACACGCCGTTTAGCTCGATGTCGTGCACGTAGTCGAAGTACTCGTCTATATCAACCGGATAGCCCTCTTCCATCATGCCGCGGAGGGCCGTGCCGTAGCGTCCGCGGAGGCGCTGGCGCAACTCAGACGCTTGTTCGAGGGTCATGTTGAACTTGCCGGCGATGTATTGATTGATGCGCTCGGTGATCGTCGCCATCAATTGCGCCGAGCGAGGATATAGCGTCTCATCGAGATCAAAGAGGATGAGCTTGTATGTTGTCATCACGCCACGCTGAGTCAACCTGTCCGTAGTCTCACAGCGCCCGACTTTGTCCGCCGTCCACGATGAGCGCTGCGCCGGTGATGTAGCTGGCGGCCGGCGAGGCGAGGAACACACACGGCCGTGCGAATTCTTCCACCGAGGCGATCCGCCCCAGCGCCGTGTTGGCGGCGGACTTGGCCAGCTCGGCCTCGACGGTCGTGCCGTTCCGCTGGGCGTGCAGCGCCGCCAAGGCCAGAATGCGGTCGGTGGCCGTGTAGCCGGGGCAGATCAGATTGACGCGGATGTTATCCGGCCCCAGCTCACGCGCCAGCGTTTTGACCATGCCTGCTACAGCCAAGCGCAGGCTGTTGCTGAACACGAGGTTGTCGAGCGCGTGTTTGACGCTGACCGAAGAGACGAAGGTGATACTGCCGCTGCGCTGCCGTCGCATCACCGGGATTACCGCGCGCGCCGCGCGGACGGCGCTCATCAGCGTAAGCTCGATGGCATGTTGCCACGCCGCATCGTCAAAATCCACGAAGCGGCCGGCCGGCGGTCCGCCTGCGTTCACCACCAGCGCATCAATTCGCCCGAAGGCGCGGGTGGCCGCATCTATCAGGCGCTCGACGTCGGCCGCTTTAGCCGAATCGGCGACCACCGGCAACACACGAACGCCGGTGCGTCGGGCGATGTCGTCGGCCGTTGCGTGTAGTGCCTGGGCGTCGCGCGCCGAGATGACGACATGCGCACCCTCTTCGGCGAACACCCGCGCCGTAGCCGCGCCAAGCCCTTTGCTGGCTGCCATAACAACGGCGACCTTGTCCTTCAGTTGCAAGTCCATACGACGACGCCAAAGATCAGATCTGCGTTGTGGATGCAGGACGCGCGACGAAGAGACGCCAGCGCATCCGCGATTGTGTGATGCGCGCGTCGGGGCTGAGGACGGCTCAGGACAGTTCGGCACGTTTGCCGAGGCGCTCGAGCAGCCTGCTGAAATCTATGGGAGGTGAGAAGTCCAGCACGTTGTTGTTCAACTCGTATGGCAGCACGACGAATTCGCCGCGCCGAAACCAGTAGAGATGGGGGCTGAGCGAGCCGGGGCCGTCGCTATACATGCCGACGATAGCCTGCAGCATCGAGCCAATCGCCTCGGTCACGCCGATGTTGCGGATGAGGTGCAGCATCATGACGTCGCGCCGGGGTAGCCCGACCAGCGCACCATAGGGCAGGTCTTCGGGTAGATAAGCGTCGAGGAAGAGGGCGTGACTGGCGGTGTAGTATGGATCACCGGAGTACAGCAGGATCTGTACACCCAGCGGGACGGCGACTGCCATGGGTTCTAACAGACCGTCGCGCCGCAAGTTGTGCCTTCCGATCTCGAACAATTCTTCCGCGCTTACCGCCCATTGCTCCGCCTCAGGCTGCGAGATCGTTCGAATCGTGGTCGGCAGATCCAACACGATCACCTCGACCGTGCCCTCGGGACCGGGGCGATGGATGAGCTCGACAGACTGACTGAGCAGATCCACCGGGTATAGCCGGGCACGCAACTGCTCGCGCACTTTGGCAAAGTCGCCCAAGTCCACCGTCAGGGCGCTCTGGTCGCCACTCACTGCGAAGATGCAGTCAAAGTGCTCGGCGATCAGACTGGGCCAACGCTCGATGGTGACCTGGGCGCACGCCTGCGCGACGTTCTGCAGACCGAGCACGCTCAAATGATGGAAGGCACCGGGTTCGGTCTGCACCACTCCTTCTTCGGCCTTTACCCGCGCAGGGATCTGACGCTCGACGAAGTAGCGCTCGACGAGGTCAATAAAGGTGCGAAACTCATACGCATCCAGGTTGTGCGCCCACAGCGGAGGGACGTCATGAGCTGAAGCGGACATGCGATAAGTGTAGCACGGCCAGGCTACTCCTG
>JANWVF010000106.1 GCA_025056965.1 Thermoflexales bacterium | reverse complement strand
CATACCACAACGGGTAGCGCTTGCCGAGGTCGCGGCGGAAGTCCTGGATTTGCTTAGCGTGCTCCGCGAGCAGCTTGATAGCCAAAGGAGTCTCGTCACTCATGCCCTAATTATCACCTTATGTGATGCGTAAGCCCTGGGGTCTCAGGAAGATTATTGAGAATGGGGCTAATGTGGACGATATCTTGGCCTTTATTGAAGAGCGCAGGCTTCCAGTAGATAAGATTGAAGCAATGGCATTAGCGGAGGAAGTTCTCGCTAGGCCTCCGGAAGTTGGCTATCTGACCATCTCGAATGCCCTCCAGTGGCGTCTGCAATACGGTCGAGTGATCGAGGCAGCCGGTGAGATCCCAGGTATTGAGCGACTGCGAGAGAGCAATCAGAATGAAGCGTCCTGATGAATTCGGAGACTTTCAAACGCCGATTGGCCTGGCCAGGGAAGTCTGCGCACTCATCGCTCGAACTGGATTCGCTCCTGCGTCTGTGCTTGAGCCGACTTGCGGGACAGGATCCTTCTTGGTGGCGTCCTTGGAAATCTTTCCAAGCGTGCAGCGCGCACTTGGCTTCGACATCAACCTGCAACATCTGGCACAGGCAAGACAAGCAGTTGCTGGTATACCTACTCAAGCATCGGTTGAGATTCGTCAGGCTAATTTCTTCCTGACTAACTGGGCTGAGGTAGTTGATGGGTTGCCTGAACCGGTGCTTGTGATAGGCAATCCTCCCTGGGTGACGAATGCGGCGCTAGGCGTTTTGGGCAGCGATAACCTCCCGATCAAATCTAATCTTGATCGTCTTCGGGGCATTGACGCGCTTACCGGCAAGAGCAATTTCGATATTTCGGAATGGATGCTCAGGAAGAGCATTGAATGGCTCGATCGCAAACATGGCCTGCTGGCAGTGCTGTGCAAGACAACAGTAGCGCGCAAGGTTCTCGCTTATGCCTGGCAGAAAGGGCTGCGCATCGGACCGGCGGCAATCTATATTCTCAATACGCGAGGTTACTTCAGTGCTTCGGTTGATGCTTGCTTCCTGTTAGCGCGGAGTGATTCCGGCGGCCGTAGCCAGGAATCTCAAGTCTTCGCCTCGCTCCATGCAAATCGTCCTGATCGCACGTTTGGTCTGCAGGATGGAATCCTCGTCGCAGATATCGCGTTGTATCGGAAGTGGCGAAGACTCCTCGCATCGGGCTTCCGGGGATGGCGGTCGGGCATAAAGCACGACTGCCAGGAGGTCTTTGAGCTGCGTGCTAAAGATGAGAATCTTGTAAATGGGCTAGGGCAAGCTGTTGAGATTGAATCTGACAAGATCTTCCCCTTGCTGAAGAGTTCTGATCTCATACGCCAGAGGTCACCGCGACTGTGGATGATCGTGCCGCAGCGGACAATGAATGACGACCCTGCTCGCCTTCGGGTGGACGCTCCCAAGCTGTGGAATTACTTGACTGCGCATGCTCCTCTCCTAAGAAAGCGCAGGAGTTCGGTGTACAGGAACCGTCCACCTTTCTCGGTCTTTGGGGTCGGACCGTATTCTTTCGCTCCATGGAAGGTCGCTATTTCCGGCTTGCACAAGAAGCTTGAATTCGTTCGCGTGCCGCCCTTTCAGGGACGCCCGGTGATGCTTGACGACACCGGTTACTTGTTCCCATGTTGGTCTGAGGAAGAAAGTCATCTGTTGTATGAACTCGTCATGTCTAACCCTGCCAAAGAGTTCTGGTCGTCTCTGGTTTTCTGGGATGCAAAACGACCGATCACCGCTCAGATTCTCAACTCGCTCGATCTGATGGCGCTTGCACAGTTTCTGGGAAGGGGATGCGCTATAGCCAAGTTGCTTGCCAAACGACAGATTGCAGGATACCCAGAAGATACCCAACAGGGATTTCTCTTTGGAGAGGAAGTAACCAAATAACGACGGAAAGCTGGAAACTGTTCGATCCGTTTTGGGCTCGCCAAGGATGATTCAGTCAGCACAACTCATCCCATATCGCACCGCCAGCGATGACCACGGCCTCACCGAGCGCCTCAAGGCCAAGTTTGCTCACCTGCGCGCCGAGCGCCATCCGTTCTACTTGTTGCCCGAGGAGTTTGACGAGATCCTGCGCTGGAAGCTGCGCGGTCAATACGACAGGCAGAGGGCGATGCGAGGTGCCTATACAGAAGATGTCATCCGCATAGTCACCGGCGCCGCATTCGCGATTACTCATCCCGACGAAGACTGTGAGACCGAGCTGCGAATAGGCATACTATGCAGCATGCGCGGCGTGGGCGTGCCCGTGGCGTCGGCTGTCCTTGCCCTGGTGCTGCCCGAAAAGTATGCCGTGGTTGATTTCCGCGGGTGGCGACAGGTCTTCGGCGAAGAGAAAAGAAGCTTCTCGATCCTCGATTACAAGCGGTATCTGCGCGAGGTGAAACGCCTTGCGGCTGAGCTGGGCTGGCCGGTGCAAGAGGTGGATTTGGCGATTTGGGCCTATGATCTCAAACATTGCACGCATGGCACGTGAAGTGTTTTTCTCCCAGGTCACCCACGTCGGCGCAATCGAGGCCGCCATTAACTTCGACGAGTTGGCCTTCGGCATCTCCGAGCGCGGCGTCTCACCCTGGACGGTTGCGATCCGCGACAGGCAACGCGACATCGGCCGGTTGGTCGGCTTCGAGGGTGTGGGGCAGACCATCATCGGCATGCACCAGCTCAAGCCCGACCCATCCGCAAAGCGCGGGCTAGAGATCACCGTCTTCCGCGTCAACGATGCGCTGCGCGCCGCCGGCCTGGACGCGACGATGTTCGCAGCCTTCGAGCGCTGGCTGTTGAAGCGGGGCTGGCGGGGCAACATCGTCAAGAAGATGAAGTTCACCGACCCGCAACTCGTCGTGCCTATTCGCGAGTTCTGGGTAAGGCGCTTGGGCTTTGAGTTGGTGCTGGCCGAAGAGGGCAAGTGGGATGAACACGTGGTGAAGCGCTGGCGATGAGCGGAACCCAGCACTGCTGCGAACGCGCAGCGGCCCGGACGTTTTGAACGCACGCCCAACGGGCGCAGCCGGCCACCGGAATGAACCGCCGACAACAGCGCCGCCGAGGTCGCGCCTACAATACGCCGCATGAACTTCGAGACCCTCGCCATTCACGCCGGACAGCCGCCCGACCCCGCCTACGGCGCCGTGATGACGCCGATATACCAGACTTCGACCTACGTGCAGAAGAAGATGGGCGAGGCGGCCTACGACTACGCCCGCACGGCCAACCCCACGCGCACGGCGCTGCAGGACTGCATCGCCGCGCTGGAGGGCGGCCGGCACGGCTTGGCATTCGCTTCCGGCATGGCGGCCATTGACTGTTTGCTTCGTCTGCTCAAGCCCGGCGACCATGTGCTGGCCAGCAACGACGTATACGGCGGCACCTATCGCATCTTCACAAGAGTTTACGAGGACTACGGCGTGCAAGCTTCGTTCGTCGAGATGGGCGACCTGGACGCCGTGCGCGCCGCCCTTCGACCCAACACGCGCATGATCTGGATCGAGACGCCGACTAATCCGCTGCTGAAGGTGGCCGACATCGCAGCGATCGCCCGTCTGCGCGATGGTGTAGATCGGAGCATATGGATTGTCGTGGACAACACTTTTGCCTCGCCGTATTTGCAACGGCCGCTCGCGCTCGGCGCGGATATCGTGGTGCACAGCGCCACCAAGTATCTCGGCGGGCACAGCGACGTGGTGAACGGCTTGGTCGTCCTGAACGACGACGCGACGTTCGCGCGCCTGAAGTTCCTACAGAATGCCGTCGGCGCAGTGCCCGGGCCATTGGACTGCTTCCTCGTCCTGCGCGGCATCAAGACTCTGCACGTGCGCATGGAACGCCATAGTGCCAACGCCATGAGGATCGCGGCCTGGCTAGAGGCGCATCCTAGGGTGGCACGGGTGATGTATCCCGGCCTGCCGTCGCATCCTCAGCATGCGATCGCCCGGCGTCAGATGCGCGCGTTTGGCGGCATGATCTCTTTCATCGTCAAGGGTGGGGCAGAGGAGGCGCGCCGCGTCGCCGAGGCCACTCAACTCTTCGCGTTGGCCGAGTCGCTCGGCGGGGTTGAGTCGTTGATTGAGGTGCCGGCCGCCATGACCCATACGAGTGTGGCCAACTCGCCGCTCGAAGTCAACCCTGCGCTCATTCGCTTGTCCGTCGGCATCGAGCACGTAGACGACCTGATCGGGGACTTGGCACAAGCACTGCAGGCCGGAGGGACGACCGACAACGGATGAAGGACGCCAATACTCAGTGATGCGCGCGTGTCTTCCACCGTCCATTGGGGCGATGAGTTGAGGCGATGAGTTGAATGGTGCGCCGGCGGTCGTTTCCTGTTCAGCGCGCGTGAGCCATCGGTCATCGCTTGAGCCGCCGACGCACGATCGCCGCTGCCAGCCACGCTTCCTCGCTGCGCAGCAGCAGGGCGGCGCCCAAATACGCCGATACGCCGATTGGTAGCGCGGCGACCGTCGCTGCGGCGTCATCGCCGACCAGCTGCAGCCATCCCCACAGGACGACGCCCATCATTACCGCTGCTAGCCCATGCTTGCCGAACGCGATCCATGCTGCGCGCGGCGCCAGGCCATCTGCGCGGCGAACGAGCATCGCGTAGAGGATCAGCGTTTCGAGGATCGTGGCGATGGCGTTGGCCAGCGCTAACCCGCCGAACGGCAGCCAGCCGGCGCGCGCGAATGCCGGATACAACGCCACGCTCAGCGCGATGTTCACGATCACGCTGAAGACCGCCAACGCCGCCGGTCGAATGCTATCCTTCAGCGCATAGAACGCTCGCGTGACCAGCTCGAGTGCCGCGTGCGCCGGCAGCCCTATTGCCAGCAGCGCCAGCGCGAATGCCACCCATTCGGTGGAGCGCGCGTCGAATGCGCCGCGCTCGAACAGTAGGCGAATCAGCGGTTGACCCAGGATGATTAGCCCGACGGCCGCCGGCAGGCTGAGCGCAATGACCGCGTTAAGCGCGCGATTGAAGGCTACCGCGAACTGGGTGCGTTCGCCTCGCGCGGCGTGTGCGCTGATCGCCGGGAAGAGCGCCGTGCCAATGGCCTGGCCAATCACGGCGATGGGCAAAACCATGATGGCGAACGCATTGTTGAACGCCGACACGCCGCCCTGAATGCCCGAAGCCAGCGTGGTGTTCACCAGCGTGTTGACCTGCACCGCGCCTAGGCCTAGCATGCGCGGCGGCATCAGCTTCATGATCTGGCGCAGATCGTCGCGAATCGGCAGGCGAGGATGCGGCAAGCGGGATAAGGGCGAGCGAATCTCCCACAGCGACGGCAGCTGGACGCCTAGGTGCATCAGCGCGCCGAGCACCACGCCGACCGCCAGGCCGTGAATACCCAGACCGCTCAGCGCGGTGGCACCTAGGATTATGCCGAGCTGATACAGGCTGGGCGCGACGGCCGGCGCCAGGAAGGCATCGTTCGACTGCAGCATGCCCATTAGCAGGCCGCTGATGCCGAAGATCACCGTTGCGATCAACATAATGCGCATCAGCGAGGCGGTGAGTGCTACCTGCGCTGGGGCGAACTGCCGCGCGACCACGTGCTGAATCAGCACGGGCGCGCATGCCGCGGCGATCAGCGCCAGCACCGCCAGCACGGCAAACACAATCACGATCACCGCTCGCGCCAGCTGCCAGGCGGCGTCCACTTCGCCCTTGCCCAGCCGCCCCACATAGACCGGGATGAACGCCGAGGCCAACGCGCCACCAGCCAGCACGTTGAACATGAGGTCCGGGATGACGAACGCGGCCCGAAAGGCATCCTGCTCGGCGCCGGCGCCGAAGCGAGCGTTGATGAGCAAGCGCGCTAAGAAGCCGGCGATATTGCTGAGCACGTAGAACCCGGCAACGATGGTAGCCGAGCGGGCGAGGGAACGGCGCGGCACCTGCGAGGCAGGGCGCAACTTGCCTTCTCCGATTGTCATGAGATGAGCGGGGAAGAATCGGATACCCGCCCGCGAATTCTATATTGCACGAACTGTCCCCCTTGAGTTTTGGGGTGACTATTACTCC
>JANWVF010000045.1 GCA_025056965.1 Thermoflexales bacterium | reverse complement strand
GAACCATGCTGCACATGGAGATACGCGGTCGAAACATCCGGTTGAATCCGCGCGACCCACACTTCTATAACGACCCTTATCCGTACTACGACGCCCTGCGCCAACTGCCGCAGCCGTTCTACTGGGAAGACTTCGACCTATGGTGCTTCGCCCGCTGGGAAGACGTGAACGCCCTGCTGCGCGACCGGCGCTTCGGCCGGCAGATCACGCACCTGCGCACGCGCGAAGAACTGGGCTGGCCGCCCATCCCTGAGGAACTCAAACCGTTCTACGACGTGGACAACGCCACCATGATCCAGATGGAGCCGCCGGATCACACTCGGCTGCGCGGGCTGGTGCAAAAAGCGTTCATGGCTCGGCAGATCGAGAACCTGCGCCCCCAGATTCAGGCGCTGTGCGACCAACTGATTGACACGATGCTCGCCCAGGGCGAGGCAGATCTGCTGCCGGCCTACGCCACGCCGATCCCCGTGGTCACCATTGCCAACATGTTGGGCGTGCCGGTGGAGATGAGCGATCACCTGTTGCGCTGGTCGCACGCGATGGTCGCCATGTATGAGCTGGGCCACACTCCCGAACAAGAGCGTCGGGCCGTGCAGGCCACACAGGAGTTCTATGCCTACCTCAGCGAGCTGGTGCAAGCGCGGCGGCGCAACCCCACCGACGACCTGATCACCCGCCTGATCGAGGCCGAAGACCAGGGCAACCGGCTGACCGAACACGAGCTGATCTCCGGCTGCATGCAACTGCTGAACGCCGGCCACGAAGCCACCGTGAACGTGATCGGCAACGGCGTGTTCGCCTTGCTAACCCACCGCGACCAGTGGGAGAGGCTCGTTGCCGATCCATCGCTGAGCCGCTCCGCCGCCGAGGAGTTGATGCGCTTCGACACGCCGCTGCACCTATTCACGCGCTGGGTTCTGGACGACCTAAGTTGGAACGGGCACGCTTTTAAGTTCGGCGATACGATCGCGCTCTTGCTCGGCGCCGCCAACCGCGACCCACAACGCTTCCGCGATCCGAACACGTTGGACATCGGGCGAGCCGACAACCCGCACGTTTCGTTCGGCGGTGGCATCCACTTCTGCGTGGGCGCGCCCCTGGCGCGGCTGGAGCTGGATATTGCGCTCGGCACATTGGCGCGGCGCATCCCCGGCCTGGAGCTGGTTGAGCAGCCGGAGTATCGCAACGCCTATCACTTCCATGGCCTGAAGTCGCTGCGCGTGCGCGTGATCTGACGCGCTGCAGCGCGCTCCCTACGTCCCCGGTTGGATTACCCTGCGTCGCAGCACGTCCAGCACTTGCAGCGCAGTCAGGTTGCGTTGGTTGTAGCCATACTGAAGATAGTCCGGCGTAAACCATGCGCTGCGGTTGTCGGCGGGAAAGTTGTAGTGAAAGCCATCGCCAATCGTGCCTCCATTAGGCAGGCGCTGCACCACCTGGCGCAGGTTCAGCAGCGGCACCTGATACTCGCTGGCCAGTTGGGCAATTTTGCCGTTGATGTAACCGTAGGGCGCGTTGCTGTCGCGCGATTCCAGGTCGTCGGCTTTCGTGATGAGCACCGGGATTACGCCCATGTTGATTGAGATTTCGATGATGCGGCGATAGTTGCTCTCGAAGTTCTGCCAGTTGTGCTGGTCGCCCGTGCCGAGCAGAATGAGCGCGATGCTGGGACGAGTGCGGTTGTATTCGCACTCCAACGGCGACTGGCCGTTGCAGTAGGCCGGCGCATGGGCCGGGTCAAGCACCTTCGCCGTGTTGAAGCCGCCGACTGCCGCCGGGCTGTCGTGGGCGAACGAGCCGCGAAAGAAATCCACCGTAGGTTGTAGGTAGGCATAGCTGCCTAGGTTGTAGTTGCCCCAATCGAACGGCTTGAGGAAGGCCGGGTGCTGCGAGTTGCTGTCGCCGACGACCGAGAAAGCGTTGGGGCGGTTGCCGCGCGCCTGGCCGAGCCGAAAGATCTGATGCACGCGCGGCGAGATGTCGGAGAGGTATGGATATTCGAGCGGGCCGGCTACTCCGGTTGCCGAGGCCGGCTCGGCGGCCGGGGTAGCCGGGACGGGCGACGTCGGTAGCACCGTCGCACCACCGATGCTCACATAGCGCGCGTCCACATAGCCCTCGGTGCCGTTCGGCGTGATCACCTTCAACCAACTCTGCCCGGCCACCTGGCCGAGGATCTTCAACTCGGTATTAGGCCCAAGCCGAGTGATGACGCTGCTCTCGTAGCTTGGGCCGGCGCGCAGGCGCAGACCGCCTGCATCGGGCAACACGCGGCCCATCACAAAGTAGCTCGGCGCAGCCGGCTGCGGCGGCTGAACCGGCGCAGCGGTCGGCCGCGGGCGAGGCGGCGGCACAAAGTCGGCGCCGGGGATGTTGATGACTTGGCCGAGCGAGAGGAAGTCGGGGTTGATGCCCGGGTTGGCCGCGATGATTGGGTCGAGCGTGGCGAAGCCGAAGCGAATGGCGATGTCCCACAGCGTGTCGTTCGGCTGCACCACATACTGGGTCACACGGGGAGTGGGCGTCGGGGCGGCAGTCGGCGCCTCGGTGGGCGCGGCGACCTGCGGTGGGGGCACGGCCGTTGGCAGCGGCCGCGTCGGGTAGATGGTTACCGCGATGTTGCCGACCGGCGCGGGCGCAGGCGCGCCACGTTCAAGGCCGACCACAATCAGCGCCAAGCCAATCAGCGCTAGCAGGGCGAAAAGCGCGGCGACAACCGAGGATGGCGCGCGTGAACGACGCTGCATCGGCGCGCATTGTATCGAAGCGTGCCGATGGTGATACCATGCGCGCCATGCGCAAGGCGAGCAAGACGTTGACGTTGATGGCAACCATTGGGCTGAGCATCGCGCTGGTCGCCTGTGGCGACGCGCCGGCCGGCGACCCGGCTCAGCGCATCGAAGCCTATCTGCAGGCGCGCGTGAAGGGCGATGTAGACCGCATGATCACGCTGTCGTGCGCAGCGTGGGAGCCGAGCGCGCGCTTAGAAGCAACCTCGATCAAAGGGCGCAGCCCGGCCCTAGATGCGCTGGCCTGTCGCACCGCCGCAACCGAGGGCAACACGGCGTTCGTCGCCTGTAACGGCAAAATCGTCACTAACTACGACGGCGAACGCCGCGAGTTCGACCTAGCCGAGCGTCAGTTCAAAGTGGTTCAAGAAGGCGGCGAGTGGCGGATGTGCGGCTATAGGTCTACTTGACCGTCTTCAGCACTAAATCTAGAGCCTGCAGCGTCACCAGGTTGCGCACGGTGAAGCCATAGCGCAGGTGTTCGCCCGAAAAAATATCTACGCGGCCATCCGGCGGCACGGTCAGGTGGGTGGTGTCTTTGGGATCTACCCCCTGGTTAGGCAGCGCAGCCAACGCGCGATTCAGGTTCACTAAGGGGATGCCGTAGTCCTGGGCCACCTTGGCCACGATCTGGTTGAGTTGGCGGGTCTTGTCCGGGTTCTCCGGTCGCGTTGGGAAGGTATTCAAGATCGGGATCACGCCGGCATCCAGCGTCTGACTGATGATGGTGCGCAGGTAGAAGTCGTAGGTCGCCAGGTCGGTGGTGTTGACGTCGTTCGTGCCGAACATGACGACGGCGAAGGCCGGCTTGGAGACGCGCAGCTCACATTGGAGCGGCGATTCGTCGGCGGCGCACCATTCGGGATTAGACCAGGTTGGATCGAGCGGGCCAGCCACGTTGAAGCCGCCGGCCGAGGCTAGGCCGACGGTAGCGAACGAATCCTTGTCCCACGGTCGGCCGCCGTTAGCGCGCGTCGGAACGCCCAAGAAATGCTCAAGTGTCGGCTTCAGCGCCGCATAGTCGCCCAGCTCATAACGCCCGGCGCTGAGCGGAACCAAGAAATACTCATTCTCGGTCATGCAGTCGCCCAGCTTGGCGAACACGCGCGGGTTGTTGCCTTTGGCGAGGCCGTCGCGGTAAATCGCGCGCAGCGACTCTGCCAGCGCCGGCGTGATCTCCGGCAACACCGGCAGCGCGTCCACGTCAATGTCGCGCGTCGTGCTCGGATCGAACTGCCCGAAGACTGGCGGCGCAGGCCGCGATGGCGGCGAGGCAGCAGGCTGAACCGGCGCGCAGCCGATCAACAAGGCACACGTGATCACGGTCAGGACTCTCCTGCCCACAGACGCGATTTTAACGTGCCACATGCCGAGCATCGTGGATAATCCGCGCGATATGAACGAGCACTCCGTTGCATTTCTCAAGCGACTGCTGAGCGCGCCCGGTCCATCGGGAGACGAAGCCGGCCCGGCGCGCATCTGGCGGGAGGAGGCGAAGACCTTCGCCGATGACGTGCGTGCCGACGTGCGGGGCAATTCCTACGCCGTGCTCAACGGCGCGCCGGGTGCGCCGCGCGTGCTGCTGGCCGGTCACATTGACGAGATCGGCTTGATGATCACCCACGTGGATGACGAGGGCTATTTGTGGTTCGCGCCGATCGGCGGCTGGGATGCCCAGGTGTTGGTTGGCCAGCGCATACGCTTGCTCGGCAAGCAAGGCGATGTGATCGGCGTGATCGGCAAGAAGGCTATCCACCTCATGAAGCCGGAAGAGCGCGACAAAGCTAGCAAGATCGAGGACCTATGGATTGACATCGGCGCGAAGAACCGCGACGAGGCGCTGACGCGCGTGCGGGTGGGCACAACCGGCGTGATTGATGCACCTGTCTATGACTTCCCCAACGGGCGCATCGTCTCGCGCAGCATTGACAACCGCATCGGCGCGTTCACTGTGCTGGAGGCGCTGCGGCTGCTGGCTCAGGCTCGGCCGGTCGCGACGGTCGCCGCAGTCGCCACGGTGCAGGAAGAGATCACCTTCGCCGGCGCATACACCTCGGCCTTTGCGTTCGCCCCTCAGGCAGCCATCGTCGTGGATGTGACGCACGCCACCGATCATCCGGACGCGAGCAAGCGGCGCTCCGGCGATGTGAAGCTGGGCGGCGGGCCGGTCATTTCGCGCGGGTCGGCGGGCAGCCCTGTCGTGTTCGACATGCTGATCGGCCTAGCGGAGCGCGAGAGCATCCCTTACGTCGTAGAAGCCAGCCCACGCGGCACCGGCACCGACGCCGACGCCATTCACCTCTCGCGCGGCGGCGTGGCGACCGGCATCATCTCCATTCCCAATCGTTACATGCACTCACCGAATGAGATGATCGCGCTGAGCGACGTTGAAAGCGCCGCAAAGCTCATCGCTGCGTTCGTGAGGGAGCTCACCGCGGAGACGGATTTCACCCTGCACTAAAAGGGCTTCGTCGCGTTCGTCATCCCGCCTTTGGCACAGTGCCGACGTTGCCGGTAACGCGCACGTAACGCGCCGCGATCCATGCCGGTTGCCCGGCGAACTCGATCTGCCACCATGCGCCATCGTTGCTGCGCCCGATGATTGGCGCCGATTGGCGCGCGCGCATGCGGCCTATCACTTTGAAGCTCAGGCCGGGGCCGCCGCGCACGTTCACTACGCTGCCCGCCGGGACGACGATGCGCGGCACGTCGGGGTCAGGCGGCAACTGGCTCTCATCTTTCACAGCTACTTCCTGGAAGTAGCCTTCGATGTGAACGACGTTCTTGTTCACCCAGGCCAGGCGACCACTGCGCGGCATCTGAAACTGGAGCCAGTTGCCGTCCACGCTGCGGCCGAGGATCTCGCTAGTGAATCCACCGCGCAGCCGACCTAGCGTGCGCGAGCGCAAAGTGGGTGCGCTGCGGACGTTAACGACATCTCCCAAGGGCACCGAGAAGGTAGGCCGCAAGACCTCCGGCGAGGCTAATGGGGCTGCAGCAGAAGCTGCGGATTCCAGCAACGCCGTGGCCGTGACTACGACGGCTGTCTGATTGAGCGACTCGGCCACGGCTTGCTCGATATGCGCCGTGTCGGTGACGACAACCGAGGTCTCTAGAGACGGCAGCGTCGCTTCTAAGGGCGGCTCTTGCGGCTTGACCGGCTGGCTGCCCGCCGCCGACAGGGACTTGGCGTAGTAGCAAGGGTTGAAGTCCGCACCGACGATAACCGTAAAGCGCGGCCCATCCGAGTTCGGCTGGGGGACGACGTTCCTCTGTTTAATGCCGAACGTGCGCAGCAGGAGCGGCAGCGCGCTGCCTTTCTGTGTCGTCGTGTGGTCAATCACAATCGTGTGCGCGTAGGGCTGCCCGGCCGGCTTGATGGCCGTGACCACGAAGCCCAATTCCTTCAAGCGATCGGCAGCCGCCAGCACGAAGCCCGGATCGCCAACGCCGTCCAGCACTTCGATCGGGATGCCGTCGTTGATGCGCTGGTTGAGTGCGACGCTCAGCGCCTTCTGGATGTATTCCAAGCGGCTACTCGATCTCGTCGGTGCACCCTCCAGCGCCGCGCCGGCCGCGTCATAGCCGACTAGGTAACGGCTGCGCACGACGGCATCACCGATCTTATCGGCCATCAGCGCATAGCGCAGAATGCTCTCCAACGTCAAGTCGGTCTCCACGTAGTCGCGCACGGCGTTGTATAGCTGGGTGAGCTTGGTGAGCGAGCCGACCTGGCGGGCCTTGGCCAACAAGGCGCGCACCAAACGCTGCTCACGCCGACCGCGATCTAAGTCGCCGCCGGGGATGTTGTAGCGCGCCCGCACGTAGGCCAGCGCTTGTAATCCGTTCAGGCGATACACACCGGGCTTGGGCAGGTCTAGGCGCAGCAGCGGCACGCGCGAGCCAGCCGGCCACACCTCGCCGGTAAAGGTATCCACATAGTCTCTGGCGACGATGCTGCCGCCCATGTAATAAGGATCGCGCGGGAAGCTGTGTTGAATCGGGCAGGTGGCAATCACGTCCACCCCGCCCAGCGCATCCACGGCACGCACCAGACCGGTGAAGTTGACCATCGCGTAGTTGGCAATATCCAAACCGAAGTTGTAGCGGATGGTCTCTTTGAACAGATCGGGGCCGCCAATGGCGTAGGCTTGATTGACCTTGTGCACGCCGACGCCGGGGATGTAAACCGGGGTGTCGCGTGGAATCGAGAGCAAGGTGACGATCGGCACGTCGGGGTTGACGCTGGCGATGATGATGACATCGGTATTCATCATCCCGCGGCCCGGCCGGGTGTCTACGCCCAGTAAGGCAATGTTGAACGTGCTAGGGGGCAGGACGATCTTGCGCGCCGGAGGAGGGACTGGCTTAGGTGTTGGCACAGGTTGAGAGGGCGGTGGCTGGTTCTGCGCGCGTGCCGGAGTGGCACCGACCAGCCATGCCATGACGAGGGCGCCGGCGAGCCAACGGAGCAAACAAATGCACTTCATACTTAAACTTGGCGCAGCATAGCTTCAGCAAGCAAGCGGGTTAAAAGGCAGAAATGGCGAACAGCGATGCAACCGAGCTGCGGACTTCTCTCCACCTCTTCTAGAAATCGCGCGGTCATTTTCATGCGGTCGCGTCTCTGTGTCAACCAAACCGCTGGGGACTGGCTTACTCCTGATCTGGTTTCACAGGCCGAAAGCACGGCCAAGCGAGGACATTCCAGGCGCAGGGCGAAGATTTCGGGCAGGGTCAACTGCCCAGGGGTCAGTCCGGCCACTTCGGCGCTGGCCAGCCTTCCGGCGAGCGCATCTTCTCCGCAAAGGCACGCAGGATTCCTATCTCACGGCAGCGGCGCAAGATAGCGCGATGCTCGTCCAACAGCTTCGCGGCGTTTTCATGCCCGTGTATGCGGGCAGCCCGGATGAGCCGCTCTAGCAGAGCTTCAGCGCGTTCTTCCAGAAGCTCAGGGTGTTGCTCGAGAATGCGTTGTGATTCGGCCCAGGTCTCGGCCTGGAGAAATTCCTGCATGGTTTGGAACAGGCGAGCACCCTCAAAGAATTGGTAGGCAGATGGTTCTAGTCGGGCATACGTTTCCGGTTGCTCGTGGCGCAATTGCTCCAAGGCAGCGGCAGCCTGTTCAGCCATTTGGCGCAAGGCGGCTTCAGGATCGTCGCTCAAAGCGGCAGGCAGCCCAGGGAGCGGAATGACCAGCATTTGCACTAGCCACTCGTCCTGCTAGGCCTCGCCCAGGCTCTCGAGCAGGCGCGCGACCAGCTCCGCGGGCAGCTTCTCCGTCCTGTTTGGCAGAGGTGTGTTGGGCGAGAGAGAAGAGTACCCTTACCCCCGACCCCTCTCCCAGGGGGAGAGGAATATCTAGGTAGAGCAGGAACGGGGCATCCGCCTGTTCGACGAAACCGCAGTGGGGCAGGTGAGGTCGTATAGCTTGCCCTGTTTGACCTTATCGAATAGATCGGGGCGCTCGGCGGCATCCACGATGAGCCAAATTTCGGCGTCGAAGGGCCGGTTGCAGTGCGGGCAGGTCAGTTGGGTAGATTGAGCATGGGAATGCGACATTGCACCGCTCCTTAAGAACGAATGCTCGATGAGGGCATCGCGCCGAACCTATCTGCCGCGCGCCTGTGCTTGCCGCGCCGGATGCCCCAACGATATGCCCCCGATGAAACTCCGGGCAACTTGATTGCATGGAGGGTTACCGATCGCGCAGGTCTTTTTGCGGGGAGCACTTCAGAAAATTGGGTCAACCAGAGTCGCGATGCGCCCTGCCGGCAGCCGTCGCGCCGGCAGGCTCGGCAGTGTGCCGATCTCATCCGTCCTCGCAGGGCTCACTGCGATGCGACTTCTACAGGTACCGTGTGATATCCGGACGTGCCATTCCCGAGCTCGCCGTAGAAGTTCCTTCCCCAGCATTGCACTGCGCCGCTGCTCAGAACCGCGCAGACGTGATCATCGCCTGCTGAGATGGATTGCGCCGTTCCTGCCAGCCCTTGGATCGCAACCGGCTGGGTGTTTTGCTGCACCGCCGCGGCCTTGCCCAGCTGTCCATACAGGTCGCTCCCCCAGCACTGCACGCTGCCGTTCTCCAGCAGGGCGCAGGTGAAGAAGCCTCCCAGCGCCATGGCGCGCGCTTTGCCGCTTAATCCTTGGACGCGCACGGGCGTCTGCGCGTCCAAGCGCGTCCCGTCGCCGAGCGCACCGTAAAGATTGTCCCCCCAACAGCGCATGCTGCCGTCGCGCATCAGGGCGCATGTGTGTGTTGAGGCACCGATCGCGACAACCTCGCCGTCGAGGCCTTGGACTTCCACAGGGGTTACAGATCTCGTGATCGTGCTGCCGTTGCCGAGCTGACCTCGGCCGTTGTAGCCCCAGCACTTCACCTTGCCGTTCGTCATCAGCGCACAGGTGTGGTTGTCGCCGGCAGCGATCGCGCGTGCGCTGCCCTCCAGCCGCACATCGGCGACAGGGGTTCGGCGCTGCGTAACCGCATCCTCACCGAGCTGTCCATACTCATTGCTGCCCCAGCAGCGCACGTTGCCTGCTTCGAGCAAGGCGCAAGTATGCACCGCGCCGACGGACACCGCGCGCACGCCGGTCAACCCTTGCACGCTGACCGGCTGGCTTCGGTTATCGGTCGTGCCGTCGCCAAGCTGCCCTGCCCAGTTGTAGCCCCAACAGCGCACGCCGCCGCCCGCCGTGATCGCGCAGGCGTGGTTCGGGCCTACATCTACGGCGCGCGCGCCTGCGCTCAAGCCAACGACATCCACCGGGGTCGCGCTATCGGTTGTGCCGGCATTGCCGAGCTGGCCGGAGAAGTTGGCGCCCCAACAGCGCACGCTGTCTGCTTGGGTGAGCGCACAGGTGAAGGATCCCCCGGCGGCGACTTGAGCGGCGCTCGTCAGCCCGACGACATTAGTGGGTGCGCGACTTTGACCGGACCGGCGCGTGCCGAGTTGACCGTCGAGGTTCGACCCCCAACACAGCACTTGATTGTTACTGAGCACTGCACAGGTGTGATGGCCGCCTGAGGCCACCTCGCGCAGGCCTCCGTTCAGCCCGGACACGGCGACGGGAACGGCACTGTTGAGCCATGACGTACCATCGCCCAGCTTTCCGAAGTCGCCTTCGCCCCAGCAGACGGCGCTGCCGTCGGTCAATACCGCGCATGTGTGCCAGTCACCCGCGGAAAGCTGCCGCGCGGGTCTCGGTAGCCCAATCACCCGTGAGATCGCGCCCTGCCGCATGAGGGTGACATCACCGAGTTGGCCTTCTTCATTGTTGCCCCAGCAGAAGACCTCGCCGCGATCGGTGAGGGCACAAGTGTGTTGTGCCCCAGCAGTGACGGCGACGGCTTTGCCGCGCAGCGCCCGCACGCGCTGGGGCGACACCATGCCTCCCGTTGACACCATCTCCAGGCCAAGCTGACCATCGTTGTTATCGCCCCAGCACTCAAGCTCGCCGCTCTGCAGCAGCGCGCAGGTGTGACTTCTTCCGGCTGCGACGGCCTGCACGATGCCGCCTAGCTCTTTCACCCTGGTTGGCCTGGCATAGCTACCGAACAGTCGGCCAATTCCAAGCTGGCCTGCGTAGTTCTCACCCCAACACAGCACGCTGCCGTCGCGGGTCAGCGCGCAGGTGTGTTCTCCACCTGCTGCGATGGCCATTACGCCTTTGTCCAGATCAGGGATGTCTACGGGCGTAGTGCTGCTGCGCCGCTCAGCTTCGACGCGGCTCGGCGCCCAGGCGCCCCAGCATTTCACGCTGCCGTTATCCATCAGAGCGCACGTGTGGGCAGCGCCCGCGGTGATCGCGCGGACGCCGCTGCGCAAGCCGCGCACATCTACGGGCGCGGCGCGGTCCTCCTGCGTGCCGTCTCCAAGTTGACCTTGATTGTTGCTTCCCCAACACTTCACACCGCCCTGGAGAGTGATGGCGCAGGTGTGATTTGCGCCGAGCGCGAGGGTGCGGGCGCTTAAGACGGAGGGTATGGATTGGCGCGCGACCTCGCCAGTGGACTTGCCATGAGCGGGAAGCGCAACGGCCAGGCTCATGCCAAAGGCGAGCACGGCAAACAACCTTATGGAGCGGTTCATGTTCGCAAACACTCCTCTCGTTCTACTTGTCCTATCGGATGACGCTCACAGGCTGTGCGCGGTAGCCCGGCGCGCCGTTGCCGACTTGTCCACTGCCGTTTAGCCCCCAACACTGAACGCCCCCTGTGCGAGTCAGGGCGCATGTGTGATATTGCCCCACCGCTACGGACTGCACGTTGCTCAAACCCGCTATGAGGACAGGGGTGCTGCTCTGCGCGACTCGCCGGACGCCGAGTTGACCTTCATTATTGCTGCCCCAGCAGGCCACGCCGCCGGAGACGACGGCGCAGGCATGGCGCGCACCGCTTGCCGAGACTGCCTGCGCGCTGCCGCTCAACCGCCGGACTTGGACGGGCGCCAGGCGCATCAGCAGCGTGCCATCACCGAGTTGACCAAACTCGTTTAGCCCCCAGCAGCGCAGGCTGCCGCCACGCAGCAGAGCACAGGTGTAACCATCGCCGGCGGAGAGCGCCTGAACGTCAGCTCCAAGACCGATGACGTCCACCGGCGTCGGACTGAATCCATCGGTGTGCCCGTTGCCGAGTTGAGCGAAGATATTGCTGCCCCAGCAGCGGACGCCGTTCGTTACGAGCGCACAAGTATGACTCGCGCCTGCTGCCACAGCGCGCACACTACCGGTCAGGCCGGGCACGGATGACGGCACGAGCCGGTCAGTCGTCGTCCCGTCGCCAAGCTGACCGTAGCGGTTGCTTCCCCAGCACAACACCCCGCCGGCGGCGGTCAGGGCACAGGTGTGCTGACCGCCCGCAGCGAGGCTCTGCACGTCGCGAGATAGGTTGAGCACGCGCTCAGGAGTGCGCGCGCTATCCGTGGAGTTATTGCCCAACTGGCCGGACTGGTTTTGTCCCCAACACAGCACGTCGCCGCCTTCCATGAGCGCGCAGGTGTGGTTGTCCCCCGCAACGATGGCGCGCGCGCGTCCGCTCAAGCCCGACACGGCGACAGGCGTCGCGCGGTTCTGCTGGCTGCCGTCCCCTAGTTGCCCAAAGAGATTCGCGCCCCAGCAGCGCATGCCGCCGTCGGCTGCCAGCGCGCAGGTATGTTCGCTGCCGGCAGCGAGGGCGCGCGCAGCACTCGTCAAACCGCTGACATTCACAGGGTCAAGCGCCTTTGCAGCCTCGCCGTTGCCCAGCTGCCCGGTGTCGTTCAAGCCCCAGCAGCGAATCTCGCCGCGCTGCGCCACGGCGCAGGTGTGATACAAGCCCGCGCCGATGGCGCGCGCGTTGCTCACATCTTGCACGACGACCGGCACCGTGCGGTCGTCGGTCGTGCGGTCGCCGATCTGCCCTAGGTTATTTGCCCCCCAGCAGCGCACGTCGTTGTTTGCAGTCAATGCGCAGGTGTGATATCCGCCGGCAGCGATGGCGCGGGCGTTGCTCAGCCCTTGCACGGTCACCGGCCTCGAGCTGCTTTCGGTCTCGCCGTTGCCCAGCTGGCCATTGGCATTGTTGCCCCAGCACTGAACTGCGCCTCTGTCTAGCAACGCGCAGGTGTGGCGCGCGCCGGCGCTGATCGCCCGAGCGGCGCCACTTAATCCGACGACCTTAACAGGCGTGAGGCTCTCTTCACCGTCGCTGCCCAGCTGCCCCGCGTCGTTGCTCCCCCAGCACCACACTTCCCCGCCTTGCACGACGGCGCAGGTGTGCAGCTCGCCGGAGGTGATCGCTTGAGCTGGCTGCCTGAGTTGAGATACTTCGACAGGCCTGTCGCTCGAGTCGGTCGTCGCGTTGCCCAGCTGTCCGGAACTGTTTGCGCCCCAGCATTTGATGGCTCCATCCTCCATTAGGGCACAGGTGTGATAGGCGCCGGCGGCGAGCGCGCGCACCCCTCCATCCAGGCCGAGCACGGCGACGGGCGCATTGCTGCTTATCCTGCCGCCGTTGCCGAGCTGACCATCGAGGTTGTTCCCCCAACATTGAACCCCGCCTGTCTGTGTGATGGCGCAGGTGTGAAACCAGCCGCTGGCGGCAGCGCGCACATCGCGAAGCTGCACCACTCTCCCCGGTCTGGCGCGATCGCTGATCGTCTCCCCATCGCCGAGCTGACCATGGATGTTGTAGCCCCAACACAGGATCTCACCTGCCTCCATCAAGGCGCACGTGTGGTATCCGCCGAGGGCAAGCGTTTGAGCGCCGCTCAGCGATGCGGCCTGTTGGCTAGGCGCAGCCACGCGGCTGCCGTAGATCGCGCCGGAAGCGCGCATGCCCAGCGCTAATCTGCCTTGCGCAGTAGGCGCCACGAGGAGAAGTGCCCCGAGTGCAAGCACCGCTCCTGCTCCAAGCCTGTTCATGTGTTTGCTCCTCCACTTTTACTTTCATGACGAAGCAAGCGTTCCTATGCCTGCGAGTAGCAGAGAAGCGCAGCGTGTGTGGCGGCGCTGTGCGGTGCCTGAACTTCTCTGGCAAACCCTGCATGTGCACGATGGATGTTGCCATTATATGGTTGGTCAGCTAGTGGAGAGGCGTCACGAGTGGCTGAAACGGGACGATCAGAGCTTCCGATGCATCGGGCGCAATCTGCACATCCATCATCAATCGGTAGCTAACTGGGGCAACATCACGGGCGCATGCCACTGCTTCAGTGCCTAAACGCTTCAGACTACCGTGACGGATTACAGCTGGTTGCGCTGGGCAAGTCACAGACCGTTGCGGCTAAGGCGGGCTATGCTAGGTTTCGGCAGGATCTGGCGCGCTTGGCACGCCGCACGCGACGCTTTCTGCACTGTGTGGAGGCATTGCGGTGGGCAGTTACGCTATTTGTCAACACTGGAATCGGCGGGGGTTGTTCAAGCAGGCGCATCCGCGCATCACTCACGCTATTCGCGGGACTGCGCGCGCATTCGGATTCAGGCACTCTCCGAACTCAGCATCACGCCGCTAGGCGGATAGAATCTTCGTTGTGCGCGTGAGTGACGACTTGCGGCCGGAGGAGCGCGACATCATGCGCCGCATCTCCGGCCTGCCCATTGACTATCCTGCTCTGGCCGTCGCTTCCAACATCTGGCGGGCGGCCATGGCAATGAAGCTCAAGCTCGAACGCTCGGTGCTCCGGAGCTACCGGTTGACATGGTCAGGCTTCTCGACCTTGTTCATTGTATGGGTGTGGGGGCCGGCCGAAGTGCGCGACATCGCCCGGTTGCAGGGCGTGTCTCGCCCGACCATCACCAGCAACCTGACCATGCTGGAAAGGCGCGGCCTGTGCGTGCGCGCATCATCGCCGGATGATGGCCGGCTAGTCACTGCCTCGCTCACGCCTGCAGGCGAAGCGCTCATCAAGGAACTCTTCCCGCGCTTCAACCGCGGCGAACAGGAAATCTCCAGCGTGCTCGATCCCGAAGAGCGCGCCGAGATCGCCCGCTTGCTGCGCAAAGTCGTGGATGGCATCACTCGCAACGACACAGCCGAGCCTCAATCGCCTCAAGGCACATCTCGCGCGGCTACGCGCGCGCGCAAGACAAGTGTGAACAGAAAGCGCAACCGACGATCGGCTTGACTTTATTCGCCACTTGACTAGTATTCAAGATCGTTAGACATCTATCAATCTGGAGTATTCTGTGGCCGACTCATCTCAGGCCATTGTTGCCGGCATCGCTGTCAAAACTGATCACTTCATCAACAACCAGCGTGTTGGTTCAGCCAGGCGGTTCATTGACATTTCTCCGATTGACCAGACGGTGTTGGCCCACGTCGCCGCTGGCGGCGAAGCGGAAGTGGACCAGGCTGTAGCTGCGGCCAAAGCTGCCTTCGCGGGATGGGCCGCGCTGGGGCCGCACGGGCGCGGACCCATTTTGCGCCGCCTCGCCGACGCAATTGAGCGACGTAACGACGACCTTGCCTTAGTCGAAACGCACGATAACGGCTCGCTGCTCGAGGCGATGCGCCTGCGCGTGATGAGGCGCGCAGCCTATAACATTCGCTTCTTCGCCGACTACGCCGAAAACCTGCGCCCAGCTGAATGGGACACCCAACCGGCCAATGCGCACAACCGCGTGTGCTACGACCCAGCTGGCGTGACGGCGGTGATCACACCCTGGAATGCGCCGCTTATGCTAGCCACGTGGCGCATTGGCCCGGCGCTGGCTGCGGGCAATACTGTCGTGCTCAAGCCGCCGGAGTGGGCGCCGCTCACCGCGTCGCTCCTCGCCGACTGTGCACTCGAGGCAGGCGTGCCGCCGGGCGTGATCAACGTAGTGCAGGGGATCGGCGAAGAGGCCGGCGCGGCGCTGGTGGCGCATCCAGACGTCGAGCGCATCGCCTTTACTGGCTCACCCGAGACTGCACGGCTGATCGGCGCAGCGGCCGCGAAGAACCTCACGCCGGTCAGCTTTGAACTGGGCGGCAAAAGCCCCTTCATCGTCTTCGACGACGCCGACTTCGAGCTGGCGCTGAAGACTGCCCTCGGCCAGTACGACAACGCCGGCCAGGTGTGTTTAGCGGGCACGCGCCTGCTGGTGCAGCATGGCATCTACGATCGTTTCCTCGAAGGCATGATCGAGCGCGCGCCACATATCAAGTATGGCGATCCCCGCGTGGCAGGCAACGAGTTTGGGCCGCTTATCCATCCCGATCACCTAGCGCGGGTGCAGCGATTTGTGGACGGCGCCGTGCGTGACGGCGCGCGACTGGTGTATGGCGGCAAAGTGAACCCGCAACTCGGTGGGTTGTATTTCGAGCCGACATTGTTCATTGATGTACCGCCCCGCGCCGAGATTCTGCGCAAGGAAGTGTTCGGGCCGGTGCTCACCCTGCAAGCCTTCCACGACGAAGACGAAGCGATTGCAATGGCCAACGACACCGAATATGGCCTGGCAGCAGTGATCTTCACTCGCGATGAAGCGCGGGCCAACCGCGTGGCAAATGCTGTAGTAGCGGGCACAGCGTGGGTGAACTGCTTCTTCGTGCGCGACTTAGCAGCACCGTTCGGTGGCGCGCGTCATAGTGGCATCGGGCGCGAAGGCGGCCTGTGGAGCTTCGACTTCTACTGCGACGTTAAGAACGTGTGTTATCGCATTGGCACGTTTGCTTAGGCATCCCCCATCACTCAGGAGAATCGCATGTCTATAAAACCCACAGACGAGCACACTCCCAAACTAGCGCTCGGCGCGCTTGGCTTCCCCGACGCACTGGCTGCAGCCATTGGTCTCATCATTGCGTCGTCGGTGCTGCTCACCGCGACGCAGGGCTACGGCGCAGGCGGCTGGGTCTTTGCCATCGCTATCCTCATCGCCTACGTCATCATGTTGTGCCAGAGCTCCAGCTTTGCCGAGGCCGCAGGCATCCTGCCTACATCGGGCGCGGTGTATGACTACGTAGCCGCCGGCCTGGGCCGATTGCTGGCCATCATGGCTACGCTGGCAGCCTATCTCGTCGTGCATGTGTTCGCTGGCACTGCCGAAGTGGCATCAATTGGCCTGTTTGCGCGAGTGAACTTCGACCTCACCTTGCCGACCGAATCAACGTGGATCATCGGCACGCTGGTGGTGCTGGTATTCATGGTAATCAATATGCTAGGCGTAAACGTATTCGGGCGGATCGAGACTCTTATGACCGGTGTTATGTGGGTGACGCTGTTCAGCTTCGGGTTGATCGGGGTGCTAAGAGCGCCACAGTCCGGCGTCACCGGCTTCTTCGGCGAATCGAACGTCGGCACCGACCTCAACAGCGTGCTGGCAATGGTGGGCCTAGCGATGTTTCTGTTCGTGGGCGTGGAATACGTCACGCCGCTGGCACCCGAACTGAAAAATCCCAACCGCACAATTCCGCTGGCGATGTATCTGGGCGTGACGATGGTCGCAGCGGCGATGTTCGTGTATGGCGCGGGCATCGCGCGACAAGTGCCTAACACCGAGGTTGAGCCGGGCGTGTTCACATTTGACACGCCGCTGGCCATCCCAGCGTTTGGCCTAGCCATTCTCGGTCCCATTGGCAAACTGTGGCTGGGAATCGCGGCGTTTCTGGCGGGCTGCTCCACAGTGAACACGCTGCTGGCCGGCATTCCACGCATCCTATACGGTATGGCCAAAGATGGCACGATGCCATCTATCTTTGGATATCTGCACCCGCGCTTCAAGACGCCATGGGTTGGCATCATCCTCGCGGCCCTCATCCCCATCATTGGCGCAATTTCAATTCAGGGCAACATCAACAGCGTCATCGCGTTCGTGCTGGCCGGTGTGTGCGCGTGGATCTTTGGCTATGTGCTGGTGAACATCTCGGTCATAGTGCTGCGCGCGCGTCGGCCCGACCTCAATCGGCCGTACAAGGCGCCACTGTATCCGCTGCTGCAGATCATCGCTACGCTTGGCATGCTGATAACGATCGGGTTCATCACGCCGCCGTTCCTCACTTCCGAGCAGATCTACGTGCCGTTTGTCATCATGCTGGCGGTGTGTGCTGTGTTCGCGTTCGTGTGGCTAGTGCTGGTGAGGCGCGAGCGACCATTCGACCGCGTTGAGCCGGAGACGATCTTGAAGGAAGAGGGACTATCGTAGTCCGATGCAATCGCTTACGCAAAGGTTATCCCAGGAGTTCAAGGCGATAGCCGGGGGCATTGATGGAGATCGTCTGCGCGTGCCGGAATTGTCGCAGCCGATCGCGCTGCGCGTGTGTGAGCAGCGTGGCCTCCTCATGTGCACGGCGGTGATGCAGTTCGAGTACGCTTTCGCCAACACACCCGCTGGCGAGTGCGAAGTGCACCTGACGCATACGGGCGTCATCACCCGCACCGGTGTGCAGGCCCGTGCCCGCCGCGGCAACGCGGCTGTTGTTAATGCGTTCTTGCGCGATGCAGTGGTGCGTGAGCGGTTGACGACGCTCGACTTCATTGAGTTCGTGTTGATACAAGACAGCACAGGTTGGCGCGCGCGCACCACGCAAATGGGCGCGGCGTGGGTGTATATGGCCTTCCCGCGCACGTCGCGCTATGTGCCGATGGGTCATGGTCAAGTGCGCGCGCTCATCGACGTATTCAAGCGGCTGGACGAGTTGTTTGCAGGAGGATGATTGCGATGAAAGACCTGTGGCGCGCCCATAATGCTAGTCATGCTAGTGATCCGCTCACCGCGTGGTTCCTGGGTCCCAAGTCCGAACACAGCGACGTTGTCTTCAACACACTCACCTACATCTTTCAGGATTACGTTCACTGGCGCCGGAACTACTTCCCCAAAGATCCGGTGGTTCTACGTCACGAGCTGCGACGCGAGCACGAATCCTGGCAGAACAAACTCAGCGCATGCGTGGACACCATCCTAAGCAACCTGAAGGCCGATTACCCGTTTTATTCGCCGCGTTACATCGCGCACATGACCTCCGAGCAAACCATCCCCGCGGTGCTAGGCTACTTCGCGGGCATGCTCTATAACCCGAACAACGTCACCGACGAAGCTGCACCGGTGACAGTGCGGCTGGAGCTGGAAGTAGGTCGCATGGTAGCAGCCATGCTGGGCTACGCGCCGGAACGCGCCTGGGCGCACATCTGCTCCGGCGGCACTGTGGCTAACCTGGAGGCGCTCTGGGTGGCGCGCATGGTGCAGTTTACGCCGTTCATGGTGCGCGACTACTGCAAACGACACGCGCCCGATTTCACCATACAAGCTGCCAACGGCCAGCCTGCGCGCGTCGTCGATCTAAGCCCCGCGGAGCTGATTCACTTGCCACCCGACACAGCCATCAGCCTCTTGCGCGCGCTGGCACGCTACGAGGTAAATACATTGGGGCGCTCACAGCGGCGCGTGCTCTCGCGCTTGAACGAGTTCGTGCGGCGCAGCGCCTATAACGTCAAGTTGCGTGGGTTCGATGCGGTGGTGCGCAAGGCCGGCATGCGGCCGGTAATCTTCGCTTCGGCGGCGGCGCATTACTGTCTGTTCAAAGTGATGCATGTGCTGGGCTATGGCGAAGATTGCCTGCGTGCCGTGCCAGTCAACCGTCAATTCCGCATCGACACTACTGCCCTGCGTGCCATGCTTGATTCGCTCGATTCGCGTGAGTATGTGGCTGCGGTGATTGGCGTGGTCGGCACCACTGAAGAAGGCGCGGTTGATCCAATCCACACACTGAGCGCCATCCGGGCCGAGCGAGCGCGCACGCACAATCAGTCTTTCTGGATCCACGCCGACGCAGCCTGGGGCGGTTACATTCGCGCGTTGTTTTGCGGCCACGACATCGCCGCTGATCACAAGGGCGAACTCGCCAGCGCAGCCACCGTCAACCGCTTCCGGCGTGCTATCGCCGCTCGCGACGTCATCAATCCCGGCACACGCGCAACCGTCGCGTGGGATGACCCAGAGGTCTATCGCGCCTTTCTCGCTTTGCCACTGGCCGATTCGATCGTGGTCGATCCGCATAAGCTCGGGCATGTGCCATACCCGGCAGGAGTAGTCGCGTTCAAGAACGGCCTAGTGACCGAGCTGATGACCCAGCATGCGCGTTACATCTCGGAGGAAACCGAGGGGGTGAAGGCAATTGACGCCATGGCCGAGATCAACGCCGTCGGGCCGTATATTTTGGAAGGATCGAAGCCCGGCGCAGCTGCGACGGCGTGCTGGTTGGCCCACACCACCATTCCGCTCGATGCGCAGGGTCATGGCAGCATCATGCGTGCCAGTGTGTTGAGCGCGCGCAAACTGTACTGGCATCTGGCACAACACCGCGCGAACTTCCAGCGCTACGAAGCCAATTACGGCACACCGTCTGCGCATCCGTTTGCGTTTATCCCGCTGTGCGAGCCGGATACGAACATCGTGTGCTTCATCGCTCGGCCGATGGTTCGGCAAGGTGACGCGTTCGTCCCTGCTCACGTGCCGTTGGCCGTGATCAACCAGATCAACCGGCGCATTCACGAAGCCTGTGACATTCCCAAGCCCGCGCGCGGCGTGCAGATGCCATATGACAAAGAGTATTTCGTCTCGCGCACCGTATTCGAGCCGGCGCGATATAGCCGCGATGCGCTGCTGCCGCTGTTGCGCGCACTGCACATTGACCCGGACGAATATGCTAAGTCGTCGCTAGTGGTACTACGTTCGACGGCCATGAACCCGCTTTACCCGACAGCACTCGAAGCGGGCATGGACTACCTGGCTGATTTCGTACGGCATCTGCACAAAGTTGCCCGGCTGATAGTGGGCGAGGTAATGGCAAAGCAGCGATCGCGTGCCCGCTAGTTTGATACACAAGGTTCTGCTCTTAACCTTAAGGAGGCTTCTGTGACAAACTACAAACGAATTCGCGCTTTGTTCCCCGATCATCTGGGGCTTGCGCGCGGCAAGTATTTGCCAGCCGCAGTGGCTGCTAACGGTGCACGCCATTGCACGGCGCTATTCGCGTTGGCATTCGACCGAACAATGGTGCCTGCGCCCGGCTCCAAGTTGCTCGAAGGCTTGCCTGACTTCGATTTGAAATTCTCAATGGATGAGGTGCGCCCCGGCTGGGAACCCGATACCGGCGTAGTGGTAGGCGATGCGTTTTATCACGGCGAGCCGTTGCGTCACGCCCCACGCAGTGTGTTGCGCAAGGCCATCGCTGACTGGGAAGCGCTTGGCTATCAGCCCATCGTCGGCATCGAGCTGGAGGCCTTCGTCATGCAGCCCGACGGCCGCGGCGGCTGGACGGAATGGCATACCCCCACTGCCTACGTGTACGGCACCGGCCACGCAGTTGATCCGGTCGGGCTATTCGACGAGATCATGGCCACTGCCGACAGATGCGGCCTGCCCATCGAAAGCATCAACAGCGAATATGACACGCCGCAATTCGAGATGACGCTGGTGCACGATCATGCTCTGCGCGCCGTGGACAATATCTTCCTGTTCAAGTTAATGGCGCGCGAGATCGCTGCTAAGCACGGCCTGTTGCTCACGTTCATCGGTAAGCCATTTGCCGACCGCGGCGGCAGCGGCCTGCACGTCAACTTCTCGCTGCGCGACAAGTACGGCCACAACGCCATGGCTGACCCCGAAGCGCCCGATGGCTTGTCAAAGTTGGCGCACCAGTGCATCGCCGGGTTGATCGCCCATCACGAAGGCATGACTGCCCTATGCGCACCGACGGTGAACGCCTACAAGCGGTTGAAGCCTGCGCAACTGGCCGGCTTCTGGGCCAACTGGGGATACGATCATCGCGGCGTCACTGTGCGCATCCCGCACGAACGTGGCAAGGCCACTCGCATCGAACATCGCATGCCCGATGGCGCAGCCAGTCCCTACTACGCCACCGCCGCCGTGTTGCAGGCTGCGCGGCTGGGTGTAGTGAACAACCTCACCCCGCCGCCTGCCGAAGAGCAAGACTGTCTAGAGCACCAGAGCACCAATCGTCACACCCCCACTAACCTGAGCGCTGCGCTAGAGGCGCTGGAGGCCGACAAAGAATTCGTCGAAGCGTTCAGCCCAGAGAGCGTAGCGCAATTTGTGGCGACCAAACGCGCCGAGTGGGAGAAGTTCGCCTACGCCGTCACCGACTGGGAATTGAAGTACTACCTGCCGTTCTTGTAGACCAGGCTACAGTGCGAGTGAGCATCGGCGCGCGCCCCACTGAGCACGAGTATGCAGCCGCAGCTTGGCGTTAATGCGCAAGGAAGCCGAAGTTGAGATGTAGGTTGTGCTCTCCGTAGCGCACCGGTAACGCCGTAGAGGGTGTTCTGTATGACGAGACTAGAACTGAACACACAAGACCGATTCGCCGATATCACCGATCCCGATGTGTATGTGTCCGGTGTGCCTCATGCCACGTTCAAGCGCCTGCGCGACGAGGATCCAGTGAGCTGGTGGGATGAGCACGATGGACGCGGCTTTTGGGCCGTAACGCGCTATCACGACATTTTGCACGTTAGCCACTCGCCACATCTGTTCAGCAGCGCACGCGGCATCCGTCTAGAAGATATGGCGCCGGACGAGTTGAAAGCGCGCACCACGATGATGGAGCTCGACCCGCCGAAGCATACTGCTTATCGCCGCATGGTGAATCCGGCCTTCACCCCACGCCAAGTCGCCACCTACGAACCTGTCATCCGGCAGATGGCGCGCGCGGTGATAGATGATCTACACGGTGTGAGCGAATTTGACTTCGTCGAGCGAATCGCACGGCAGTTGCCTATGCGCATGCTCGGCTCCATGCTCGCCCTGCCCGAGGCCGACCTGCCTTGGCTGGTACGCAACGGTGATGCGCTTATCGGCAACGCTGACCCTGAGTTCACCAACTACCCAGTGGACAAGGTGGACACGTCGGACTACCGGCTGCTGCCTTTTCGCAGTCCGGTGAGCCTGGAGCTGTTTGCCTATGCCGAGAAGCTGGCGGCGGAGCGAAAGGCCAACCCTGGCACCGACGTAATTTCGATGTTACTGCAGCCCAAGCGCGATGGCGAACCGCTCAGCGATCACGAATTCAAAAACTTCTTCACGCTGTTGGTGGCGGCAGGCAACGACACCACGCGCTACACCATGGCTGCAGGCATGCATGCGCTGATCGAGCATCCCGATCAACTGGCGCTGCTGCAGCGCGAACCGCAGCACATCTCGACTGCCGTCGAAGAGATTCTGCGCTGGGGCACGGTGACGATGCACTTTCGCCGCACGGCCACGCAAGACACCGAGCTGGGCGGTCGTCGCATCCGTGCAGGCGATAAGGTCGTGATCTGGTTCATCTCCGGCGATTACGATGAACGCCAGTTCCCCGACCCGTATCGCTTCGACGTGTTGCGCAAGCCTAACGAACATCTGGCCTTTGGGCTGCAATCGCCGCACAAGTGCCTGGGTGAACACTTGGCGCGCGCGGAAATTCGCATACTGCTGGAAGAACTACTGCCGCGCATCGTATCGATCGAGCTGGCTGGGCCGATTGAGCGGCTGCGCTCGAATTTTATCTCCGGCATCAAACATCTGCCGGTGCGCGTATCGTGGAGGTCGCTATGAACAACCCCCGATTGTGTATCAATCTTCACCATGTGCGCATCGCCGTGGCTGACGTGGATGAGGCGATGCATCGCTACGAGATTTTGCTCGGCCTGCACGGCGAGCGAATGGGCAATGGCGCAATCATGCGCTGCGCCCACGAAGATTTCTGCGTGGCCTTCACACCAGCCGACGGCCGCTTGCCTGGTGTGGACTATGTGGCCTACGAGCTCGTGCCGGGGATGAGCCTAGCTGAAGCGCGCCGCATACTCATTGAGCGCGGCGAGTCGCCGGAAGATATCGCTGTGCCAGTGCGCGGGCATGGCCTGCTGCTGCGCGATCCCGACGGCAATCACGTCGTGTTGGTCGAACGACGATTGCCAGCCGATGTGCGCCCAGCTGTGATGATCCCCACCACCACGCTGCGCGGCTATCATCCACGGCGGCTAGGCCATGTGAATTACCTCACTGCCGACGTGAAGCGCGTCTTCGCGTGGTACACCAACGTGCTGGGCTTCCGGCTAACCGACTGGATTGGCGACGCCGCAGTGTGGTTGCACATTGACTCGCGCCACCACGTGCTGGCATTCTTGGAGAAGGGCTACAACCACATTCACCACATCGCCTTCGAGCTCGTGGACTGGGGCGAGATGCGCATCGCGCTCGATCACATCTGCAAGCACGGGCGCTACATCACATGGGGGCCGTTGCGCCACGGCATGGCACAAAACCTTGCCTCGTATTGGCGCATGTGGGAAGAAGAGCATTTCATCGAGCTATATTGCGATATGCAGGTGCTGGACGAAGATCACCAACCTCAAGTGTATCCCGATAATGCTTATTCATCCAACACATGGGGCGTACTGCCGCCGCGCAGCTACTTCCGCTTCGACCCGGCTTCGGTGGAGAAAGAACGTGCCAGCGCACATTCGTTTGTAGAAGTGTAAGCTTGTTAAAGGGGCGTTGCGTGCTGTAGCCAGAGAACGTAAATGTCGGAGCACGTGCGGGCCGTCGTCGAGCGACATATCGCAGATGGCGGGTTTGCAGGCGCCGCGGTCATCGCGGCCCATCATGGGCAAATTGCAGTGGAATACTATGCCGGCGAAGCTGCACCTGGCTTGCCTTCGGGTGCTAGCGTGCTATGGCCACTAGCATCCATCTCCAAGGTGTATTCGACTGCGATGATCATGCGGTTGGTGGAGCTGGGCATGCTCACGCTCAACACGCCGGTGTGCCATGTGCTGCCCAGGTTCACCGGCGATGGCCGCGAACAAGTGCGGCTGCGACATTTGCTCACCCACACCTCTGGCCTCATCTACGAATCACCCGAAATGGAGGCGCGGTTGATGGCACACACACCTGTGGCTGAGCTGATTGAAGAGGCCTACACTGCGCCGTTGCTGTTCGCGCCTGGCTCGTCCATCAGCTATGCCGATTACAACACACTGCTGGCCGGGCATATGGCCGAGGTAGTCACTGGTCGCCGCTTTGCCGAACTAGTGCAAGAGCTGGTGATTGACCCGATGGGCCTGCGCGACACCTTCATGCCGCCGCCGACAACGGAATACGATCGCATTGCGCACATCCGTGGTGTGATGGCCGAGGATACCGACGGCGCAATGTACAACTCGCACTACGCACGCCAACTGGCACATCCTGCCTTCGGCACGTTTGCGACTGCGCGCGACTTGCTGGCGTTCACATTGCACTTCACACCTGGTGGGCCGCGCATCCACACAGAGGCCACCGTGCAGGCGATGACGCGCGACCAGACTGGCGGCGTATTTGGCACGCACATCTCGCTCAGTGGTCTCAGCCCCGATGCTCCGGTGCCTTGGGGGCTGGGCTGGGCGTTGCAAACCGAGGCGACGCCCGGGCTGTACTGCGACCTAGCCTCGCCGCGTACCTTCGGTCACGGCGGCGCCAGCGGCTGCATGCTGATGATTGACCCACAGCACGATGTAGTGATTGCCGTCTTGTCCAACACGCACGTGCGCACCGGACGCGACCGGTGGACGACGCGCCTGCAATCGATTTTGAACACAGCATTTGTCGCGGCAGTCTCGTCGCGACCAGAAGGTGAATAAAAACATGAAAGGCTACTCTTATCCGCTCTCTCCCGATGGCCGTGCCAGCCTAGTGCCGCCACCGCCGTGGCACTATTCCGGCGATTTCCTGATCGTTGAATATCGCACTAACCCCGATGGCGTCATCGCACTGCTGCCGCCAGAACTGGAGCCGGCCGATGATCCGGGCGCTGTGGCCGCGATCTTCGCCGATTGGCAATCGTGCTCGGACGATTTTCACGAGATCGTCGATCCGATCCAATGTCAGTACCGCGAGTTCTTTCTGGTGATCGGTGGCAAATACAAAGGCCAGCCCGTTAGCCGCTGCGCCTACATCTGGGTGGATAAAGACTTTGCTATGTTCCGCGGTTACATCCAGGGCTTCCCGAAGAAGCTCGGCTCGATCCATATCACGCGCGTTTTCCCATGCGGCAAGGCAACGCCGAAGATCGCGCCGGGTGGGCGCTTCGGCGCAACTTGTACTGCCAACGACCGGCAGATCGCCCGCGCGGTGGTCACCCTGCGTCAGATCAGCAAAGAAGGACCAAAGGTGAACGCACCACCGATGTACAACACGCGCCACTTCCCGGCAGCGAGCGGCCTGCGCCCTGATGTGTTCGAGCTGGTGCGCGCGGGTGGCTACGACCGCGAGTTCAGCGAGTGCTGGGAAGGCGATGCTGAGCTGCGGCTCTACGACGACACGATTGAAGACCTGCAAGCTATTGCCCCGAAGGAGATCATCAAGGGCTATCGCTTCAGCTTTGGCTACAGCGTAGATGGCGTAACAGTAGTAGCGCAGCACGATAAGGAGATGCTGCTGCGATGAAACGCGCACTAATCATGCACGAAGACGTGCCCACGTGGGGCACGCTGCAAGGTGATGACATTGTGCTTGCCTCGGGCAAACGCGTGCCCGCAGCGCAGGCGCGTTACCTGCCACCAGTGCGGCCCAGTAAGATCATCGCTTGCCACCTTAGCTATCGCAGCCGATGCATGGAATACAAGATGAAGCGCATCCCTGAATATCCATCATATTTCATGAAGCCGCCGTCGTCGCTCTCGCATCATGGCGCAACAGTGGCGCGCCCGCGCGGCTGCAAATTCCTGAACTACGAGGGCGAGATCGGCGTGGTGATTGGTCGTCGGTGCAGCAACGTGCCGATGGAGGGCGCGCTAGACTACGTGCGCGGCTACGTAGTGGCCAACGATTGGGGTGTGCACGACTTTCGCCACGCCGACCGCGGCAGTATGTTGCGCGTGAAAGGGCACGATGGCTTTTGTCCGGTCGGACCGTTCATCGTAGATGCGGCCGACATTGACCCGAACGACATCACCCTAAGGACGTATGTGAACGGTCGCGTGGTGCAAGAAGCACACACCGGCAGCGACCTGATTTTCTCGTTTGCGTATCAGATCGCCGATCTCTCACGGCTGATCACACTAGAGGAAGGCGATCTCCTGCTTACGGGCACGCCAGCCAACTCGCGGCCGGTAAACATCGGCGATGTGGTCGAGGTGGAAGCATCGGGCATCGGGCGATTGACTAACACCGTGGTTGAACTGGAACGCGACTTGGTGCCGGTGGGTGAACCGCCGCGGATTAGCGCGAACACACTGCATGTGGCACTAGCCATTCCCGAAGACGAAGCTGAGCGACTTGCGGTTGAACAACAGCAAGAATTCTGATCAATCCGGAGAGTAACTCAAATTAGATACTGATGGGTGAAGTGTCTAAGATGCCAAAGCGAATCGGCGGTTGAACAAGGTAAACACCATAGCAGCAGCCATCACTATCCGTGCAAGACCTGAAATCGTCATTTCACCCATCAGCCCAACCCGATGGGCTACCTGCCTGACATCCGTCGCCAAGTCGTCGAAAGGTGTCATAGGCTGGGATGCCACAGTCGTGCCCAAACAGCCGCCGATGCAGGGCCGGGCGCGCTTGTTAGAAGGTGGCGATGCCCAGCTAACGGTTAGCGCCACCCACGACCGCGATGACGGCGAGGACGAGCACATAGCCATAGTAGGTGCGCCTGGCTACACACCCGTCTATACTTTCTCCGGCATGAAACTCGACCACGTCGTCATCCTGGTTGATGACCTCGATGCAGCACAACGCCGATGGCGCGACGACGGCTTCACCGTCACGCCGGGTGGGGTACATGCCGACGGCTTGACCCACAACGCGCTCATCTGTTTCGCCGACGGCAGCTACATCGAGCTGCTCGCCTTTCGCACCCCCGCAGCTACGTCCCACCGCTGGGATCGCTTCCGCTCCGCCCCTGGGCTCATTGACTACGCAGTAGCCGTGAGCGACCTGCCGGCGTTCGTGCAACAGATCAACGTCCGCGGGCTTGACTACACGGCGCCGGTCGAGGGCGGGCGACAACGTCCCGATGGCATTACGATTCGCTGGCGCACGAGCTGGCCGCCGCAGGGCGCTGAGGGATTGCCGTTCCTCATCGAGGACTTGACCCCTCGTGAGCTGCGCGTCCCGACCGGCGAGCAGCGCAGCCATCCTAACGGCGCTCAGGGGATCGCCGAACTAGCCATCCTCGTCAACCATCTCGATCGCGCCGTCCACGACCTAGAGACGCTTTGCGGCGGCGCTCCGGTCAAGTCGAATGCGACTTACACTTTCTCGATATCCGGCTCAGCGCTGAGTATCCAGCCCATGTCGGAGCACGGCGCTACGGCTCAGGGCGGAGCGAGGCCGGCCTCGCTCGCCGTCAGGCGCGCTCAGGGTGACCTGTGGCGATATGAATAGGCGCGCGCATCGTGCGGAGGAAGGCGTCAGCAGCATGATTGAGGTAATCTTCTTGGGCGTAGGCGCGGCGATCCCGATGCGCAACGGCACCAATGCCGCCTATCTCGTCCGAGCCGGCAACGAAAACATCCTGATTGACTGCGGGCCGGCGATCCTCCAGCAACTCGACGCAGTAGGCATCTCGCCGGCGCAGATCACGCACGTCTTCTTCACCCATCGCCACGGCGACCACGTGTTGGGCTATCCGATGCTGATGTTGTGGTATGAGCTCAGCGAAGATCCGAAACTGCAAGCGCCCACGCTCATCGCCAGCCCTCAGACATTCGACGCGCTCGACGCGCTGATGGCCGTGAGCTATGGGACGGTGGAGGGCGTGGCCGAAAGCGCGCCGCGCATCAGCGTGCCGCAGGAGAGCATCGGCCGGACGCAGATTCATCCGAACATCATGCTGACCACCGCGCCCATGGCCCATTCGGACTTCGCGCCGTCGCTCGGTTTACGCATCGAGACGCGCAACCAACTCGGGAAGCACGTCGTTGCCTTCACGGGTGATACCGGCCCAAACGACAACATCGCTTTGCTGGGGCGCGATGCCGAGCTACTCGTCCATGAGGCAACCTACAGCGCCACGCTCAACCCGGAGTATGCCGACGGTGCGTATGGTCACAGCACAGCACAAATCGCTGGCCGCAACGCTCGCACCTGCGGCGCGCAGCGCCTGGCGCTCGTGCACATTGACGCGATCTATGAGGGCCGAGAGCACGCGCTGATCGAGGAAGCACAGCGCGAGTTCGACGGCCATGTGTTCGTGCCGGTCGCCGGGCTCAGCATCACCCTTGGCGACGCTTGACGCGCCCCTTTGCAACGCCCTTCAGCGGGTAACCTATGCCTAGTGCGTCGTGATTTGGAGTTGTCAACTTGTCTGACTGGAGATTTCATATGAACGTCTTGTTTCCCACGTTTGAAGAGATGTTGCATCCGCAGCGGGTAGACCCCGCTATTCGCGAACGCGCCACCCAAGCGCGCACCGCAGCTCCACTGGATCCGATCAACTTGTTCAACATTCACTGGCTCAAGCCGGACGCCGATCTGTGCAACGGCAAGCCGCAGGTCAATTACCTAGTGATGCCGCGCGCGCTGACCAACGTGGATGCTGAGATCGTGGTGCTGGTGGCGAAAGACTTCCCGACCGGCAGTCACAAGGTCGGCCCGGCCTATTCAGTGCTGATCGAGAAGTACGTCAACGGCGAGATCGAACCCCAGAAGCACACGTTGGTCTTCCCCAGCACCGGCAACTACGGCATCGGCGGATCGTGGGTTGGGCCGCGCGCCGGCTTCAAGAGCATGGTGATTTTGCCGGAGGGCATGAGCCGCGAGCGGTTCGAGAAGATCGAAAGCTACGGCGCGAGTTACATCAAGACCTACGGCAGCGAAAGCAACGTGAAAGAGATCTACGACGAGTGCAAGCGGCTGATGCGCGAACACCCGGACTCGGTGCGCATCATGAATCAGTTCAGCGAGATGGGGAACTACCGCTTTCACTACTACGTCACCGGCAACACCATCGTTGAGTTGCAGGAAGAGCTGCGCGCGCAGCTGGGGGCGCGCCGCATCGCGGCGTTCTGCTCCGCCATGGGCAGCGCCGGCACGATCGGCGCCGGAGATCGGCTGAAACAAGTCTTCCCCGATTGCAAAATCGTCGGCCTAGAACCGATTCAATGCCCGACGCTTTACAACAACGGCTACGGCAGCCACGAGATCCAGGGCATCGGCGACAAACACGTGACTTGGATTCATCACGTCACCAACATGGACGCGCTCGCCTGCATAGACGACGTCGAATGCCTGCGCGTGCTCCAAGTGTTCACGCATCCGCTGGGCGGCGAGGTGCTGACGAGGCACTTCGGCATAGACGGTGAGACGGCGCGCCGGATTGAAGCCACCTTCGGCATCAGCGGCGTCTGTAACCTGATCGGCGCGATCAAGACGGCCAAGCACTTCGGCTTAGGCAAGGGCGACGTCATCGTGACGGTGGCCACCGATGGACCGGACCGCTACCGCTCGGTGATGCAGGACTGGGAGGCGCGCCACCCGTTGACGCCGGCGGCTGCCGAGGCTTGCATCGGCGAAGTGCTTCATCGCCAAAAGACCGACTGGATCAAGGACGGCACGCCGGACAATCGTCGCCAGTGGCACAACCTCAAGTACTACACGTGGGTCGAACAGCAGGGCAAGACCGTCGAGGAACTCAACGCCCAGCTCGATCCGGAGTGGTGGCTGGCCGAGCAGGCCAAGATTCCCGAACTAGACCGGAAGATCGCTGCCTTGCGCGGTTGAACGGGCGCACGGATGAGTTTGCTCAAACTACTCTTTACCGTAGAATCCGTCGTCATGGCGAGCGCGGATGTGCGAAGCAGCGCACTCGCTGAATGTTCCGAAGACCCTAACAAAGGAGAAGAGAAGAAGATGAGAAAGTCACTCATTACGCTCCCCGCACTGGCAGCATTGCTCTTAGCCGCTTGCGGCACGACCCCGCCGACACCCGCCGCGCCAACTCAACCTCCGGCGCCGACCGAGGCACCTGCTGCGCCAACGGAAGCTCCGGCCGCACCGACCGAGGCGCCTGCCGGCAAGATCGGCAAAATCTGCCAAGTGACCGACGTCGGCGGCATTGACGACAAGAGCTTCAACCAGACTGCCTGGGCTGGCGCACAACAAGTCGCCAAGGAGTTCGGCGCCGAGGCTCGTTACCTCGAGTCGCAGCAGCAGACCGACTACGAGAAGAACATCAACGAATTCCTGGCTTCCAACTGTGACCTGATCGTAACCGTTGGCTTCCTGCTGGGTGACGCGACGAAAGCTGCTGCCGAAGCCAATCCCAATCAGAAGTTCCAAATTCTCGACTTCACCTACGATCCTCCCATTCCCAACGTGTGGGGCCAGGTGTATGCCACCGACCAGGGTGCGTTTCTCGCCGGCTACGTCGCTGCAGCCGTGTCTAAGACCGGTAAGGTCGGCACCTTCGGCGGCATCAACATTCCGCCCGTCACCGACTTCATGATTGGTTTCGAGCAGGGCGTGAAGTACTACAACCAGAAGAACAACGCCAACGTCCAGGTCTTGGGCTGGGACAGCGCCAAAGGCGACGGCCTATTCACCGGCAACTTTGAGAGCACCGACGACGGACGTCGCATGGGTGAGACGCTGATGGACGAGGGTGCCGACGTAATCATGCCGGTCGCCGGGCCGGTCGGCTTGGGCACGGCCGCAGCAATCTTGGAGCGAGGCGGTGCCTATCTGATCGGAGTGGACAGCGACTGGTACGAGTCCGCGCCCGAATATAAGAGCATCGTGCTGACCAGCGTGCTCAAGCGGCTCGACGTGAGCGTCGTCGAAGCAGCGCGCGCCATCGCCGACGGCACATTCAGCGGCGGGACTAAAGTCGCTACGCTGGCTAACAACGGCGTCGGCATCGCGCCGTTCCACGACCTCGACGCCATCGTCCCACAGAAAGTCAAAGACGATCTTCCCGGCATCATCCAGGGGATCATTGACGGCACGATCAAGACCAAACCATAGTTGCTCATGTTTTGGAGAGACCGGACTTCGAGCAGAAGCCCGGTCTCTCTTTTAACTCATCCACCGGTTAGATGGCCCCCGTCCTTGAACTGCGCAACATTACCAAGCGCTTCCCAGGCGTCCTGGCTAACGACCGTATCTCGCTGACGCTGGAGCAGAATGAAATCCACGCTTTGCTCGGCGAGAATGGGGCCGGCAAGTCCACGTTGATGAACATCCTCTATGGTCTGTATCAACCGGACGAGGGCGAAATTATTGTGCGCGGTCGGCCGATCAAGATTCACAGCCCCAGTGATGCTATTCGCGCCGGCATCGGCATGGTACACCAGCACTTCATGCTCGTGCCGGTGCTCACCGTCGCCGAAAACGTTATGCTCGGCGACGAGATGCTCACTGCCGGGGTCTTCCTCGACCGGCGCGGCGCGGCGCAACGCATCCGTGACCTCTCCAAGCAGTATGGGCTCGAGGTGGATCCAGATGCGTATGTCAAAGACCTGCCCGTCGGCGTGCAACAGCGCGTAGAGATCATTAAATTGCTCTTCCGCAACGCGGACATCCTCATCCTTGACGAGCCGACAGCAGTGCTAACGCCGCAAGAAGTCAACGACCTCTTCAAAGTCATTCGTTCGCTGGTGGATCAGGGCAAATCACTCATCTTCATCACGCACAAGTTGAAAGAGGTGCTGGCCACGGCAGATCGCATCACCGTCCTGCGCGCCGGTCGGGTGGTCGGCAGCACGACGCCGGCACAGACAACCGAAGCTTCGCTTGCAGCGATGATGGTCGGGCGCGAGGTATCCCTAGAGGTAGAGAAGGCACGGGCGAAGCCCGGCGAGGTCGTGCTGAGTTTAGAACACCTCGAAGTGCTTGACGACCGGCTCAACGTCGCTGTGGACGACGTGACGCTCGAGGTGCGCGCCGGCGAAATCTTGGGCGTGGCCGGCGTGCAGGGGAATGGCCAGACCGAGTTGGTCGAAGTGATCACAGGCCTGCGCCGTCCGGTCAGCGGCAGCATTCACATCCTCGGCCACGACGTGACCGGCGCGTCACCTCGCCGCATCACCGAACTGGGCGTCGCGCACGTGCCTGAGGACCGCCAGCGCGACGGGCTGGTGCTGAGTTATCCCGTGGCCGACAACATCGCGCTGCAGGAATATTACAAACCGCCCTTCGCCAAGGGTGTCGTGATTGACGAGCAAGCGATCCAGAAGGAGGCCGCACGACTAGTGCAGCAATTCGACGTGCGCACCCCGAGCGTGCAGACGCCGGCCGCCGCGCTCTCCGGCGGCAATCAGCAGAAGGTCATCGTCGCCCGCGAGCTCTCCCGCCCGGTCAAATTGCTGGTTGCCTCTCAGCCGACGCGCGGCCTAGACGTCGGCTCAATCGAATACATTCATCAACAGATCGTGCGCAAGCGGGACGAAGGCGCAGCTGTGCTGCTCATCTCGTCCGAACTCGATGAAATTCTGGCCCTGTCCGACCGCATCGCGGTCATGTATCGTGGCCGCGTGGTTGCCGTCGTAGATGCCGAAACCGCGACGAAAGAATATCTCGGGTTATTGATGGCCGGCGCCGATCCGGCGACGACGCCCGCACCGGAGCGACGACAGCGCGTCGAAGTGGTGACTTAAGGTAGATCCGGCAGCAAGAGGAGGGAGCAAAGCGTGGCAGAATCCGTTCTCAGAGAGGTTATTCCGCCGGTTACCGAGGCGCGGCATCGGTCTCTATGGCAGCGCGCCTGGGAGGCGATCCAGTTACCGGCATTGGCGCTTCTCACTGCGTTCCTCGTCGGCGGTTTCATCATCGCCCTGAGCGATTTCAAAGTTTTGGAAGCACTGGCCGACACGACGAGCCGATTGAACGCGATCGGCTACATCCTCTTGGTCATGACGGTCGCCGTTCTCGTCGGCGGCACAGCCTTCAGCCGCCGGCCGGAGATCATCCTCAGCAGGTTGCGGTTTGTGGGAAACGTGGGCCAAGCGCGCTGGTTCGGCGTCGTCTCTGCCGTGCTGACGATCGGCGCGGTAATCGGGCTGCTAGTGGTCATCGGTTTCGGGCCGGTGCTCTGGCTAGCATGGAACGCAGTGACCAGCGCATACGGCGCATTGCTCGAAGGCTCGCTGGGCAATCCGCTGCAGATCGTCGCCGCGCTGAGCAGCGGGGATGCGCGCGCAATCGGCCTGGCGTTTTACCCGATCTCCGAGTCGTTGGTGGCATCTACGCCGTATATCTTCGCTGGGCTGGCAGTGGCGCTGGGATTTCGCTGCGGCCTATTCAACATCGGTGCCGAAGGTCAGTTGTTCATCGGCGCGCTCACATCGGTCTTCGTTGGCTATGCGATCACCGGCTTGCCGGCCGTCGTGCATATCCCATTGGCGCTCGGCGCGGGCGCATTAGGCGGCGCGATCTGGGGATTGGTGCCCGGCCTCCTCAAAGCGCGGGTAGGCGCGCACGAGGTCATCAACACGATCATGATGAATTACATCGCCTTCCGGCTGAGTGAGTGGTTGTTGAACGGGCCGATGAAGCGTCCGGGCGCGGTGCCGGTTAGCCCTTTCATCGCCGAGTCGGCACAGTTGCCGCGCCTCTTCCCCGATCCAATCCGCTTCCATCTGGGATTCTTCATCGCGCTTGGCGTAGCTGCCTTTATCTGGTGGTTTTTGTTCAAATCTCGCTGGGGTTTTGAAATTCGCACGGTGGGCGCGAACCCGAACGCCGCGCGCTACGCAGGCATGAACATCGCGTTCAACATCATCTTAGCGATGTGTATGTCGGGCGCACTCGCCGGACTGGCCGGCGCGAACGAGGTGCTCGGTGTGAACTACAACTTGGCCAATGCGTTCTCCTCGGGCTATGGCTTCGACAGCATCGCGCTGGCGCTGCTCGGCCGCAGCCACCCGCTGGGCGTAGTGCTGGCCGGGTTACTGTTCGGCACGCTGCGCAGCGGTGGCACCCGCATGCAGAACGTCGCGCAAATTCCGATAGACATCATCATCGTCATTCAAGCGCTGGTGATCGCGTTCATGGCTGCGCCGGCCATCATCCGGGCGATCTACCGGATCGTCAAGCCGGGCGAAGGCGAGGTTGTATTCACGCGCGGATGGGGACGATAGCGCCGGAGGCCGGCAACTAGGAGACTTGACTACTCGATCACCATGGCGACGACGACTGCTCAGCCCCCCCGCTACACGCAGGCACAGCTGGCCGCGATAGCCGAGCGCCAGCGACACCGCGTGATCGGCTTCATCATGCTGCTGCTCGGCCTGGCCGGCTTTGCGCTCTTCGCGATCAACGCTGACCCGACCGCGGTGAGCACCTTCGGTTTGAACACAGGTCGCACAGCCGTGGTTCGGGTGGGCGACCTGGTTGTTCCAACCCAAGCGACGATCACCATCTTGTCATCCGCGTGCCTATTCATCGGCGGCTATCAAATCGTCCGCGGCTTCGGCAAGGCCAGCAACGCTATCTTTGGGCTCATCATCCTTTTCTTCATCGCCTCGTTCCTGACTTGGGCGACCAGCGATAAATCCATCAACCTGGCAGCGATGATCAACAGCACCCTGCTGCGTGCCGTGCCGCTCACGCTTGGCGCGCTATCGGGCATCATGTCGGAACGATCCGGCGTTGTCAACATCGCCATCGAGGGCATGATGCTCGCCGGTGCGCTCACGGCGACGATCGCCGGCAGCGTGGCAAGCAGTCTGTGGATCGGCGTCATCGCTGCCGTGCTCACGGGGGTGCTGCTCTCACTCTTCCACGGCGTGTTGTCCATCCGCTATAAGGTGGATCAAATCATCAGTGGCACCGTCATCAATATCTTCTCAGTCGGCATCACCAGCTTCATCTCGGCCAAGTTCCTCAGCGAATTCCCCGAGCTGAACAACCCCGGCACTTTCCGATCCGAGCCGACTCCTTTGCTATCGGCCATACCCGTGATCGGCCCGATCCTCTTCGACAACAACTTCTTCACCTATGCGATGTTTGGGTTGCTCGTCGTCATCCACATCGCGTTGTTCTACACCCGCTGGGGTCTGCGCACGCGCGCAGTCGGGGAGCATCCGAAGGCCGCCGACACGCTGGGCATTAATGTCTTTCGCACGCGCTACATCGCCGTGCTGCTGAGCGGCGCGCTGGCCGGATTCGCAGGCGCTTACTTTACCCTCGGCTCGGTCGGGCGGTTCGACGAAGGCTTGACAGCCGGACGCGGCTTCATCGCCCTCGCGGCGATGATCTTCGGCAACTGGACGCCTTTCGGCGCGTTTGGTGCAGCACTGATCTTTGGCTTTGCCGACTCGCTGCAAAGCCGACTGGCGATCCTCAACGTGCCCATTCCATCACAGTTCCTACTGATGGCGCCGTATATCGCGACGATGATTGCGCTGGCCGGCCTCATCGGCCGCACCACGCCACCCGCGGCCGATGGAAAACCTTACGACAAAGCATGATCGCCCCCGACGCTCGCGTGCTGGTCTGCCTCATCAACCACCCGCGCGACCTGGAGATCGCGCGCTGGGATCACTGGTATCGCATCCCGGTCAAACACGCGCCGAGCGAGTATCTAGCTGACTATTTAGCTTTCTACCTTACCGAAAAGTTCGGCGACGAGAAGTGGGCCATCCACGAATACGCTGCCGTGCGCGGCCACGAGTTGGTGCGGCGGGTGGACTTGTTCCCCGATGAGCCGAGCCACCCCCGCGCCAATGAACTCTATTACAAGATGCAACTCGGCCCCCTGCAACGACTGCCGCGGCCGATTCCATCGCTGCGTTGGCGGCGCATCACGTTTATCCAGACGACCGGCGACCGTCTGATGAACGCGCTGGAGATCGGCGACCTCACCTCGCGCAGCGATCGCTTTGTGAAGCTGATGGAGGACTTGGGCGACGTAGATTGAGTGCGTTGGCGATTTCTGCTTTCGACGGCATACTTGACTCGGTTGCACTCGTTTTCGACAAGAGGACGCGATGCTCATCACAAACGGAACGGTGATCACGATGACCGAACCCAACGTCGTGATCGAAAATGGCGCTCTGCTCGTACTGGATGGCATGATCACCGACATCGGCCCGACGGATAAATTGCAACTGAGGCACGCGGAGCTGTTGCGCACCCGGCCGGTGTTGGACGCGGAAGGCAAACTCATCCTGCCGGCCAACATCTGCGCCCACACGCACTTCTACGGTGCGTTCGCCCGCGGCATGGCCATCCCCGGCGATCCGCCGCGCAACTTCATCGAGGTGCTGCAGAAGCTATGGTGGAAGCTCGACCGCGCGCTGGACTTGGAGGGCGTGCGCTACTCGGCGCTGGTGTGTCTGGTGGACGCGATCAAGCACGGCACTACCACGCTGATTGATCACCACGCCAGCCCAAACGCGATCGAAGGCTCGCTCGATGCCATCGCCGAAGCCGTGAGGCAGTCCGGCCTGCGCGCCGCTCTGTGCTACGAAGTCACCGAACGCAATGGCCTTGACGGAGCCAGACGCGGCATCGAAGAGAACGTCCGCTTCGCGCTTTCGGTCGCGCGCGCGCGGTCGCCCTACTTAGCCGCCGCGATGGGCATTCATGCCTCGTTCACCGTCGGCAACGACACGCTCAACGCCTGCGCCGAGAAGGCTCAGCAGCTCGGCATCCCAATCCATTTGCACGTCGCCGAAGACATAGCCGACGAAGACGATAGCTACCGCCGATACCGCGTATCGGTGGTCGAGCGCCTGGCGATCCACCGCGCGCTGAGCGACAAGACGATCTGCGCGCATTGTGTCCACATCAGCGAGCGCGAGATGGAGGTGCTGGCCAACTACCAAGCCAAGGTCACTCATCAGCCGCGCAGCAATATGAATAACGGCGTGGGCGTTGCGCGGGTGGACGCGATGTTGGAGCGTGGCATTTGCGTCGGCTTGGGCAACGACGGGTTCTCCAACGACGCGTTCGCCGAAATGAAGGTGTGCGACCTGCTGCACAAGATCCATGCGCGTGACCCGCGCGCTTTGGGCGCGGACAAAGTCGCTCGGATGACCTACCGCAACAACGCCAAGATCGCACAGTGCTTCTGGCCGGAGATGCGCGGCACGTTGGAGATCGGCGCGCCGGCCGACATCATCTTCGTGGACTACAAACCGTTCACGGAGCTGAACGCAGCGAACGCGGCATGGCACTTGCTCTTTGGCGTCCACGGCGGCATGGTCACCCACACCATCTGTAACGGCCAAGTCATCATGGCCAACCGCACCCTGCTCACGCTGGACGAGGCGGAGATCGTCGCCAAAGCCCGCGAAGCCGCCGACCGAGCTTGGCAACGGGTAGCAAGCATGTGAGCGCTCTCTCACGAGGTCACCGGCATGTGGCTGCGTTTGCTGAGAATCGTGTCCTTCCTCGGCTTAACAGCTGCCTACCTGGGCGCGCTCTTCCTGTGCTGGAGCGTCCCACGTCTCATCTTCTCAGATAGTCCAACGGACAATTTCTGGGGCATGGGCGACGTCAATCTGCGCGAGGTGATGCTGCTCAGCGGGCCGACATGCGTCGTCGGCCTCACCTGCTGGGCGATCGCTTGGTGGCTGCTGCGACGAGACACCCCGGACGAGTCTGGCGCACCCGTGCCAGAAGCCTATCTGGCCTTCTTCACCATCCTTGGATTAGTCTTCACCGCGCTGATCACCTGGCGGGAACTGATGCTGTTCGGCAGCTTCGTCAATGTGCCTCACGAGAGGTATAAGACGACGATCGCCGGCCTGATCGGCGGCGTGTTCGCCATCGTCGTCTCGCTCTACGTGCTGATTTACCATGCGAGCTTGTGGCGGCGCTACCGTCGCTATTTCAAGAAATCGGGCTGAACGCGCGGCGCCTGGCTTCCGTTGGCGCCGCGCGGTCTGGCAGTTGGCGTTTTGTGATAATTGTGCTGTGGCGACTCCCACTACGACCCTGGCGTGGCCATCCCTCTCGCCGGCGATCGGCATCTTCATCGGCGTGGTCGCCGTCTCAACTGCCTCAATCCTGGTTCGCTTTGCCCAGCAAGCCGGCGCCAATTCGCTAGCCATCGCCGCGTTGCGATTAACGATCGCCGCGCTCGCGCTGCTGCCGTTCGCCCTCACTCGGCGCAGCCACGAACTCCGCACGCTATCCAAGCGTGACCTGCTCACCGCCGCCATCGGCGGCATCTTTCTGGGCGGACACTTCGCGACGTGGATCTTCTCACTTGAATTCACCAGCGTCGTCAGCTCGGTGGTGCTGGTGTCGCTCTCGCCGCTGTTTGTCGCCGCGGCATCGGCACTGTTCTTGAAGGAGCCGCCCGGCGGATGGGTCATCGTCGGCATGATCGTCGCCGTGCTCGGCGGCGTCCTCATCGGCCTCTCCGACAACAGCGGCACTGCGCCGGGGCAGAACCCACTGCTGGGCAACGCGCTCGCGCTGATCGGCGCGCTATGCATGGCGCCTTACCTCATCATCGCCCGCGCCTTGCGCAGCAAGTTCTCGCTGCTGGCCTACGTCACCTTGGTCTATGGCGCGGCAGCGATCGCGTTGATGATCGTCGCGCTGCTCACCGGAACGCCGCTGACGACTCGCGATCCCGTGGCCTATCTCTGGATCGTCCTGCTCGCACTGATGCCGCAGCTCATCGGCCACACCTCGTTCAACTGGTCGGTGCGTCGCTTGCCGGCAGTGTACGGCACTATCCCGGTGCTGGGCGAGCCGATCGGCTCGACCATCTTGGCGCTGCTGCTGCTAGGCGAGACGGCGCAGTGGATCACGCTGCTCGGCGCAGCGCTGACGCTGGCCGGCATCGCGCTGATGAGCCTAAAGCGCAACGTCGCTTGAAGCGAATCTGACTCGGCGCCGTGAAGCTCTTCTTCCACAGCTCGATGTGGGCAGCGCTGGCGACGCTGCTGGGCTTCGCCCTGCGCTTGCCCCTCAACGACACGATCCCGCCGCGCTGGGACGAGGGCTGGTCGGTCGCCCATGCTTCCCTGCCCATCGTCGAGCAGCTCGCGATTACCGCCGCCGACGTACACCCGCCGCTGTACTACCTCTTGCTGAGCGCGTGGCAGCGCGCGACCGGCCATGACTTATTCGCAGCGCGCTACCTTTCCGCGCTGCTGAGCGCGACGGCGATCCCTTTGACGTACGTTACGGTGTGTGCCTGGGCGCGCGCGCGGCGCGCCGCCGTCCTGGCGGCATTCTTCATGGCCTGGATGCCGCTGGCGGTGTACTACGGCGGCGTCGTGCGCATGTATGCGCTCGCGCCGTCGCTAGTGTTGTTGGCGACATACGGCGCCTGCCGCGAGCTGGGGATCAGCGGATCGGCAGGGGGTGCCGGGTCGCGGCACCGATCTTTCACTGCCTGGGTGATCGGCATGGCGGGCGCGATGTTGACGCTCTATCATGCGTTTTGGTCCTTGGTGGCCATCGCGATTGACGCGATCGGGCGGGTCGCCTTCGCGCGCGATCGCCGCGCCGCGCGGCGCATTGCCCTAGCCATCGGCCTTGCTGCCTGCCTCTTCGCGCCATGGGGCGCCTTCGCCGTGCCGCAGTTCCTGGGCCGCGCGGCAGCCGAAGCCACGACGAACATCGGCCAACAATTCCCGGTGAGTTACTTCGTGCGCCAGGGCGTGTTCGATCTGACGATGGCGCAGCGGATCGGCATCGCTGCGCCACTGGTCATCGGGCTGATCATCGTCGCCGGCGTGGCTGCGGCTGCGACTCGGCGGCGGCCGCTGGGGTTGCTGGCGCTGCCGCTGATGATGATCGGCCTTACGCTGTTGGGCGTCGCATTCGCTGCGCGACAGTGGGCGTTCAACGCGCGCATGCTGATCTGTGCGACGCCGGCCGTGGCAATGCTGCTGGGATGGGCATTCGATCAGCTTCTGGCGGCTGACGCGCCCGGCGCGAGGCGCGAGCGACGAACAGCGATGCGCCTCGTTCCTCCCCTTCTGCTCGGCTCGGCGCTGCTAGCGATCTATTGGCCGACGAGCACCTCATTCGTTTATGCCAAGACGCTCGAGGTGTTCGACCCGTATAACCCGCACACCTATCGCGCGCACATCGCGCCGTTCGCGCGCCCCGACGACCTCATCTTCTTCAACGTCCTCAGCCCGGCCGGGTTCTATGCATTGGATCGGCAGACAGGCGATGCGGATTGGTCCTACGCACTGACCTGGGATCCGGTGATCGAGCCACGCGAACGCTGGGAGTCACGCATCGCTCAGGCGGCGCAGCAGCGCGATCGGCTGTGGATCGTGCTCTATCGCGGGTTGGCCGGCCGAAACGGCGACCTGCGTGGATGGATGGACTCGAACTTTTACCCGGCGCATGCGCAATGGGGTGAGGAGGAAGTGTTCTACGGCCTATACGGCGTCGCGCGAGGTGAACTCCGGCCTGCCGATACTGCCGACGCGCGCTGGGGCGATGTCGCACTGCAGGCAGCGCATCTGCCCCGTTCGATCGCGCCCGGGGCCATCGTTCCCGTAGCACTCACCTGGCGCGCCGAAGCGCCCGTCGGCAGGAACTACAAGGTGTTCGTGCATGCCGTTCGCCCTGCGGATGGCAGCGTCATCGCCCAACACGACGCGCAGCCGTTGAACGACCTGCGACCGATGGCGACCTGGCCGCCGGGCGAGGCCGTGCGCGACAACCATGGCCTGGCGCTGCCGGCGGAGTATCGCGGGCCGTTGCACATCATCGTCGGCTTGTACGATCCGGACACGGGCGAGCGCCTGCGCACGAACGGCGATCATGCCGACGCCGTGATGCTGGCGACGGTCATCGTAGAGTGAGTTGGTGCATACTGCGCCGTCAGCGTGAACAACGACGAACTGGGATACTATCTCCATCCCGCGCTGCGGCCCGGCGAGCCGGGCTACCCGCGCCTCGATGTGAACCTCTTCGCTGCGCCGACGCATCGCCACTACGACACGCGCGAGCTGCACTTGCCGGTGGCGTACTTCGGCGGCGTGCGGCAGATGGACATTCACCATCCCTGGCATGCGGCAAGCTATCGGGTCTGCGCCGGTCGCATCACCCTGCGCGACTTCGTGGGCAAACCGGTGATATTCTTTAGCTTCGGTGGAGACGCGGTCGTCGAAACATGGCCTGACCGCACTCACTGCGTCATCACCTCGGAAGCGCCGATTTTGCACCTGGTCGAGGAAGAAGACCCGGCTACGGTGCTGAGCGAGGAGTTCGAGGCACTGCTGGCACGACGACGCGGCGCATGGGCCGGCCGGCAAGACGAATACGAAGCGCGGCTGACGCGAGCCGAGCCGCTCACGCTCTACTTGGCCTGCCTGAATGCACTTCGTTGCATGCTCGACGGAAGCGCGCATCCGGCCGACGACGGGCGCGCCGCGCTGCGACACGTCCTCCACGACGCCATCCGCGCCGCGGAGGATGGCGGACGGCGGGTCGAACTTGCGCCTGCGCTGGAGCAGTTGCTGTGACGCGAAGCCGCGGCTCTGCGACAAAGCCGGGCGGCGCAGCTTCGTCGGTGTGGCATGCGGGTTCATCAGCCGTGCGGCGGCTTGCGCTCCCTTCTTGCCCCAAAGGCACCCGCCCCGGCGCTATGGTAGGCTTCGGCGCGATGCACAAGCGAACGCGCCTGGCTTGCGCCGGCTTGGTCGGCGGGGCACTGATCCTCGTCGCTTGCGCTCAGCCCTCGCCCACGACGCTCAACACGACGCCGGGCGACATACCGGTGACCGTTTATGCCTCGCCGGATGTGCCCTCCGCTGCGCGACCGACTTCTGCTGCGCAGACGCCTCGGCCGGCTGAGGCGCCTTCAACGGAGATTCCTTCCCCGCTGCCGAAAATCTCGTTGTCGGGCGCGGGCATTAACGTGGTGGACTACGGCTATGAGAGCCTTAAGCGGCTCGAGCCGCTAGGCTTCGGCTGGATTCAGGTCTTCAATCCACCGGACCACCCGATCGCAAATTACAAGGTGCTCTACCGCGTGTCGCTCGGGGAGGCCATTAGCGGCGACGTAGAGGCAATCAATCGGTGGGCCGATCAACTCGAGAGCCTGGCCCGTGAGCGGCGCGGCGTGATCCATGCCTACTCGATCGGCAACGAGGTCAACCTTTCCCGCGAATGGGGCGGCCGGCCGCCCGATCCGGCCCTCTACGCTCGGCTGCTGGCCATCGCCTATGCGCGCATTAAAAGCGCCGACCCCGACGCATTGGTGATCTCGGCCGGCATCGCGCCCACAGGCGGCGACGGGAACGGCGCCATGGACGACCTGCGCTACGCTCGCGCGCTGTTCGAGGCCGGCATCGCCGGCTACATGGACGGCTATGGCTTTCACCCGTACGGCTTCGCCTACGCGCCGGAACACGACCCCGACGATCCGCAGGCGAGTGGCTTGCTGTTCCGTCGCGCCGAGGCGCATCGCCGGCTCATGGAGCAATATGGCGCGGGCGACAAGCCGATGTGGGCTACCGAGTTCGGCTGGTTGGCCGATCCACGCGAGGAAGGCTTATCTTGTTCGTGGCCGGAGCTGGATTGGCAGCGCGTCTCGCGCCAGCAGCAGGCCGCATACGTGGTGCGCGCCTTCGATTTCGCCCGGCGCAACTGGCCGTGGATGGGACCGATGTTCCTATGGAACTACGACTTCAGCCGCTCGGCGCAGTATCCCGACCCTTGCGAGCAGATGAAGTTTTTCTCCTTGCTCGACGCGCAGGGGAACGAGAGGCCGGTGATGCAGGCGCTGCGCGCGGCGACGAGCAGATGAGCGCTCCTCCTCGATGTGCGGACGTTACACCCTCACTACGGATTCCGAAGTGCTGATGGCGCGGTTCGGCCTCACCGGCGCAGATTTCGTCGTGAAGCCACGCTACAACATCGCGCCGACGCAGAACGTCGCCGTCATCTACGACGAGTCGCCGCGCACGCTATCGGCGGCGCGCTGGGGCTTGATCCCGTCGTGGGCCAAAGATCCGCGCATCGGTTCGCGCATGATCAACGCGCGCGCCGAGACGCTGACCGAAAAGCCGGCCTTTCGCACGCTGCTGCGAAGACGACGCTGCTTGGTTTTGGCCGACGGCTTCTATGAGTGGCGCAAAAACGCCGATGGATCGAAGACGCCGATGCGGGTCACGCTCACATCCGGCGAGCCGTTTGCGCTGGCCGGGCTGTGGGACATTTGGAAGACACCGGAAGGAGAGGGGCTGAGGACTTGCACGATCATCACCACGACGCCGAATGACCTCATCGCATCGCTTCACGACCGCATGGCAGTCATACTGCCCCCGGAGCACGAGCAAGACTGGCTGAGCCACGACAACGACGATAGCGCCTTCCTGACGTCATTGCTCCGGCCCTTCCCGGCGGAGCGCATGAAGGCCTATGCAGTTTCGTCGCGCGTCAACAACGTCAAGAACGACGATCCTTCGCTCATCGAGCCGGTCGCGATGTGACTACGCATTCATCTGGCTTCGACGAGCGCCAACATGCGGTAGGTCTCCAGCGCGCCGAAGTCAATGTTCACGCGCAGGCGCCACGAACCAGGTCGGGGAAAGAGCGCCCCAGAAGCGACGTATGCGCCGTTGCTCTGCCGCGCCATCGGGTAGTCGCGGCCTTCCACCTGCGCCGGCTCTGCGATGCTCAGCGTCGGCGTGATAGTCATCAGCCCATGCGTTCGACGATCGAGGGCCACCAGCGTCACGGTGGCCGGCGTACCTGCGCGCGGCGGGTATGGGTCGAGCTTGATGCGCAGTTCGGCAGGCTCGACGATCTGCGCCCCTAAGCCCTCCGCGCTCAGCACCACGGCGATGCTATCCATGGGCAACTGTAGCTCGACGGTGCGCACCGCCGTACGCTGCGCTTCCAAACGCACCAGTGCGACCGTCACAATGAGCAAAAATGATGCCGCAACTAATGCAACGATCACCCAGCGCAGGGCGATACGGGCGACCTCCATTCGACAGTGCTATCCGATCAAATACAGCACGGCGAATACGACCAGCCACACGCCGGTGATGAAGTACCAGTACATCGCCGTGGCTTGCACCAACAGGCGACGTTTGGATGAGAAATGGCCGATCAGCGCGCGCACCAGCAGCACGGCCATCAAGATCACGCCGACGAACACGCGCAGGACGTGGAAGAGCAGCAGAAACGTGAACGCCGAGCCGTAGGCGCTGCTCTGAGCCAGCGTCGCCAGTTCGGTGAACTCGATGGCTTGGACTGCCATGAAGATCACGCCCAGGGCGCCGGCCACGACCGTTCCGCCTACCAGCCCACGCCGATCGTCGCGGGCGATGGCGCGATCAGCCAGTCCAACCGCGAATGCGCTCAGTAGCGCGACGGCAGTGTTGAAGATCGCCGGCGCAATCGGCGGCGGCGTCACACCGGCGGGCGGCCAAGCGTCGCTCGTGTTGCGCATGAAGAACCAGGCCAGAAACAGGCCTAGGAAGAACATGGACTCGGAGGCGATGAACAGGCTGACGCCCAGCAGCCCGACGTTCTTTTGACGCGCCGGTGCAACGTCTCGCGTCTGTGTGAGGTTGCGATCTCTCAAGCTCACCTGTGCCATCGGAACATCCTTGCCTACGCTCACTCGTGATCGGCGGTCGCTGAGCTCGCGTTAACAATCTCATCGTAGAGCCAAGTGCCTAGCCCGACGAGGATGCCCACGATGCCTAGCGCAAGCATGATCGGGTGCAGCACGATGCCAAAGGCCGCCAGCGTCATGCCCGCGGCGAGGATGATCGGTGAAAGGCTCGGCGCCGGCATGTGCGGCTCAGCATGCCTATGGCCGGCACTATCGGCCGAGGCGAGTCCGGAGTGTGCCTGCGGTACGTCGTCGGCGGAGGCGACGACGGCAGTCCCAGAGCGAGTCTTTTCTTCAACGGTCATGTCCATCTCACGGTGCTAAGGCAGTCACTTGACGCTGTAAATGTTCACCCAGAGCAGGCCGAGTATGACGCCGATCGCTAACAGGCCGAAACTGATCAACGTCATCACCACCGCCCTGGGATTCGTATGTTTTGGAATCATGCAGCGTAGTCCTATGAACAAACGCGACCGGCAGGATCCACGACGCCTAAGAACCATCGTTGACGTCCGGTCGCCGACTTGCGATTTGCTAAAAAGCGATGCGATCTATCATCATCACGGCGAAGAGGGCAAACAGGTAGAGCAACGAGTACGCATACAGCCTCAAGGCTGCGCGGGGGGTGTGGTCGTGGTTCACCCGCCAGGCCAACCACAAGAACCATGCCCCGAGTGCGACTGCGCCCGCTAGATAAAGCTCGCTCATCCCTTGCACTGGCGCCAGCGCAAGCGTCAGCGCAAACATGCCAAACGCGTAGATGAGGATCTGGCGCGCGGTCTCCGCCTCGCCGGCCACCACCGGCAGCATTGGCACGCCGGCCACGGCATAGTCTTTGCGCTTGAGCAGCGCCAGCGCCCAGAAGTGCGGCGGCGTCCAGTAGAACACGATGGCAAACAGCAGGAAGGCTGCCGGCGAAAGCTGGCTGCTGGCCGCCGCCCAGCCGATCATCGGCGGGATCGCCCCGGCGCCGCCGCCGATCACGATGTTCTGCCAGGTGCTGCGCTTCAGCCAGCGCGTGTAGATCACCGTGTAATAGAGAAAGCCGAGCACGGCCAAGAGGGCCGCCAGCCAGTTGACGAACAGGATGAAGATGGCGAATGACAGGCCGGCTAGCGCGATGCCGAAGACGAGGGCGCGGCGCGGTGGAACTCGGCCACTGGGCACAGGTCGCTTGTTGGTGCGCCCCATCACGCGGTCAATGTCGCCGTCATAGGCCATGTTCACCGCATTGGCGCCGCCGGCCATGAGGTAGCCGCCGAGCAGCGTCCAGGCCACAAGATACCAAGGCGGTGCGCCGGCGGGCGTGATGAACATCGCTGCTAAGGTGGTGAACAACAACAGCGAGATGACCCGCGGCTTGGTCAAGGCTACATAGTCCTTGATCGTCTGGCGCCAAGCCGGCAGAAGCTCGCCGGCCGGCTCCGTGAGCCTGATCGGTAGACGCTCGACCAGCATGGCCAGGGCTATTGCGCTCATCCACAGGCCGGCCGATGCCGCATTATGCAGGGCAGCCAAGATCGCCGGGCGGGTCAAGGCCACCATCAGCCAGCCCACCGCGCCCACTGCCAGGAAGGCAACGATGAAGGCCCAGCCCACGATCCGAATGCGGATATCAAGCCCGGCGCGCGACGCTTTGCCCAGCAGGCGGCCGGCCAGCGCGACGACGAACAAGCCAAGCGCGAACACCGACGCGCGGTGCAACCAGTTCACAAGCGTCAGGCTGCCGCCATTCGGCAACCAGCCGCCGTTGCAGATCGGGAAGGTCTGGCCGCAGGCCATGGCCGCACCGTTGCCGGAGACTAGGGCGCCGGTGACCAGCGCGACGAACGTCATCGCTGCTAGCCTGCGGGTGGCGCGGCGAAGCCGTTGCGCCGACGCATCCACGTTTGAGGAGTCGTCAACCGCCTTCGGACAGCGTGACTCAACATACATGCCGGTCACGCAGCCCAGGGTCATCAAGCCGGCGACCGCGTGCAAGGTTGAAACCAGCGGTTGTTGTGTCGGCCAAGGCTGCAACGCCACCAGCGCTCCTAGGGCAACCTGGGCACTCGTCATGGCGAGCGAGGCCAGGCCGAGCGTGAGCCAGGCGCGGCTTGGTCGAGGCCGGCGGCGCAGGCCTAAGGCGACGACCGTGATGAGAAGGATGATGGTCAGCCCGGCCAACGCGCGATGGACGACTTCCACCAGCGCCCGGCTGTTGTCTACAGGAAGGAGCGTGCCGAAGCACAGCGGCCAGTCGAGACAACGCGGGCCGTCGTCCGAGACGTGCACGGCACTGCCGGCCACGACCAGCAGCAGCGTGACGATCAACGCTGCCAGGGTCAGGCGGCCCAAGGTGCGGTGCTCGCGCATGAGCATATGCTTCCCGACGAGCAGGCGCTCACATATGCGGCGTGCGCATGCGCTCGTCGAACAGCGGACGATCGCTCGTCACCGTTGGGATCTCGAGGAAGTTGTACTCCGGCGGAGGCGACGATGTGCTCCACTCCAGCGTGTTGCCCTCCCAGGGATCGTCAGTGGCGCGCTCGCCATGGCGCAGCTTGATCGCGTTGATGATGAAAATCAGCACCGAGAACGCCAGGATAAACGCGCCAATGGTAGCGATGAGGTTGCCCAGCTCCCAGCCGCGGCCGGGGTCATAGGTGGCGATGCGCCGCGGCATCCCTTGCAGCCCTAGGAAGTGCATCGGGAAGAAGGTGATGTTGAAGCCGATGAACATCAGCCAGAAGTGCAGCTTGCCCAACTTCTCGTCGAACATGCGGCCGGTGATCTTTGGCCCCCAGTAGTAGAGCGCGGCGAAGATGCCGAACACGCTGCCGCCAAACAGCACGTAGTGGAAGTGCGCCACCACAAAGTAGGAGTTGTGCACATACTGGTCAATTGGGATCGAGCCTTGCATCACCCCGCTGATGCCGCCAATGACGAAAGTCGCCAGGAAACCTAGGCACATCAGCAGCGGCGTCTTGAAGTTCAGCGAGCCGCCCCACAACGTGGCCAACCAGTTGAACACCTTCACGCCGGTCGGCACGGCGATCACCATGGTGGTGAACATGAAGAAGCGCTCGATGGCCGGATCCACGCCGCTGACGAACATATGGTGCACCCACGTCGTGAAGCCCAACAGGCCGATGATCACCGTGCTAATCACGACGGCGCGCAGGCCGAACAACGGCTTGCGCGAGAACACCGGGATGATCTCCGAGATGATGCCCATGGCCGGCAGGATCATGATGTAGACCGCCGGGTGAGAGTAGAACCAGAACATGTGCTGCCAGAGCTGCACGCGGTTGGCCACGAAGAACTGCGTGTTGAAGTTGCGGTCGGCCACCAGCATGATCAGCGCAGCCGTGAGCACAGGCGTCGCCAGCAGCACCATAACGGCGGTCGTCGCCATGGCCCACACGAACATCGGGATGCGCCAAGCCGTCATGCCCGGCGCGCGCATGCTGTAGACAGTGACCAGGAAGTTCACCGCGCCCAACGTCGAGCCGATGCCGAGCAGGATGATGCCGATGAGCCAGATGTCCATGCCCACGGTTGGTGAGTAGGCCTTGGTCGAATAGGGCACGTAGGCCGTCCAGGCCGCATCCGAGCGCGCGCCGAAGACGAAGCCGATGAGCATGACCAGGCCGGCGCCCAGCGTGATCCAGAAGCTGAAGGCATTCAGGCGCGGGAAGGCTACGTCGCGCGCGCCGATCATCAGCGGCACGAAGTAATTGCCGAAGCCGCCCACCAGCATCGGGATGGTGAAGAGAAAGATCATCGCCGAGCCGTGCATGGTGAACAGCTGGTTATAGGTGTTCGGATCCACAACCTGTAGGTTGGGCGCGGCCAGTTGCAGGCGGATGAGCAGCGCCATCAAGCCGGCGGCGATGAAGAACGCAAACGACATCACCATATACATGATGCCGATCTTCTTGTGATCTACGGTCGCCAACCAGCCAAGCACGCCGCTCTTGGCGCGCTCGCGCAGGGGGATGGGAATGCTGATGCTTGCCATAAGTCAAAATCCAAAAGTGACAATCGGGATGGATTGTGTTTTATTTCTTCATTTAAGGCTCAGCAGATAGGCCACCAAGTCCTCGATCTCCTGAGCCTTCAGGTTGAGATTGGGCATCGCCGTGCCGGGTTTGATCGCTTGCGGATCGCGCAGCCACTTCGCCAGATTCTCGGCGTTGTTCTCGAAGCCGTCGAGCTGGGCGATGGTGGGATAGGTGGCGAATTTGGTCAGGTCACGAGGCGCGACCTTGCCTTGGGCCTTCGTGCCCTCGATGTAGTGGCAGGCGATGCACGAGCCGTTCATGAACAGATCCCTGCCGATCTCCGGATCGCCGGGGCGGGTCGCTGCCGAGCTGGCGGCGGCCTGTTTGGCGTACCATTCGTCGTATTCGGCCTGCGGCAGGGCTCTGACCTTGGAGATCATGCGGGCATGGGCGACGCCGCAGTACACGTTGCATTGACCGATGTATTCGCCGGGCGGCACGTTGAACCACACGTAGGACATCTCGCCCGGGTTGACGTAAATCATCGGGCCGAGCTGCGGCATCCACCAGGCATGGATGACGTCTGCCGCGGTCATGTCCAGGCGGATGTTTTTGTTGGCCGGGACGACCAGCTCTTCGTTCGTCATCACGCCGTCGCCGCCGGGGTACTTGTACTGCCATACCCACTGGCGGCCGATTACCTCGATGACCAAGTCCACCGGCTGGGCGCGCTCCACGCGCTGCCGCGCCGCGACATCGTTGATGGCGTGCACGTGGGCGACCGGGTTGGATAGCGTGCCGCGCGCCGTCATCCGGCTCATAGTATCCACGGACAGCGCGAAGATCACCGCGATGACGATAGCCGGGACGACCGTCCAGACCAGCTCCAACGTCCGGCTGCCGTGAATCTGTTGCGGCATCTCATCGGCGCTGCGGCGGCGGAACCGGATGACCGAGTAGATGAGCAGGCCTTCGACTAGGATGAAGACAATAATCGCGAAGATAAGGATAACGTTGTAGAGATCGTTGATGAGTGCTGCGTCGCGCGTTACAGGGGAAACCATTCCTACCTCTATACGTTACTGAACCGGCGAAGATTCTAGCATAGGCAACTTCTTCGTCACGTGATCTTCAACAGTAACGCGAGCATGACGTTTGACCTAATCGCGCTCTTAGTTCCGACTCATCTTGAATTCATCCAGGCCTGATGCGCGCCAAAGGAATTTAAGCTATGTTCGCTGCGAAGAGGTCAAAAGATGCTCAAGCCCCCTGCGAACAATTTGAACCGGCGCAGCTTCCTGCGCGCGATGCTGATCGCCTCATCGGGTATCGCCCTCGCCGCGTGTGCACCCGCCGCGCCTCCCTCATCGCCGACCTCTGAGCCGGCGCCGACGATTCCTAAGGCGACGGACGCCGAAATCGCAGGCGCGCTGCCCCCAACGCCCGCCTGTGACGACGACGAGCCTACGCCGCCCCAAACCGCCGGGCCGTTCTACACCCCGAACACACCGCGCCGCAACTCCTTCCTAGAGCCGGGGATCAGCGGCATGCGCATGATCGTCACCGGCTACGTGCTGGACACGGCATGTCGGCCCATCCCCGGCGCAATGCTGGACTTTTGGCATTGCGACGACGCGGGTGTTTACGATAACTTCGGTTACAAGCTGCGCGGGCACTTCTTTGCCGATGAGGCCGGGCGATATACGCTGGAGACGATCCAACCGGGGATCTACCCCGGCCGCACGCGCCACTTCCACGTGCGCGTCCAAGCGCCCAACCGACCTGTGCTGACCACGCAGCTGTACTTCCCCGGCGAGCGGTTGAACGCGCGCGATGCGCTCTTCCGCCCGGAGTGCCTGATGGAGGTGCGCACCAACGCCGACGGCAGCAAGACCGGCTTCTTCAACTTCGTCCTCAAGTTGAGTTAGCCGGCCTCGCTGCCGAGGACGGTCATTTCAGATCCCGGCGACCTTCGCCATCGCCTCCCAGAAATGCCACTCGCTCTCCAGCAACAGCCGTGAGGATTCGCGAATCTGCTGGGCAGTCACGCCCCGCCCGAGGGCGAGCTGTAAATTCAGCTCATCCGGCTTGCATCCCGGACAGTCGCCCATCGCCGCTCCGCGCTCCAGCGCGCTTTGGATGTAGGGCAGCACCTCTTCGTCCTTAGGCAGATAGTTGGCATACATCTCGAAGAAGTGCACGGCCTCACGGCTGAAGCCGTATTGCTTTTGCAGCGCGCGGCCGACGCGCGTGGCATTGGCGATCCATACCTTCGCATCGAAGTAAAACGCGGTGATCAGATCCGCGTCGCTGCCGTATAGACACATGAAGGTTCCGTAGTAGGTGAAGATCATCGCCTCGAGCATCATCGGCGCGGCGCGCAGGTCGGCTTCGCTCAGACCGAGCGCCTCGGCAAAGCCCAACACCGCTTCGCGCACGGCAAACTCGGCTTGCAGGAATTCGTTGAGCTTCTTGCGGCTAGGTTGGTGGCCGTAGCGGGTCAGCAGCATCGCGATGTTCTGCAAGCCGTGAGAGACGATGTGGTATTGCTGAGTGGCCAAGGTCTTCAACGCTTCGCGTGGCACACGTCCTTCTTCTAGGGCCTGCACGTAACGGTGCGTCACGATGCGCTGCATGAGGGGATTTAGCTCTCGGTTCAGTTCCCGGAGCAGTTCGGCTGCATCTTGTTGTTGAGTAACGAGTTGTTCGGTCATCGCTGGTTAACCTCCAAAACAAAAACACCCTCTGCTGTGCAGAGGGTGTACTTAAACGGAATCATCCACCACATCCCTGCGCCAGCATTACCTGGATCAGGTTCAACGGGTCGAACGCTACACAGCGCTCCTCTCAGCCCGGTCACACCGAGCTCCCCGCGTGATCGTTAGTTGTTTAGTTGTCCTATGCGCTGTTCTAACACGGACGAAGGCGCGCCGTCAAGGGCTTTATAGGCCTTCCGCTCGAC
>JANWVF010000024.1 GCA_025056965.1 Thermoflexales bacterium | reverse complement strand
GCCGGCCTGCTGGCGTCCGAGCTGAAGGCAGACGTGAAAGTGTGCAAGATGGGAGGCCTGCTCCACGACATCGGCAAGGCACTTGATCGCGAAAACGAGGGCACGCACGTGCAGCTTGGCGTGGATTTGCTGAAGCGCTTCAATATTAATCCAAAGGTCATCCACTGTGTCGAGTCGCACCATCACGACGTGCCCCAAGAAACGTTGGAGGCTGTGATCGTCGAGATCGCCGACGCGATCAGCGGCTCACGACCCGGCGCGCGCCGCGAGACGCTGGAGACCTACGTCAAGCGCGTGCGCCAACTCGAGGAGACCGCCAAGTCGTTCAAGGGCGTCAGCGAAGCCTATGCCGTGCAGGCCGGCCGCGAGCTGCGCGTCATCGTCAAACCCGAGATAGTGGACGATCTGACGTGCATTCAGCTTAGCCGCGATATCGCCAAGCGCATCGAAGAGACGATGGAGTATCCCGGCCAGATCAAAGTCACCGTCGTGCGAGAGATGCGCGCAGTCGAATACGCCAAGTAAAATTGGGATAATACGATTCGCGCAAAACCCGGCCTTTCTGCTCCTCGGCGCTCGAACGTGTGGGCTCGCTGGTCGGGAGCAGGAACAAGGCGGATCGCCGATGCGCAGGTCAGGAATGAGGTAAGAGCGATGTCAGGTCATAGCAAATGGGCAACGATTAAGCGCGCCAAGAGCGCCAACGACGCCAAGCGCGGCGCGATGTTCACGCGGCTGGCCCGCGAAATCGCCATCGCAGCACGCGAAGGCGGCGGAAACCCCGATGCCAACTTTCGCTTGCGCTTAGCGATAGACAGGGCACGCGCGGCCAACATGCCGAAGGAGAACATCGAGCGCGCCATCGCGCGCGGCACCGGCCAAGGCGGCGAAGCGGAGACGCTCGAGGAGATCATCTACGAGGGCTACTTGCCGCACAAGGTGCCGGCCATGATTCAGGTGATGACGGACAACCGCAACCGCACTGTCGCCGAATTGCGCAAAATTCTCACCCGCGCCGGCGGACAGCTCGAAGGCGCTTCTGTGTCTTGGCAATTCCAGCGCAAGGGCGTGATTGTGATCGAGCGCAAAGATGGGGTGGACGCCGATACCGTGTTTGAAGTCGCCCTCGAGGCCGGCGCCGACGACATTGACATCGGCGATGAGGCCATCGAGATCACGACTACGGTCGAAAGTTTCCGCGACGTGCGCGAAGCGCTGGTGAAGCGCGGCTACGAGTTGGCCAGCGCCGAGATCGCCCTGGTGCCGAACACCTATATAGAGCTGGAGCGCGACAAGGCCGAGCAGGTTCTCCACGTCATTGACGCGCTGGAGGAAATGGACGACGTTCAGCAGGTGTATCACAATCTGCAAATCCCTGCTGAGGTTACAGCGTAACCGGTGATCGCCATCGGCATAGACCCGGGCATCGCGACGACCGGATACGGCATCGTGCGCGAGGAGGACGATGGTCGCCTCGTAGCACTGACGCATGGCATAATCGAGACACCGAAGCACGAGTCACTGCCGCGCCGCCTGCAGGCGCTTCAGCGTCAACTTGATGCCCTCATTTCGACTTGGCAGCCGCAGGAAGCCGCCGTCGAGGAACTCTTCTTCGCTAACAATGCTAAGACGGCCATGACCGTCGGTCAGGCGCGCGGCGTGGTGCTGCTTACCCTGTGCAACGCGCGGGTCGAGGTTCACGAATACACGCCGCTGCAAGTCAAGCAGGCCGTCTCCGGATATGGTCAAGCCGATAAGCGCCAGATGCAGGTGATGGTGCAACTTCTGCTCGGCCTGCCGGCCGTTCCCAAGCCGGACGATGCAGCGGATGCGCTTGCGATTGCTATCACCCATCTACAAGCCCGCAGATGGGTGGGGCTGAACGCTTGACCGATGTGGCGTCATTCGCTTCCCCTGCCTCAATCGGAAGCTCGATCGTGATCTCCCGAATTCGCGGCATCGTGCTTAGCATCAAGCCTCCAGTCGTCGTCGTGGACGTGCAGGGGGTGGGGTTTCGTGTGTCATGCTCTCAGGCCGCGCTCGACACCCTCACGCTAGGCCGAGCATGTGACCTGCACACTCATCTGATCGTCCGCCAGGATGAGCTGGCGCTCTACGGCTTCCTCAGCGAGGAGGAGGTCGAATTGTTTTCGGTGTTGCTGGGCGTGCAAGGCGTCGGCGCGCGCACGGCGTTGGCGTTGTTGTCGAAGTTTCCCCCTGAGGCACTGCGCCAAGCCATCGCCGAACAGCAGGTTGAGACGCTGGCGCGCGCGCCGGGCGTGGGCAAGAAGACGGCCGAGAAGATCATCTTCGCACTGCGCGGGAAGTTAGGCGGTTCAGATGCGTCGTCGGCTGCCGGGCCGCTCTCCGCCGCAGACATCGAAGTGATCTCGGCGCTAACGGCCCTCGGCTACAGCGTGGCCGAGGCGCAGCAGGCATTAGCCTCTCTGCCGCGCGATACCCAGCTGGACTTGGAAGAGAAGATTCGCCGCGCGCTAGCTTACTTCGGCTGAACGGATCGCATGGCGCATCAACGCCTTCAGGCACGCCTCGCGCCGGACTCAGGGCGTAGAATCACCGCTATGCGCGCCACCGAGCCTGAGTCGCTGACTTCTCCGGCGCTTACCCCCCTGTCGGCCGACCTGACGACAACCGAGCACGCGCCTCAGGCCCACCCCTACGGCGTCCAGCGCCGCATCGCTTGGGCGGCAGCTATCACCTCGCTTGGCAACCTCAGCAGCCGAGTGATCGGCTTGGCCCGCGAGATGGTCAAGTCGTTCTACTTCGGCAACGGCCAAGCCGCCAGCGCATTTGAATTAGCGGCGAACATTCCGACCCAGTTCTACGACTTGCTGGTGGGCGGCATGCTCAGCTCGGCGCTGGTGCCGACGCTCAGCAGGCTGGCCGCAGGCGAGGATCATGAGGCGCAGAGGCGTGAGTTCGGTGCACTGCTCGGCGCATTGATCGGCCTGTTCGCGCTCGGCTTGTCGGCCTTGATCGCCGTCCTCTGGCTATGCGCGCTGCCGATCGCCCACTTTATCGGCGGCGGACCCAACCAGGACGCAGAACTGGTGGCATCCTTGCTGCGCCTCACCATCCCTGCCATCCTGTTCTTGAACCTCAGTGGGATCATCAGCGCGGCGCTGTTTGCCCGCCACAAGTTCGGATTCACGGCGTTCACGGCCACGGTTTTCAACTTGGCGCTGATTGCGTGCATGGCGCTGTTCGAGTCGCAGCTCGGCGTAGCGTCTTTGGCGTTGGGGTTGCTGGCCGGCAGCATCGCGCAGGTATTGATCCAACTGCCCGGCCTGCGCGGCGTGCCGATCAAGCTCTCGCTAAACTGGCGACTGCCGGGCGTCACTCAGGTGATTCGGCTATTTCTGCCGGTGGCCGGCGGCTTGGTGCTGGCGCAGATCGCCGTGCAGGCCAGTTTCATCTTCGCCGGCCGCATCAGCGCCGAAGGGCCGGCGACCATGCGCTATGCCGCTCAGGTCATCCAGTTCCCGCTCGGCATGATCGTCACGGCCGTCTCGGCGGCTATCCTGCCCTCGCTGTCGGCAGCGCGCGATGAGGCGTTCAAAGCGACGCTGGCGCAAGGGCTGCGGCTGGTGTGGGTGCTGATTGCCCCGGCGACCGTCGGGCTGTACGTGCTAGCGACGCCCATCATCGCGCTGCTCTTCCAACACGGCGCGTTCACGGCGGAGAGCACCGCCTACACCGCCGCTGCGCTGCGCGCGGCGGCGCCCGGCTTGCTTTTCGCCGCCATAGACACCCCGCTGATCTTTGCGTTTTATGCGCGGCGAGACACGCGCACACCAACACTGATCGGGCTGGTCTCCACGGTCTTCTATCTCATCCTTATCGCCGGACTGGCCCAGTTGTCCCAGGCGGGTGCGCGCCCTTTCACGCTGCCCGACTTAATCCTGGCGAATTCGTTCAAGACCGGGCTGGATGCGGCGCTCATGGGGCTCTTCCTATGGCGAAAGGTCGGCGGTCTACGTGGCTATGGGTTAGCTGGGCTGATCGCCAAAGCGGGGATCGCCTCGTTGGTCATGGGCGGCGTAGTGTGGCTAGTGATGTCAGCGCTCCTCAGCCACTTGGGGCTGGAAACCTTCTGGACCAAGGCAATCGTCGTCGGCGGCGCGGCGTTGGCCGGCGGCGCGGTATATGCCGCATGCGCGATGGCGCTGCGCATCCCTGAGTGGGTCGCACTAAGCGTCGCGCTGCGCCGACGCTTAGGCCTAACCGGCGGATGAAGCCGAGCTGCGGCAGCCGAACGACATGCAGTCGTAGAGGAAGCATCAATGAAACAAGCCAAGGGAGGGCTAAAATCTCAGGTGCGAAAGCGAGTAGGAGGCAACCGTGGACACACCAAGGCAGATCAAGACATGGGCAACCATTCTGTCAGTGGTGACCGGGCTAGTGGCGTTGGCAGTCGCATGGCTGCTTAGCGCATCACCTGCTCAGGCTTCCTCGCCAAATGCCCAGGCCGTCGCCGCACGGGTCTTTCAAACGAACATCTTCACCGACACCTACGATGCTGTATCCGTTAACGACTCACCCGCCACAGCTTCGACCATTCCGGTCGCGAACTGTTCGATAGCTCAGTCCTTGCCTAACCTAACTTTATACCGCGCCGGGATCTTCCCTCCTGCCAGTGATATTGACTACTATCGTTTCGTACCTGCCGCGCAGCGACTCATCACTGCCGTGGTGAAGATCGAAGGGGGGATCTGGAACGACCTTGCGGTGACGGCCCAACTCTTAGATGCAACGGCCAGCACCGTTCTGGCAATCGGCAGCGCTTCATTCGGACAACCGGTGACGCTCACGGCCTACAATCTCAACGTGGGGGCGCAGTTCTTCGTCCGCGTCAACGCGAACAACCCTAGCCTATCTAACCCTGAGCAGAAAATATACTCCTTGCTGGTATGTCAATCTGACTTGGTGATCACCCCTACTCCTGTCCCACCACCGCCGACGCCGACGCCGCTCGGCGCAGTAGTGGACGGGTATGAACCTAATAACACTCCTCAAGAAGTCCTGGGTGTCACGCCCAATCCAATCAGCTTCATCAACGTCGGCCAGCAAATCGCTAACCTCAACTTCTACACTACGACCAACCCCACGGCGACGTTAGCCGCAGGGGACGTTGACTGGTTCTTCTTCTATGGCCGTGCCGGCGCGGCCTACCGCGTGACTACCGTCGTGCAACCCGGCGTGGACACCGAGTTGTTTATCTATCGCGCCGACCAGTTGCCGCCCAACAATAACTATACAAGCGTGGGGTTGATCGCAGCCAACGACGACTATCAACCGCTAGATCGCGGCTCGCAGGTCATCTTCACGGGCCCATACGACGGCGTGTACTGGATCAAGTTGTGGAACAAAGACCAATCGCCGCGCGTGGCCGGGCAGACTTACAACCTGGTCGTCGTAGAGTTAGCACCGAACACGCCCACGCCTACGTTGTCGCCCACGCCATTCCCTAGCGGAGCCGATCGCTTCGAGTACAACGGCGACTTCGACAGCGCAGCGCTGATCGCACCGGGGATCAAGTATGACAACCTGAACTTCGTGCCGTTCCAGCCGCCGTCGCCCAACACGGTGGACAACGATTTCTTCCGGATGCCAGTGAAGCAGGGGGTGTACTACACCTGCGAGACGCTCGACCTAGCCGGCGGCACGGACACCAACATCATCGTCTACAACCAGGATCGTGTCGGCATCGGCGGCAACGATGACGCTTCGCCGGACAACAAAGCGCTCGGGCGTTTCGAGAGCCGCTTCATCTGGCTGTCGGGCTACACGGGCTATGCATATATCTTGGTGGGCGACGTGAATCCGCCGCGCGCCAACGAGGGGCAAATCCGCAGCTACTCGCTTATCTGCAACATCGGCATTCCGGCCACCCCCACGCCAACGCCGAATCCTAATCCACCCACGGCAACGCCGCTGCCACCTCCGCCGCCCACGCCTGTGCCGCCGGAAAACACCCCTACTCCTTTCCCCACGCCTCGGCCGGCGCAGAACCTCGTGGTGCGGCCGGTAGAGCCGCGCGCTCCGCAGCCGGTTGTCGCGCCGACGCCTACGCCGCGCGTGCTGCTGATAGACATCCAGGTGTTCACAGACCTAAACCGGAACGGCTTGCTCGATCCGGGCGAAGGCGTCTCGAACGTTCCCGTGCGTTTGGGGGATGAGCAAACCGGCCTGCCGCTCGGACAGGCTTTTACCGACGATGGTGGCCGGCTGCGCTTCTCTGTAGTCAGCGACAATCCGGTGCGCGTGAGCGTGCCGCTGTTCGCCTTCTCGACCATCGTAGCCGAATCTCCGGCCACCCTTCGCATCGCGCTCCAACCGGCAATCGCGCCACCCGAGCGCATCCCATAATCCGACGCGGGCGCTCACTGGCAACCTGTGGTGAGCGCCCGCGCTGGTCATGTACCTTTTGATTGCCGTTCCGTGGCGGCCATCTCGCGCGCGACGACGGCCACCGCGGCCGTTAGCCCGATCACGAATATCCCAAGCGTCAACACGTCGGCGCGAGTGATCCCGGGTGGCAAAGTAAGCGCGGCGAAGAGCATGACCGGCGCAGCGATCAAGCCGGTCAGGCCGCCGCCGATGAGCGCAGCGCGCGGCTCCATCAGCACGTATCCGGCGATCAGCGGCAACACGATATAGATCGGCCAATTCACGCCGTTCACGTAACCCTGCACAAACTGGCGCGGCGTGAGGAAGAGCGCGGTCTGCACCGTCAGCCCGTAGACCGCTGCGCGCGGATGTCGCCCCGAAAGCCAAACGAAGAACGGGATGAGCACGAGATCGGCCACGCCGACGGCGATGCTGAGCGGATGGCGCAGGGTGAAGAGCACGACGAGCAAAAAGCCCAGCGCCACGATCGCCTTGACGATCGCCACGACGCGGATACGGCGACGGATGCGCGCCGTGTCCACACAGCACGTTGCCCGATTCACATCAAACGTGCTCATCTGCATCGGCTGCGTAGACTTCGGCGATCGCCAGCTGCACGGCATTCAGCAGCGCGTTGATGCGCTTGACCAAGCGCGAGCGATCATCGGGTCGCACCGATGCCGTCTCCGATAGTTCAAGCGTCGCTTCGAGCAGCTTATCGCGGAAGAACAACGCTGCCTGGAGCGCATCCGTAAGCGACGCGCCGGCAGCCTTGCCTAGCCGGCCGTAGTCCCTGCCGAGTATGCGCGCCTCATCCAACAGATGAGCCCCATCGTCGGCGGAGACATACTGCAGCGTCAAACCTATCAACCGGCGGCCCAGCGCTCGATGTCGCTCGCGCACCGGCTCATCGAGCGCGGCCAGCCAACCGCTGGAGCCGCGCTCGGGCAAATCCTGGCGCGCGCGCGTCATCGCTCGGTCCACCCATGCTTCAGCCAACGACATCTGGCGACGCATGACGCGATGGGACTCCGCAAAGCGCTGTAGGTCGGACAGGGCATAACGGCGATGCCCGCCGGGGGTCAGCAGATAGGGAATTTCGCCAGCATCCGACCAGCGCCGAAGCGTAGCCGGATGCACGTTGAGATAGGCCGCAGCATCCCCTAGCGCGAGCCAGGTCTCTTCGGTACGTCTTTGTGACATCTTACCTAGTCCATCGGTGATGAAAATCCTACACAAAGTTACTCAAACCTGTAGAATTACCCACATCAGCGTCAGGTTTTACAGCGTATGAAGCCGGTCTATAAACCTCTATCCTGGGCGCAGCGCGCCGTGCTCATCGGCGTCGGCACGACTTCACTTGGCTTTGGCGTCGCCGGGATGTTTCTCCCAGGCGTGCCGACGACGATCTTCCTTTTGATTACCGTAGGCTGCTATGCGCGCAGCTCGGAACGATTGTACGTCTGGTTGGTCACACGCCCCTGGCTGCAAAAGCCGCTCGAGACGGTCTTTCGCTTCAAAGAGCGCGGCACGCTCCCGCTGCGCATCAAACTGATCGCGCAGGGCGTCGCTTGGTCTTCCTTCGTCCTGACCGTGTTGAGCAACGCTAGCCTCTTCGCGCAACTTTTCACCCTGGCACTTGCAGTCACCTGCTCCGTAGTGATGGCGATCATCAAGACCGACGATGCAGACCTTCCGACGCGCACATGGGGCTCCACGCTTCCCGAAATCGCCCGGCAGCTCTGGATCGGCGCGCTGTCCGGCGCGCTCGGCGGGCTGATCTGGGGCATCAGTGCACAGGTCATCATGCGCTTCGTGGCCAATATCGTCGGTCAGTCGCTGCAGTTCGATCCGCGCGACATGTTGGTGATGCTGCCGGCGACGACGGTTTTGGGGGCACTGGCCGGATTGCCGTATGCCGGACTTCGTCGCAGGCTGCCGAAGCGCACGTGGCTGCGCGGCGTCGTCTTCGGTGCGTTGCTCGCGCTGATCTTGGTCGTGCCGCTGCATCCTTATCTTCAGGCGACTGCGGCACAGATGGGGCTGCAGTGGCATGAGGGGATCATTGCCTTGCTGTTCGTTCCGAATTTCATCATCTACGGCTTGGTGACGAGCTCGGCATTCGGACGGCTGGCGCGCGATCGGTTGGCGGCCGCTTGAGGCGCATCATCTCGTTCGAGCGGGTCTATTCGCGTTAGGGATAGAAGGTGTATTGGGCGGCAGCGACCTTCGCCAGAGGCGCGATCAGCCCCGGCCAAATCCCCAGGATGATGACAGTCGCAGCAGCAGCAGCGATCATTAGCCGAGCGCCAAACGAGTCGAGCCGACGAGCGATGGCTTGCTGCGAGTGATCCGCCCGTACTACTTCCGCCTCGATCAGCGCTTCACCCTCGATCAAGGGGAACTCATCCGGATCCGGTGATGGCCTGACGATGGCGCCCGTGGCCTCTGCGGCCTCGGCAACTACGAGGACGCGCTGTGGAGACACCACCGCCTGTTGCAGGCCATCATCCATGGTCTCAACGGGCCGACGATCGGTAGGGGCGAACATAGCGATTACCCCGCGCATGACGCCTATGCCTACGCTCGCGCCGGCGGCCACGAGCAACGCTAGACCTTCGGCATCTACGCTACCGTAGGCGCGCGCCGCCGACCAGCGTGCGACGAAGCCCAGCGTGCCGGGAATGCCGGCTGCCGACAGCCCACCTACGATCAGTGCCAGAGCCGCCCAGGGATCACGCAGCCCGCGCACATCGGCGAATGCGTCGCTCCCCTGCATGGCACGCAGGCGCCAGATGCCCAATCCGAAGACGCCTAGCGACAGCGCCCGTGCTACGGTAGCGAACATTAGTGCCTCTACGGCGAGCTGCGAACCACGGCTTATCACCAGCAAGGTGCAGCCGATCTCTACTAATACGGCGCACGCCATCACACGGTGAAAGGCATGCTGCGCCCAGGCCAGCGCGCCGCCAACGGCGAGCAAGACGATGCCGCCCACAACAAGCGCACCGGTGGCTTGACCGCCGACGCGCAACCAGTCATAGGCCTGCCAAAAATTCAGCAGCAAGAAGCTCACCGCGCCGACGCTGACCGAGGCGACGAAAGCGGTGACCAGCGGCGACGCATCTCTGGCGACCGGATGCACCCAGGTGTAGATGGGCAGCGCGCCGAGCATGAGACCGAAGCCGCCGATCAGTAACACGGTGGCCGGGCCGTATGCTGTTGCCAGCGCCGTCGCGTCGCTGAGGTTAACCGTGCCGGCGCGGTCTATAGACCAGCCGGCGAACAGGAACAGCGGCAGCGCTAGCGTAACCGCGCCCAGATAGCGCAGCGCGCCCAGCGTCGCGCGCTCGCCGCCACGCTCGGCCTGAATCATCAGCGCCGTCAACGCGGCTGCGCCTTCGAGCGCTAGGGCAGCATAGACGAAGGGACGAATCATCAGTGCCGAGCTCACCGCCGCTAGGACGACGAGGCCGGCAGGGACAAACGGCCAACCTTGTGGCGCTCGCCAGGATAGGGTGAACAGCGCCGCAGCACAGACGAACAGCAGCAGGATGGGGATGCGCTCGGCATCGCGCACACGCAGCACGCGCCCCAACACTTCAAAAGGCGCATCCGGCGCAATGACGATCGAAGCCCCTGGCAGCACGATCCTGCTGTCTGGCGGCTGGGCCAACAGCGCGATGACGCCGACGCAGGCGAACACAGCGATGGCAATCTCGCCCCCCTGCCAGCGGCGTAACACATAGGCCAGCGCGGCGCCCACGAGGGGAATGCCCACGATGAGCAACGCTGCAGGGATCATGCGAAACCTGTCGCGCCGGCGTCGGCCAGCGTCAAGTACGAGATCGCTGCGCCGAGCAGCAGCGTCGTGAGGCCTAACAGGACGCTCACAGCGATGCTCGGCTCTAGAGGCGTGTAGGCCAGCTCGAACCCAGACAGCAACATTAACAAGCCCAGCCCGACGTTGAGCGCTTCATATGCCGTCGCCACAATCAGCAAGCCGAAGCCGATTAGGATGTATGCGCCCAGGCCTAGCTCGCGCACCGCGCCGGGCAGCGGGAAGCGAACCGTCGCGCCGAAAGCCGCCGTCAGCACTAAGATGGCGACGATCGCGCGCAGCAGCAACTGCGCCGGCAGCCGATGCCAGTTCGGCCGTGCCAATCGCTCGCGCGCGATAGACTCGCCGCGCTCGGCGCGTGCCAAGTCGCCCCGTTGGGCTGCAATGCTGAGCGCAAAACACACCACGGCACCTGCCAAGGGTTTGATCACGGCCACGCTCGGCTCGATGACCCGCGCGAGCAAAATGCCTACCGCGACATATTGCAACACCATCATCGGCAAGGCGAGCCGCCAATTGCGCACAACCACGACCAATCCGGCCGAGACGGCCAGCAAGACGAGCAACGGCGCAACTGCTGCCTGCGCCAACCGGTCGAACAGCTCAAGCAGCTGAGACATCGCCGAGATTGTATCTGACCAAGCAGGTCGCAGGGCCAAGTTGCCTGCCACGGGTAGAATGCGTGGCGTTGAGTGATGCACTGCATATGATTCACTTTCGGCGATTTGCCTGGGGAGTTCTGGGATTCAACGTGCTGGTGATCCTGTGGGGCGCCGTCGTGCGCGCTACCGGCTCCGGCGCTGGCTGCGGCGACCACTGGCCGCTGTGCGATGGTCACGTCATCCCGCCCGACCCTGCCTTAGCCACTTTCATCGAACTGTTCCACCGGCTGACCAGCGGCCTAGCGCTGATCCTCGTCGTAGCGATGTGGATCGCCGCGCGGCGCGTGTTCATCCCAGGCCACCGGGCGCGACGATTCGCGGGTGCTTCGCTCGTCCTGATCATCGTGGAATCGCTGATCGGCGCGTTCATCGTAGTGCGATCGCTCACCGGCATGGACGATTCGGCGCTGCGCGCCGCGGTGATTGCCCTCCATCAGGCGAACACACTGCTTCTGCTGGGTGCGATCACGCTGACGGCCTGGTTCGCCGGACGCACCGCGGACTCGGGCGCGCGCATCTCGCTGCCGCTCACCCTGCGCTTGTTGCTGGCGCTTGGCGTCCTCGGCCTCATCGTGCTAGGTGCGACCGGCGCCATCACCGCGCTGGGCGATACGCTATTCCGACCGGAAACACTCGAGGCCGGCTGGCAGGATAAGTTCTCGCCGACGGCGCACTTCCTGATCCGGCTGCGCGTGGTGCATCCCGCCGTTGCTATGGCGATGGGGGTATACATCATCGCGACAGCATGGCGCGCATACCAGCATGCGAGCGACGACCTCGGCCGGAAGCTAGCCCTCGCGCTGAGCGGGCTGTTCTTCGCCCAATGCGCCGCTGGCGTCATCAACGTCATCCTACTGGCGCCGGTCTGGATGCAGATCGTGCACCTGCTACTGGCCGACACCGTGTGGATCACCTTCGTGCTGCTGGTGGCCAGCATCTCGACGACGCAACCAAGCCGGGTAGCAGCGCAACTGCCCCTCACCGTCGCTTCACCGGCGCTAACCGCCAAATGACGGCTTGAGTTCTACAAGGGACGTGAGGGCTAAGCGCTCAGACTGAAGCGGTATCAACAAACACGGCGTTCCTCCGCGCGTAGATGCTCGAAGGAACGCCGTGCTGCTGGATTATTTAAGGCGCCTCAACGCCTGACGATCGGCAAGAAGGTCTTGCGCGCCTCGACCGGCACACTGCTGCTCAAGTTGATGCCGGTGTTCTGGTTGTTCACATAGATGCTCGGCTGGTTGATGATCACCCCTTCGAGGATCAGCACTTGGACGACGTAGCTTAACGTGTGCGACGCACCCGGTGCGAGGCTGCCCGACCAGGTGACGGCGTTCTGCGGCGCATCCGGACCGAGCACGCCCATCGTGCTCATGCTCGAACCAATGTAGTTCCCGCCGCTAGCGCTGCCGGGGACGTAGACTGTGCCGCTCGGAATCGGCGCGACGATCAGCACGCCGTTCAGCGCGCCGTTGCCGCCGTTGGTGACAACGATGTGATAGGTGATGACGCCACCTTTGCGCACGGCTTCCAGCGTCTGAGTCACGGTGGTCAGGTTGCCGACCAAGCCGGTCTGCGGGGCAGGGGGTTGCTGGTAGGTCACGCCGATCTGCGCGATCAGGCTGCCGGCCAGCGCTGCAATATTCTCGCTGCCCGGTGTGAGGGAGGTCAGCGTCACCGTCACCTTGCCGCTCGCGTCGGTCGTGCCGCTGGACGGGCTGAAGACGCCGATGCCGGCCAAGAACAGCACGTTCACTCCGTTGACCGGATTGCCGAACTGGTCAAACACGCTCGCCACGACCACGCTCTGGCTGATGCCGTTGGCGAAGATGATCCCCGGCGTGGCGCTGAGCGTGAGCTGCGCGGGCGCGCCGGCGGTGAACGTGACGATAGTGCTGGCTTGGCCACCGCTCACCGTAGCTGTGACCAGCGTCGGGCCGGCCAAGGTCGAAGTCACCTGCGTCGTCGCAATGCCGCCGATCGTGCCGACCGTGCCGGTGATGACCGCGCCGGGTGACGCCGTGAACACGACTTGCGCGCCGTTCGGCGCTGGCAGGCCGCTCTGATCCGTAACAGTGGCGGTGATCGTGCTCAACTGACCGACTGGCAGCGTCGTCGGCGCAGCGGTCAGCGAGACGTTGAGCGTGGCGTTCACGTGAAGCGTGATCAGTCCGAAATCGGTGGCTGCGCCGTCGCTTACGAAGGCGGAGACGATGACCGTGGCGCTGAGGCCGGCCGTAGGCGTGAATACGGCGCCGGCCAGTGTGTTGTTGACATCGGTGATCGAGCCGGTGACCGTGTAGACGCCGCCGGCCACGTTGAAGTTGCCGCTCGCGCCGCCGGCCAACGGCAGGTGCAGGCCGCCCAGCGCCGGGTTGACGGTCAGCGTCACGGTAAAGGTGTTGTTCCAATCCGGGTCGAGCACGGTCAGGTCGTGCAGCGGGAAGGGATTGGCCGTGGCGCGTTGCTGCGTGAAGATGTGCTGGCCGACCGGCACGCGCGCGATCGTCAACGTGCCGCTCACTTCGTTCGCCGCCAGCACATACAGCGCGTTGTTGCGCGCGACCAGCTTCACGCCCTCCGGCGCGGCGCCGGTGGGGATCAGGGCGAGGAGGGACGGCGTCGCGGGCTGCGTCACATTAACTATGGCGACGGCGTTGGCGCGCTCCAGGCCGACGGCAGCGATGGCCAGCCCCTCGAACAGGATCGCGTCCACCACCTCCGGCTCGCTGCCGCCGCGGTTGCTTCGATTGTCGGGATAGCGCCCCCAGCGCGCGGCCAGGTCGTCCAGGCTGCCGGCGGTGTCGGCGACGAACGCGCCGTTGTCGGCGCGGAACAGGCTGACCGTGCGCCCGCCACGCACGCCGGCGCTCGTCGCAGTCGGTCGCGTGTCGCCCTCGTCGGCGGTGATGAAGTAGCGGTCGCCGGCGATGTCCAGCACGGCCACGCCATCGGGCTCGCGCCACATGGTGAGCAGTTGGGTCGGGTTGTAACCGCCGCCGTTGGTCAAGTCGGCGTAGTGCGTCGTGCTGTACAGGCCGAAGAAGGTCAGCGTGTAGGGCGAGGTCATCGCAATGCGCACCACGCCGTTGTTCTCCTGGAGCGAGACGAAGGCGTACTGCGAGTCGGCGGAGAAGGCCACGCTCTCCGGCTCCAGCGTGTTCGGGGCGTTGTCAATCAATAATTGCCCGATGTCGTCGTAGCGGCCTACGCTGAAGCCAGGTGTGCCTGCTTGCGAGGGCAGCGGCAGCGTGATCACGCTCAGCGGCGCGGGCGCGTTGGGGTCGAAGCCGCTCAAATCCACGATTGAGATCGAGCCGGGTCCGCCGTTGTCGCCTTGCGCGGGCGCTTCGGCCTCGTTAGCGACCACGGCATAGTTGCCATCGGGCGAGATGGCGATGGCGTCCGGCTGGATGCCGACCAGCGCCTCAGTGATGAAGGCACCGGTGCTCAGCCGATAGGCCAGCACCTTGCCATGGGTTGGGCTGGCAGCCGGAGCGGCCGAGCCGGCCACGGCCAGGATCAAGTCTTTGGTCGGATGGATCGCCAGCGAATTCAGGCCGGCCAACTGCGCCGTCGGACCGAC
>JANWVF010000022.1 GCA_025056965.1 Thermoflexales bacterium | reverse complement strand
GCAAGGTGAACCCTAAGGTGAGCGCCGCAACGAAGAACAGCAACTGCGTCGCAGCGCTGCCGCCCCACAGCATATACGCGGCCAGCATCTCACCTTTCCAATAGAGCGCGAGCCCGACGACTACGCTAGCAAGCAGCGTGAGCAGCCCTAAGACCGGCGGCACGAATAACTGCGACTTGTCGCCGAGCCGATCGGCCTGGCCGCTCGCGTCGAAGTGCAGCGCGATCTGCGCCGGCGCCGCCGGGAAGCGCGTCGCGCTAAAGCCGAACATAGCCAAGTTTAGCGCGAACGCCAGAACCAGCAGAATAAGCGCGACCTTATCGCGCCAAATGCGCCAATTTGCGAAACTAGGCAGCAACCTGGCAGGCGCAACATCCTGCGTGGGGCGCATCTCCAGACGAATGCGGAGCGCATCTAAGAAGGCTTCCATGTCATAAGGTGAGATGGCATAGCTACACTCCGGCGTCACGATGATGATTTGATAATCGAGAGGTTGCGTCGCATAGAAGCGGATGCGACCCAGCACCGGATGAGAGCCAACGCCAAACCACCACCCCGGCAACCTCAGACGGAACAGGCTCAGGTCTTCCGCGATCTCCTCCCCTCCAATCACCTGTTGCACGTTGCTCATTGGGATCACTTCGCGCAGCTCGCCCCAGCGAATAACGAAGGCATTGCGGTCGAGCGAGTAGCTGGCCTGAGCCAGTTGATGAGTTTGATAGCCCAGCCAGGCAGCAAGCGCCAGCAGTGCCGTCGCGCCCAGGACGAACAAGAAAGTGAATCCCGAAAGAGGAACGAGTGCGGCTGCGACGGCCAACACAATCGCGCCGAACGTGGCGATCACGGCGGCGATTACTCCGCTGGTGAACGCCAGCCGAGAGTCCACCTCAAAAACGTTCATTCCGAAATTGATCGGCCGGCGTGACCAACGCACAGCCACCAGCCAGTATACTCTTTTTGTTCGTGCCGGTCAGTTGGGCGAGATTTGCGCATTTCGGTGCACCAAGGATAATTAACTGCATCTGCGGTTCATCTCGCGTCGCCAGAGCTTGACGGATGCTCTACTGCCGTCGCAAATGACACACGCGCATCGCTCTTTGAGCGAGATTTAAGGTAAGGGGAGGTAAGCGATGACCAATCGAACCTTTGTGGTCGCTGCGTCGGCGATTGTGCTCGTCGGCGCATTGCTCTCGTCGCCGGCATCGGCACAGACCGACGAACTCATCGGCTGTGATGCCGTGCGCAACCTCGGCAATGCTTGGCGCAACACGCAATCCGGCCGGAACGTCTCCGTCGTCGCCTGCTATGTTGTTCCCGGCGCACAAGTGCAAGCCGCCGGAAGCGCACTCGCCGTTGAAATTCGGGTGACGTCCGGTGCGTTTGACGTCTTCATCATCCCCAGCGCCGCAGCCGTTGGTGCTGCGCTGCCTGCCCAACAACTCAGCTCCGAGCCGATCGTCGCAGGCAGCGGTTGGCAGCAACTCGTCTATGCGCCGCTCGGCAATCCCTTCTACACGATCGCCGTTGCTCCCTCAGTGGATGGTGTGCGCGGCAGCTTCCAATTGCGCTTGCGCGCAGTCGGCACACCGCCACCGCCGGCGCCGCCAGTTGTGCCTACGCCCTTGCCTCCTGCAACCGGTTCCGGCGCCACGATATTCCCGACCACGACCGATCGCCCATGCAGCGTGGCCGGCGGCTTCGCGCTCTCCAATTTCTGCATCGAGACGTGGCCGGTTGTGCCCGGCAGCACCGCCTATGCGGTCTGGCGCATCACCGACTTCCGCTACGGCGAATTTGATCGCGGCGATGGACAGGGCTTCCGCGGGCCAATTGCCTCGCAGATGCGCGTGGAAGTGCCAAACGTCACTGCGCCGCGCCTGGTGCGCCTGCGCTGGTTCGACACGGCCAACCGCGAATATATTGACAGCATTGTTATCCAAACTGGCACCAGCGCGCCTACGCCGGCGCCGCCTCCACCCGCGGTGGATACCTTCCCGTGCAGCCGAGCCGGCATCGGCGTGAGCAACTTGTGCATTGAACAGCCGTATCCCGTGCCCGCCGGCAACACCGCCTATGCAGTTTGGCGCATAGTCAGCTTCCGGTCGGGCGAATTCGACAAGGGCGACGGACGTGGCTTCCGAGGGCCGATCAGCGCCGAGCAGCGCGTGGAGATCCCGAACGTCACCGGCCCGCGCACCATTCGCCTGCGCTGGGTGGATTTGGCCGGCGTGACCCGCGAGGATAGCTTCACGATCCAGACCCGCTAGCTGCGCAGGCGGCTCCCACACTTTTATGGATAAACATCTCGTGACCGGCGCCGCCTGCGGCGCGCTGATCGGTTTGGTCATCCTGAATGCAGCCTCGCAGCCGTCGGCCGCAGCCCAGGCGCGCGGCGAAGGAGGACAGGTCACGACGACATCGCCGCGCGCCTACTTGCCGGTCATCTTCAGCAATCTCGGCGCGTTGATCTCCGGTGAGTTGGGCATGGACCTTGCTCGATATGAGCAGATGAGACGCGACGCTGCGATGGGCGTCTATGATCGCCCATGCCTGCCCAGCGAACACGATCCCAATACCTGGCACACGTTGGTGGATCCGGTAAAGAAGTGCCACTACAACCACCATCACGGCGACGACCCATCGCTGGTGAACGATATCTTCGGGCCGGTTGGCGCGTGGTTTGGCCAACCCGGCCGGAGCATCGCCTATCCGTGGCAGACCTTCCCCATCTCCGACACCGAGACGAACCCTAACTTGGATAAGCCGGCCGGCGTGAGGTGGGAGAACGAGGCCAAGCACGAGGGTTTCATCTGGATCGTGCGGCGCAACCAGATGTGCGAGGGCGGCCGCAACTGCGTGACCGATTTTCGGCTGCAGGCACACTTCATGAGCAGCCACGACGCGCCGGTGCGCTTCCACTCTTTCTCCGCCGAGCTGCGCGTGTGCGAAGACGCGGTCAGGAAGACGGGGTGCGGCCTCATCCGCACGGGTGGATGGATGAACTACGACAAGTTGTTCATCCCACCGGCGTCAGAAGATTGCTGGATCGGGTTCAATGCCGCCTTTGAGGGGCGCCGACCGGACCTGATGCAGTACATCGTCCCGCAGACAAACTGGAACCAACTGTTCCCGGCCAGCGGCTTGCCTGGCGGCGATGAGCCCCCGTTCGACGAGTTCCGCTGCCACAAGCAGATCACCCCTGACCAAGTGCGCGACAACCCGAACGGCCTGCCTCGAGCGGCTGAGTGGTGGGGACATGTCCCCGACATCCGCTTCCGCATCCTGGTGTGGAATCCGCATGCCAACGTCGGGCCAAACGGCCTGGCAACGACGCCACACTGTTCGCCAACGGACGCCATCTGCCGTTGGACGTTCTCGCGCTTCACGGCCGAGTTTGACTACGTCGTCCCGGTGCATGAATCGCTGGATACCAACGGCGATGGCATCGCAGATGCGCGCGGCTTCGACAACCGCGTGCACTGGGGGCCACCGCTGCCGAGTTGCACCCAGGCCAGTGAGAAGTGCGTGCCGTATGAATACGTCGGCATGCGCGTGGGCGCCTATCACCACGACCTAGCGCCTAACCAGTTGCCGCTGGACTACGACATCACGCCGCCCGGACGCCCAAGCTGGATTCAATGGTTTCAGCCGGGTAACCAGATCGCGCACTTGAACGCCAAGCCGTAGCCGGTGTGGCGTGTAGCGCAGATTTGTGCGGCTACTTGACGTACGCCCATGCCGGCGCGTCGGCCCAGATCTGGCGATCGTCGAAGCGGATTTGACCGAGCAAACCGTTGCGGCGAATGCGTCGCAAGGCATCGGCTACACCGGCGCGCGTCGGCAGGCCGTTTGCCCGCGCATCCAGTGCAATCGCGTCGAGAAGGACGTTTGTTGCGTCATAGGCGACGATTGAGCGCGGGCCGGGTGGCGGGCCAAGGGATAGCTCGGTGAACGCCGCGAGTGCCCGTTGCGCATCGGGCAGCTCGACGACCGGCGGCGCGTCGGCGATGCATGTGCCAAATGGCCAGCCAACCGCCATCCACGATGAATCGAGGGTGGCGCACGCTGCGCGGCTTTGCCGAAGGTTGTGGCTCGGCGCGCGCGGAGCCATCCGGAAGACCAGTGGGTCGTGTGGCAGCGCATTCGCCGGCACGGACGGCGCTAGCACCGGCAGCCCTGCTTGTGTGTAGACCGACAAGGCGGCCAGCGTCGTCGAGAGGACGAGATGCCCGATCACCCCTACGACTTCCGGATCGAGCGCGACGTTGCGAGCAATCCGCGCGGCAGTAGCCGGATCGCCGTCGTCGTTATAGGCGATGAACGTGACGTATACGCTGCCGGCATTACCCGACGCCACGCGCTCGCGGATGGCCAGCCGCATCGCCGGGAAGGCCTCGTAGCCTATCTGCCGCAGGCGGCCCTCGAATGGCGCAACGAGCGCGATCTTGATCACTGGCCGCGGCGCAGCGCACGCCGCCAGCAAGACACACCAGATCACCAGCAGGCGGATCATTCGACGGTCATGGACTCGGGACGTTCAAATCTTCAAGGCGCGCTCCCCCAATGCCGCGCAATGTTGCCTCGCCAGTTGGCCGCAGATCGCTCAGGCGATACCACACGATCTGAAGCGTGTATGGCTCGTTGGGCCGCAGCACACTGGTGGCTGCCACGCACCGGCTATCGTGGATCGGCACACGATCAGGCCACGACCATGTTGGTGCCAGGCCGGCCTGCGGCTGGCCGTCGGCCTGAGCCAACAGACGGCCGTCAGCTCCGAACGCGCGCAGCGAGACCTGCAGCGCATCCGCGCGGCTGACGTTCGATGGCGTTCGCTGCCACACTGGCTTGAAACACACCTCCTGCGCCGAGGCAAAGAACCAGTCCACGTCGCGCAGCTCGATGCCATTGTCAAAAGCGATGTTTAGCCGCGATGGCGTGGCCTGGTGGTGGATTGCATGCGCGATGCGCGGCCCGAGCAGCGTGATGGCTGCCGCCGGTTTGCCTGCAATCATCGTGCGCAGCGGCGCGCCGTCCGAATCCAGGGGCGTTAGCAACGTACCCGTCGTGCCGACGGCAGACAACTTCAGCAGCAGCGGGCCGGGCAGCGCGTCGGTTAGAACGATGTGCGCGCTCGCGCGCGGGTCGCCGGGTGTCTGAGACCGCGCATGCCGAAACAGCCGCGCGAACTCGCCCCCCATCGGTAACTCTTGCGTGACCGTGATCTGCCCGGGCGCACGATCGTCGCGCCAGCGCAGGGTGAGCGTGAAGGGATCGCCGGCGCGCAACGACTGCGGCGCGATGGCTGCCCCGATCAATTCGTAGGTCGCGCCGTCGCCAACGAAGCGCACCGGGTCGCGGTGAGGAAAGGGACGCGAGTCGAAGTCTAGCGTCTGCATGGTGGGCGGCTGAACCTGCGTCGGGATCGCGCGCGCGATCATCGCGATCGCGATCGAGCCGCCGATCAAGGCCAACCCCGCGAACGCTGTGGTTCGTCGGGTCGTCGGTTCGGCGCTTGCGATGCCTGCGCCGAGCAAGGCGAGGAGGACGAGCACTGCGCCTGCTGATATCGCCTCGCCGGTGCGCGTGAGCGTCGTGCCCTCCCAGCGCAGCTCGACGCGATGCGCGCCGGCCGGCACGCTAAGCGCCAGCCAGCCCGATCCCGCGTGCGGCCAAGCCTCTATCGGCGTGCCATTCAGCCTGGCGCGCCAGCCGGGCCAGTAAAGCAGTGGCAAGGTCACCGTCGTTTGCATGCTAGACGCGATCCGCCAGACTTGCTGCGCGGGTGTTGCGAAGAGCAGATCCGATGACACCTGGTTAGGCGGGATGCCCTCCTGTGCTACTAGCGCCGTGCGCGGCAAGCCGAGGATGCCCGGTCCAGTGCGCGGCGCCGGTTGCGTCGTCTCCGGCAGGTACTCATGGCGAATGGTCGTGCCGATGTTGCCGGTATACCACTCGTAAAGCTGGATCGCGTCGGGCGTCACATCCTCAGCACGTATGTTCAGCCGCGCGTTGGGCAAGTGCGCGAGGGACGCCCAAGCCAGCGCGACCGTTGCCAGCGCCGGCGCGATCAATGCCGACCGACGCCCTGTTGCTACCGTGCCGAGCCCGCCGACGAGCAAGGCGCCGAAGGCCGCCTGCACGGATAGGAAGCGCCATGGGAACTGCGCCAGCGGTAACAGCGGGACGCGCTCCCAGATGAACGATGAGAGCGGCGTGATCATGAACGTGCTGAGTGCGAAGAGCGCCGCGATGAGCGCGAGCGTGTGGTGCGACCGGTTGGTGCGCCGATTGTTCCACCACCACGCCGCACATCCGGCTGCGGTCAGAACTGCCTGTGCTGCACCCATCGCAAACGCGCCCAAGTCTTCCCTCACGGTGTAGTCGAAAGCTGCCGAGGTTTGGACGAGGTTCGCAGCCCGGAAGTGGTTAGCGAAGTTGAAGTAGCCGGTGGTTTGCTCGTCGAGTTGAACGTTGGCTGCTTCACCTAGCGCTGGCAGCCAAAACCATGCGCTAAGCGCCAGCCCGAATGCAGCGCTGCCGCTTAACAAGGCGATGCTGCGCAACAGTGCGCCGGCCGGATGTGACGACTCGCGCGCATGCCGCGCGGATGTGGCAACGGCGTAGATCGCAGCGAAGGGCGCGAAGATCAAAGCCGATACGTTGTGCGTGACGACCAACGCAGCCGAGGCGAGTGACAGGCCGATCAGCGACGGCAACGCATTGGCGATCGGTGCATCCGGACGGGCGCTGCTGGCCACTCGTCCAGCGCTCCAGAGGATCAGCGGATACCAGACGAAGGCCCAAAACTCGGAGAGTGAGTCGCCGCGCACGTAGAGGTTGACCAGGTGAAAGGGAGCCAGGGCATAAGCAGCGCCGGCCAGCGCAGCGCTCCAGGGATTCGACTTGGGCAGCAGCTCGTGGGCGAGTAGCACCATCGCGCCTGCCGCGGCAAACATGCCGAGCGTCTGCGTCAGCTTGATCGCCGTCAGCAGATCTACGCCAAGCACATTGAGCCCGGCGGCGAGATAGTAGGGCAGAGCGGCGTAGAAGTTGAAGAAAGGATAGCCCAGGCCGTAGGCAGCGTTAGCCATCCAGCGGGCCGGGAAGATGCCGGCGCGCAGATTGTCTGCCAGTTCATAGGTGCGGATGAGCAGGAAGGGGCTGTCGCCGCCGGCGCGCGTGTTGACGATGCCCGGACCCAGCCATAGGTTCGCCGATGCCAGCGCACAGATCAGCCCCAGGATGGCAAGGGAGAGGAAGCGTTGCATCCGCGATCACTCATAGCCGCCGCTGTCGTAGTATGGCCGAAACGATGAAACCGATCGTGCCGATCAGTAAGAGTGCGCCGCCTCCCAGCGAAAGTAGCCCGACGGTAAGTTCGCCGTCAACTTGGATCAGCGGCGGCCGGGGGGTGGGGGTTGGGCTGATGTCCTCGAAGCCGTCGCTGACGCGCCGCAAGCCGAGCGAGAAATAGGATCGCGCCCCTCTGACTTGCAGCGTATCGTTGAGGGGCGTGGTCGCCAGGTAAATATCCGGCGCAGTCCCGGCCACGGTGTAGGCTTGATTGGGCAGATTCTCAAAGCAGTATGGCTCGTCTACGCCATTGGTGGTGTAGCTGCCGATGATATTGCCGCCGGTCGTAAGCACGAACTGGATATTCGGCACTAGATCCTCTAGGTCGTCGCGCTTGCCGTCGCCATCATCGTCGAAGAAGGCCTGAACGCATGCCTGACCCACGGTCGGCGTTGCCTCAACGGCCGGCAGCGATGCGCTTGTTTCTCCTTGCGCCTGCGCAGCGCTTGCTTCCGGCGTTGCCGTGGCCGCCGCGACGGTCGTGCCGGGCTTGATCACGAGCACCTGCCCGATCTGTAGCGTCTCCGGCTTGATGCCCGGATTGTTCTGAAGCAGCTCGGCGAGCGTGACGCCTTGGTCAATGGCAATGCCGAGCAGGGTGTCGTCGGCTTTGACGGTGTATGTGACCGGTGGCGTGGAGACCGCAACCGTCGCCTGCGCGGCAACCGTTGGCGTCTCCGCGGGTGCTGAGGCGGTGGTCGGCGTCGCCGGCAGCGAGGCCGGGTCGGGCGTTGCCGTCGGCGGCGGGGCGATGTATTCGAGCGTCGCGTCGTCCCAGAACACCTCGTTGTGCCGCACGTTGTCGCGCATCGTGGTGTAGGTATATAGGATGACCGTGTCCGACCGCGCTTCGACTTCGACGGTGAACTGGACGAACTCGTCCTTCGCCTCCTGCTCAGGTGACCAAATCACCTGGCCGTTGAGCGGGCTAGGGCGGCCGTTGTCGCCGCCCAGCGGATCTACGCCCACCCGCACGCGGATCTCGCGCGAGGGACGGGCCGAGATTGGGCTTTCATCGTTAGTAGACCAGACTTGGCCCCAGATGGTGAAGCGAAGTCGCGCGCCAACTTGGACGCCATTCACGATGCGATAGATGCCGCCGGTGAAGGTAGCGTTGTTGACCCACAGACGCTGGGCGGCCGACCCACCGCGTGCGCGCGTCGTCGTGCGGTCGGTCTGCGGTTGGAAATTGACGCCCGGCGGATCGTTTTCGGTACGTGGAATGAACCAGACGCCCCAACCGGTCGGCACGTTGCAAATGCCCTGCTTGCAGCTCGGATCGCTTTGGAAGGTGCCCTCGAATCCCTCGGTGAGGATAGGTTGGTCGGCCTGGCCATGCGCCGACGCGACCCAGAGCGAGAACAACGTTGCCAGTGCGACGAACGCGCGCACCGCAGCTCTTCGCATGCTCATGTCTTCTTCTTATTTAGGAGCGGGAATGATAACCGAATCGCCGGCCGGTTTGCCCTGAGCGTCGAGCACGGCGAGGCGGCGATTATCTGCGCGACGGTAGATGCCGATGCTCACCACGTCATTCGGCTGTGCGCCCTGAGGTACAACCAGCACATGCTCGTCCACAATGCGGTCGCCGGGGCGCCAAACCGGCATGGGGAGATAGCCTTTGGCAGGGCTGCTATCGGCTTGCACCAGCGGCTGTAGCTGCCCGTCGCGCAGCCAGTGCACGAAGATGGCGTAGTCTTCGCCGATGGGATCGGCAGCGCTCCAGACCAGCGTCACCGTGTAGAGATTGGCCGGCTGCGCTGCTGCATGAACCGTCGCCGACTCTAGCGTGATCCCCTCTTCAAAGCGCACTGCCGTTCGGCTGCCTGCGGCCTTTTGGTCCTCCGACAGGGGAGCCGCGCGTATGCCGATGAACGCGCGGCGGGGTGATGGGTCTCTGTCGCCCTGCGCCAGTGGCCCCTCGACGACGCTAAGCACGGCCGACGTCGGGAGTGTGGCTCGCAGGCCGCTCCAATCGTGGTTCGGGTCAACGATGAGCAGCACCGGCAACGATGCGACGCGTTCGCCCGCCCATCTGCCATCGCCTATGCCAGACACGCTGCGCCAGCGCCCTCCGGCCAGGAATTCCAACGATGGATTGTCGTTGGCCAAGCGATCCTCGAGCCAAATATTCGCGGGTGGCAGATTGCCGCCTTGCCCGGCCGCGTGCGCAGTGATCAACCGCGCAAGCTGGACGTTGTGATCCTCCAGCCAGTAGCGCGTGAGGTCACGGTGGACGTAGTCATTGAAGTAGTCGTTTACCGTGCTGACGGTGCTCAGGGCCAGCAGCAGCGCGGCGACGAATGCAGGCGGGCTAATCCTGCGGCGCAGGAAGGTGGTTAGGCCGGCCAACAGGCCGCGCCGCGATAGCCAGGCCAACCCTGCCTCCATCCCAACTGCGGCGATGATGCACGCCGCCGGCAGGGCGCCGATTGCGCGCAAGAAGTGCGGTGCATCCTCGGCCAGGATCGTCGGAATCAGCATTACTGCCAGCCAAAGCACCACGAACTGCGGCGCAACGTCGGCGATGCTTCCTCCGCTCGATTGGGCGGGCTGACCTTTCAGCCAGCGCCATACACACACGGCCAGCCCGAGCACGAACGCCGGCGCCAGCCAGCCAGTGAACACCGGGCGCAGCGACAGGTTATGCCGCCAGATGCGGTCGCCTTGGAAGGCGAACATGCCGGCTGCTTTGCCGATGTGCGAGATGAGCATGTCGAGCGGATGGCCCTGGTTGATGGCGGGGTTGAAGATGGAAACTTGTCCGGCACGGCCCAGGTACAGGTCGAGGTGGTGGGTAAGCCAGAACAGCAGCGGCGCGAGCACGACCATCGCTGCGGCAATGAAGACGATGGCCGTTGGGGCATGCCGCCGCACGGCGGGCGCATCAAGCGGGTGAACGGTCTGCGCATGCCTCGATCTGGCCCACAGGCTGAGACCGTATAGCCCGATCAACGGCAGGACGAGCTGAGCAGAGGTGTAGGTGTAGAGGGTGAGCCCAAAGGCTGCGCCGGCCAGAGCAGCATAGACGATGCGCCGGCGTCGCTCATCCGCCCTCAGGGCGGCGAAGATGAATGCCATCATCACGCACAGCATCAGCGGCAGAGTGATGGCGCGGAAGGCGACGCGGCTGAGCGCCACATGCCAGAACGTAATGGCGAGGATCGCCGCGCTCAGCGCGCCGATGCGCGGCGAGAACATGTTCCGCCCGGCGAAGTAGATCGCGACGACGGTCAGCGTCCCGACCAGCGCCGAGGTGATGCGCAACGCCTCGGGCGTCCGCCCGAACAGGGCGACGCTCGCAGCCAGCACGTATATGAACAACCCTTCGCGCCCGTTGTTTGCGGCGAAGTAGACGGATAAATCGCCGCCGAGCACGCGCAGCGCGTCTAAGCCGTAGTAACCTTCGTCGCGGTACAGGCCGGGTGGCAGTGCGCCGATGCCGTAGAAACGCAGCACCGCTCCGATCGCGATGATCAAGACGAGCGCTGAGAGGCCGGCCCACCGGCGAGCCGGTGTCGGTGGCAGAAGCAAGCGGCGCGATTGTAGCTTAGATTTGTAGTGAGACTGGGGAAGTGCTGATCTCAGCGGCCCGAGATTCCAATTTGACCGATGTATATTTCTCCCCTGTTGGCGGGGGAAATTATGGATCTGAAAGTCTCCGATGAAGTGCGCCGGGCACAGCGCGCATTCTCGTTTGCAGGTGGTCAGCGCCGCGACATCGGCGTCCTCTGTCTGCACGGGTTCACGGGTTCGCCGGCCGAAGTGCGCCCGCTGGGTGAATATCTCGCTGAGCAAGGCTTCGCCGTCGAGGGGCCGCTGCTGCCGAAGCACGGCGGCATGCCGCACGAACTCAAAGGCGCTACTTGGCGCAGCTGGGTTGCCTGCGCGCGCGACGCATTGAACGCGCTCGCGGATCGCTGCTCACAGGTGTTCATGGCCGGCCTTTCTATGGGTGGGTTAATTACGCTGCATCTCGCTGCCAGCGAGTGCTATCGCGCAGTCTGCAACGGCAAGCCCTCCCCCTTGCGCGGCATCGTCGTCATGGCGGCGCCGACCGCCGTGAATGACTCGCGCGCTCGGCTCGTTCGCTTCGCACGCTACTTCGTGCCGTACTACTATCCGCTCAAAGGCGCCAATTTCAACGATCCGAGCTTTCGCGCCAGCCTCCGCCAGCGCTTGGGCATAAAGGTGGACGAACTCAACTTGGATGACCCGAGCGTACAAAAACAAATCGTGCAGAGCGTGCGCATCCCGGTCGGTGCGATTCATGAACTGCTTGAACTCAACCGCTTGGTGCTGCGCGAATTGCCGCGCGTGACCACGCCGGCGCTCTTCATTCAGGGGCGCAAAGATCGCGTGATCGCGCCCGATAGCGCCGATGTGCTCGCCATGCGCGTCGGCTCGCAGGATGCGCGCGTCGTCTGGTACGACAACAGCGGTCATGCGTTGCCGCTGGAGCCCGACGCGCCGGCGATGTTCAAGACGATCGCCGAGTTCATCGCCCAGCACAGCATCGTGCAGCAGAAGGCATAGCGGATGGGCAGCCCTAGAGTGGAATATCTGCTCAAGGCAGTGGTGCTGGCGGCGTCGGGTCTGATGTTCTACGCCAAGATCAGCGACGGCACGCTGGCGTTTTACATCAACCAGCGTTTCGCGTGGTTGTCGTTAGTCGCCGTCATCATCTACCTGGCACTGGCGATCACCATGGTTTACAAGGCCGGTCAGCACCGCCAGTTCACGCGGTCGCTAAGCGAATTAGACGAGTTCGACGTCATTCCCCTGCAGGCGCGCGACCCGCGCAGGCGAAGCGGGCATCGCGCCTCCTGGCTGGCGCTCGGGTTGCTGGTCTTGCCGGCGTTGCTCGGACTCTTCACACCAGCGCGGCCATTAGGGGCCAGCGCCATTGAGAGTCGCGGCATTGGCCTGACCGCGCCCGATCGCGCCGGGACGGTGACGCAGGCGCAACGCATCGCGACTGGGCCGAAGAACATCCTGGACTGGCTGCGCGAGTTTTCGCGCGCAGCCGACCTAAGCACCTTTGAAGGCCAGGCGGCCGACGTGATCGGCTTCGTCTATAAAGATCCGCGCACCAAGCCGGACGAATTCTGGGTCTCGCGCTTCGTCGTGAGTTGCTGTGTGGCCGACGCAACCGCGCTGGGCCTGCTGGTGCAGACCGAAGACGCTCCCACACTGCCGGCAGATCGCTGGGTGCGCGTGGTCGGTAAGTTCAGAATGGGCGAGTTTGCCGGCGAACGCATCCCGGTCATCGTTGCCGAGCGCGTTGAGCCTACACAACAACCTGCGCAACCTTATCTCTACCCCTAACTCTTGCGCAGATCTGTCCGCCTGCCCTCGCTGTAACGAACTTTACAGAACTATCAGCCTCGACCTTGTGTTCCCATCGCTATAATGCCGAGGAATGAAGAGACGCAGTCGTTATGCACTGTCGTCCGAGAATGACCGCCCGCCGACGAAACTACGGCTCTCTCCTCTGCGGCGTTCCTCTCCTGGGCTGTCGCGCTATCTGGCCCACTTCTTCATCCTGGTGATCCTGCTGGGCGCGGGCTTGCTGGCCAGCACCCGGTTACTAGCACCGGCGGAACCTGAACGTCCTCTCTATCGCTCACCCTTCTCACTGCCCGGCGCGCAAGAGATCAATCGGAACATTCGCGCGACGACCGAGCCGATCGTCATCGGTGGGCTGCCAGAAGCCAATCCGGATCTTATCCAGCGCGATGTGGTCTTGCCCGGCGACGTCGCGAGCGCGTCGTCTGGATCGGCAAGTAAACGGCCACGCCAGCTCAGCACCTACTCGGTTGTGGCGGGCGATACCCTCTTCGGCATCGCGCTCAAGTTCGGCTTGAGGCCGGAGACAATCTTATGGTCGAACTACAAGACGCTCAAGGACAATCCCGATCTGCTCAGCATCGGTCAGCAGCTCATCATCCCACCGGAAAACGGTCTGATCGTAGACGTGGAGGAGGGCGACACGATTGATGGCCTAGCACGTCGCTTCCGTGTGCCCCCTGAGCGCATCGTAAGCGAGCCGATTAACGGCCTGCGCGACATCAATCAGCCGCTCCGCGTCGGTCAGGTCATCTACATACCGGGCGGCGAGCGCGAGACGGTGATCTGGCAGGTGCCCAAGCCGGTTGAGGTACGGCGCACGGTGGCCGGTGTGCGCGTCTATCGTGTAGGGGTGTGTGGTGAAGTCGCGATCCCGGCGCTGGGAAGCGGGTCGTTCGTGTGGCCGGCCAATCGGCGCTACCTGTCGGGTTACAACTTCAGCAGCGTGCACCCCGGCATAGACATTGCGGGGCGGCTCGGTGAGCCGATCTACGCTTCAGACGCCGGCACGGTCATCTACGCCGGGTACTCGCTGAATGCAGCCGGCCGGCCGGTGGGTTACGGTCAATACGTCGTTTTAGACCACGGCAACGGCTATCAAACACTCTACGCCCACGCCAGCCAGCTCTACGTGCAGTGCGGCCAGCAGGTGCAGCGCGGCGCAGTCATCGCGGCGATTGGATCGGTCGGCCGTTCGACCGGCCCACACCTGCACTATGAGATTCGTTACGCCGGCCGCGCGGTTAATCCTTGGTTGCTGCTCCCGTGAATGTAGAATAACAGCCTTGTGCGCCGCTTTCCCGGTGGGACACCGGTCGGCATCGGCAAGGTGCCCGAAGAGTGGCTCATGCATCGTGCATCATGGATTCTGAACAGGGCAATCGAACCAATTCACCGTTGCTCGTTACGTATGCCCGGCGCCTGGCGCGAATGGCGCGCAAGCGCGCGGCAGAGACGGTAACCGCCTCGCAGATCCTGCTGCGCTCGGAGGATGCGCGTTGGAGCGCCCTCATCACCGTAGGGCGGTTCACGGCGCATGGCGCGATCGTCTCTGTGTTGGTCTTGACCGTGATATTGGCCGGTTTGGGCGCAGGGGCGATCAGCAGAAGCGGCGCAGCCGCGGTTGTCGCTCCTACGCCGGCAGGGGGAGCTCCAAAGGGCGTTCGCTCGCCGACTATCCTGGGTGGTGGAACGATCGCTGCGTCCAATGGCCCACTAGGCCTATTTCCGGCGGTTGGCGCGGCCAACCAGGAATCCTCGCTTATCGTGCGTGATCTGGTGCTCGCCGCAGCAAGGCCGGCCGAAGCCCGCACCGGCATCATTACCTATACCGTCAAGCCCGGCGACAACGTCGAGACCATCGCCCAGCGTTTTGGCCTGTTGCCCACGACGATCGTGTGGTCGAATCGCGAGATCGAGGACAACCCCGACATGTTGCGCGTCGGCCAAGTGCTCAATATCCTGCCGGTGGACGGCATCCTGTATACGGTGGAGGCGAACGACACCTTGTCGGGCATCGCCGAACGCTTTAAGGCTAAGCCCGAAGACATCCTCAATTCGCCGCTGAACAATCTGGGGGCAGGCGCTAATCTGTTGCCCGGCATGCGAATCGTCGTGCCCGGAGGCGTCAAGCCGTTTGTCCCGCGCGCTGTCCGGGTCGAGACCGGTCGCGCGCCGGCTAGAGGCGTCGCCTACGCCGGACCGGCTCCCCGCTTCATCGCTGGAGGATCATTCGGCTGGCCGACGCGAGGTTATATCTCTCAGGGCTTTCGCTATTATCACCGCGGCATTGACATCGCCAACGGCATCGGCGTGCCTATCTACGCGTCCGACGGCGGCTATGTGACTTACGCCGGCTGGAGCGAGGTCGGCTATGGCTACATGGTGCAGATAGACCACGGCAACGGCTTCTCGACGTTGTATGCGCACCTTAGCCAGTGGTATGTAGATCCAGGCCAACCGGTCTCGCGCGGCCAGATCATCGGCGCCATGGGCAGCACCGGCAACTCGACCGGTCCGCACCTGCACTTTGAAATTCGCTACAACGGCGTGCCGCAGAACCCGCTCGTTTACCTCCCGTAGCGCAGCCACGCGCCGAGCCCACCATTTATGCGAGGAGTTCAGTGCGTTGCTTCCGGGGAAGCGTGATGTCCAACTGTGGCGTCTGATCGCTGCCGGACGATGGCCGACTTCGTTGACCTGCGTGAGAGCTAGCTGCCCATGAACGGGGAGTTGTTCCCGGCCGCAAGCATTAGGTCGGCCTTCCGCTACAATTCTGTTTCACACCCAAGTTGGTATCGGTAATTTCACGAGCCTATGACAACCGATTCTGTTAAGCTCCCCCGCATCATCGCTGCAATTCATCTCTTGCCTTCTCGGGAATCGTTCCGGCCTGACTTTCAGCCTTTGAACAAGATCATAGACCACGCCCTGATTCATGCTCAGATTGCCTACGATGGCGGCGTGCGCGCGTTCTACTTTCAAGACGTCAACGACACTCCGGTCGGGCCATATGTCGCCGAGCACACCGTATCGCACATGACCACGGTTGGCCGAGAACTTCGCCGCGCCTTTCCCGATGTGGCCTTGGGGGTATGTCTAATGCAGAACAGCGGCAAAGAATCCATCGAGATCGCCCACGCTATTGACGCGCAATTCGTGCGCATCAAGGTCTACGTCGGCGCGATGTTGAAGGCCGAAGGGATCGTGCAAGGTGTCGCTTATGAGGCGATCAAGACGCGCCATCACCTGAACGCGCAGCACATCAAGATCCTGGCCGACGTCTATGACCGGCTGGGCGAGCCGCTGGCGCCGATCCCGCTGCCGGAGATGTGTCGCCAGGCCGTTGAGTTCGGTCGCGCCGATGGCCTGATCCTGACCGGACGGACGCCGGAGCAATCCATCCGCATGTTCGACGAAGTGAGGCCTCTCAAGCTGCCCGTGCCGCTTATCTTGGGCGGCGGCGCTTCTGCGCAGGCGATGAAGTTCTTTGTCAACCGCGCCGACCACTTCATCGTGCATGCTGCGTTCATCCGCCGTGGCTTGCCGCCGCGCGATGGCGTGCCGGTCGAGTGGGATGTGGACAAAGTCAGAGAGCTGGTCGCTTTGGCGAAGTGAGAGCCCGAAGCCGTAGATCGGGCGTCTGAGCGCACACGTTCCATCCATGCGCTTCAGCTGGCACCGTTCGACGCCGAGCGCGCATCAGTTGCTATGTTGTGGGGGGCTGCGCACCGACTACATCATCACGGCCCGCGGCGAAGCGCGGCTGATGGAGCAGGGCGGTAACGCCCTATACGCGGCTGCCGGAGCGCGGCTGTGGCTGCAGCGCGTGGCGATCTTGGCCCGCGTAGGTGAGAACTATCCGGCTGAGTGGCTGGATGATCTGCGCGAGCGTGGTTTCGACGTGCGCGGCATTCGTCGGGTGCGCGGCCCCCAAGATCATCGCACCTTCTACGCTTATCTCGACGAGCATACCCGTGTGGACACCGAGCCGGCCAAGCACTTCGCGCGCCTAGGCTTGGCATTGCCGCCCGAGCTGCGCGACTACGTGCATTCCACGCCCGGCCAGGACGACCCTCACCACTACGAACCGCTCGCCGTCACCCCCGAAGACCTTGCGCTGTATTTCGCAGCGCGCTGCGATTCTTCCGATTCCCTACGCTCGGCCTCTGCTGAGGCCAAAGGATGCGACGCGATCGGCCTACACATGGCCCCCATCAGCATCCGCACTCAGCGCTACCTGCCCGAAGCAGCTCGCCGCCATGGCGTGCGCGTCGTCAGCGCCGATCCCGGCGAGCGCGCCATGCAGCCGGCGCTGATGCCATACGTGCGGGAGATGCTGGGGCAAGTGGACATCTTTCTGCCGAGCGATCGAGAAGCCGAGCGCCTCTTTCGTGACGAACCGGCGATGACGGATGTCCGGCGCTACGCGGCGTGGTTCGCCGATTGCGGCCCGCGCGTCGTCGTGCTCAAGATGGGCGCCAACGGCGCATTGGTGCACGAGCGCGGCAGCGGGCGATTCTGGCATGTGCCCGCCTTGCCCGTGCGCGTTGTGGACGTGACCGGCGCCGGCGATGCCTTCTGTGGAGGCTTCATGGCCGACTTCGTCCAACGCGGCGACCCTATCCGCGCGGCCGTCGCCGGCACTGTGTCGGCGTCATTTGCGGTTCAAGATTATGGCCCGCGCCGAATCTTGGCCGCGCCTCAGGAAGAACTTGAACGCCTTGCGGCCTGGTTGTGCGAACGCATCAGCGAGACTTAAGCTGAGATTTGTCCGCGCAGGATAGTCGGGGGGCGGCATGAGTTGAGTTGTCGTATCGTTCCCGTATACAAGTCGTGCTTGTCAACTATCCTCAGAACAATACAATCCTTTTCTGTCCAGGCCTGCTCTTGGTCTCAAAAAGGAGGGATCATGATTTATCGAGCTCTCATTACCACGACTTGTCTTGCCTTGATTTTAGTGGCCTGTGGCGGCGAACAGCGCGAAGTGCGTGAAGTGCGCGAGGTCGTTGTAGTAGTCACTGCGACGCCACAGCCGCCGCCTGCTGATGCTCCTGCGCCTGCCGCCGTGCCCCCCGCTACCTCCACGCCGCCAGCCGCCCCGGCCGTCGCCGAAGCCCCCGCCGCTCCCAGTCCAACCCCCGGATGTGTCTTTAGCGCTTCGTTCGTCGCCGATGTCACCATCCCCGATGACACGGTCTTTGCGCCCGGTGCAACGTTCGTGAAGACTTGGCGCGTGCTTAACGACGGCACGTGCACCTGGCCGGCCGGCACCCAGATCGTCCACGTGTCCGGGCCGTTGCTCAGCCCCTCTAGCGCGGCGCCTGCGCCTTTAGCTGCGCCGGGCGCAACGGCAGACCTCAGCGTGAGCATGGTAGCGCCTTCGACGCCGGGCACCCATCGCAGCGTGTGGCAGTTGCAAGGCCCCGACGGTGTTCGTTATGGAAAGACATTCTGGGTTCAGATCATCGTGCCCAACGTGACTGCTGCAGCCCAGCCGCCGGCTAACCCACCGGCGCCGACCGACACGCCTGTGCCGGCCGCACCGCCGGCTAACCCACCGGCGCCGACTAACACGCCCGTACCCGGGCCGAATCTGCCTGCTTTAGGGCTCACGCCTATTTCGCCGGGGATCAAACCCACTCTGATGATCAAGCTTCCTCCCGGCCTGTTCGGCAGCAAGTGGGTGGTGCCGGTAAGCTTGGTGAACGCGCGCGTCGTATACAACCTGCGCCTGGGCGGACCCGGGCGGATTGCTGCGCAGGCGGTCTGGTCGGGCAGCCAGGGTCAGATGTCCCTGATCGTGAACGGCCCCGGCATGTCCGCTGCTTACGCGCGACAGGATGGCGGCAGCGGCACGATGGTCATCTACGATGTAACCTCTGCCGACTTCGCTGCAGGCAACACCTGGCAGGTCACGGTGGCCAGCTACGGCTCTGGCGAAGCCAGCGGTTCCGCCCAGATGAGTTATCCCGCTGCGGGTGGTGAAGCTGTCTTCACACATAATTTCAGCGTTGCCCCACAGGGAGCGCGCGCCATCTTCCCGATCAAGCTTTCCAAGGCTGGCACCGTGCGCGCCAAGATGACGTGGGATGGTGCGCCGGGAGTTGTCACCCTCAGGCTCTTCGGCCCGAGTCAGCCTAACTACTACGCTCTCCAAAGCGGCAGCAGCCCGCTTGAGATGAGTTACACGGTCACTGATGCCGATCTCAGCAAGGGGAGCGAGTGGCGAGTTACGCTAGCCACTGCTGGCTATACCGATCTGCTGGGGACGATGGAGATCACCCTGCCGTAAGCTGCGCCCAAGCCTGACACACCTTTTCGCGAAGAGGATGCCGGCGACGGCATCCTCTTCTTCATCCTAAGATCCGGGACTCGTCAGGAATCTGTAATCAAGGGCGATATACTCTCAGCGTGTAGCCGTCGAAAATCCACAATTAGGAACAAGAGAGATCAGCCATGCCGCCCGTCTTTAGCCCAGGTGATGAGCCTGCGCCCGACCACGCCACGCATCCCCCGTCTGCCTTGCTGCCGATACTGTCAGCCGTCGCTGCCTCTCTAGGGCTAGGGCTGGCATTGATCGTCTGGTCGCGTAACTACGTCAACCACAACGTGCCATTGACGGCCGCGCTGAGCGGAGAGTTGGTGCGCTTTCGCGGGCGACGGGCGGGACAACTCGCCTACTACGCCTCTGGGCCGATCCGCAGCAGCATGCCGCCGTTGGTCTTGCTGCACTCGATCAATGCGGCTGCCTCGTCTTTCGAGATGAAGCCGCTCTACGAGCACTATGCGCAATCGCGGCGCGTGCTCGCTCTGGATCTGCCGGGCTACGGCTTCTCCGACCGGAGTGATCGCACCTATACACCTGCGCTGTTCCGCGATGCCATACTTGACTTGATCGAGCAGCAGCTGGGCGGCGTTAGCGTGGACGCAGTGGCGCTCTCTTTAAGCAGCGAGTTCTTAGCTTTGGCGGCGCAAGCCCGCCCGTCGCTCTTCCGTTCACTGAGCTTCCTCTCTGCGACCGGCCTCAGCCGTCGGAGTAGGTCGCTGCGCCCCAACGATCTGCTGCTCAACCTGTTGAGGATGCCGCTCTGGAGGCGCCCGATCTATGATTTGCTCACCGCGCGCCCTAGCTTGCGCCTCTTCCTACAATCCAGCCAGCGCGGCCGGCTCGACCGTGCGCTGGTGGATTACGCTTATGCCACCAGCCATCAGCCACACGCCGAGAATGCGCCCTACTACTTCCTCAGTTTCAAACTGTTCACCCCGACGATTCTTGAGGTGTATCGCAGCTTATCGCAGCCGTGCTTAGCGATCTTTGGGCAAGACCCCTTTGCCGGCTATGAGCTGATCGGCGAGCTGTGCAACAAGCCCAACTGGCATTTCTATTCCCTAGCCAACACCGGCGCGCTGGTTCACTGGGATGAACCGCGCGCCGTCATTGCATTGTTGGACGCCCATTTGGCCAACCGGTAGCGGCGCATGGCGTGCGCCGGGCATCGGCGCATGGCGTGCGCCGACGAGCAGGACGTGATCGCCGGTCAGCTTCCCACTTGCATGGGCTCGCCGGCTTGCTGTGCAGCCCGCGGGCTGACTAACGGCGCATACATCTCCTCGACGTACTGTTTGACCATACGACGTGTGCTGAAGCGCGGCGCGATCGTGGCGATGGACGCTTTGACCCGCTGCAGCCAGCTATGGGGGATGCCGTCGTCGTCGGTGTCGTAGTAGAGCGGGATAATTTGCTCCTCCAGCGTTTTGAACAGCGACTCGCAGTCTATTCGGTCTTGCTCTTCCGAGCTATCGTAGTTGCGGTCTTCGCCGATCGCCCAACCGTTCGTGCCGTCGTAGGCTTCGCGCCACCAGCCGTCGAGCACGCTGAAGTTAATCGCGCCGTTGAGCGCGGCCTTCATACCGCTGGTGCCGCTGGCTTCGTATGGCCGGCGCGGCGTGTTCATCCACACGTCCACCCCCTGCACCAGGTGGCGCGCGACGTTCATGTCGTAATCCTCGATGAACACCATGCGCCCGGCGGTGTCGGCATTCTTGATCACCCGGTACAGCTCTTGGATCAGCCGCTTGCCCGGCTCGTCGTTGGGATGCGCTTTGCCAGCATAGATAATCTGCACTGGGCGCGCCGGGTTGTTGAGGATGCGCAGCAGACGCGGGATGTCGCGCAGGATCAGTGAGGCGCGCTTGTAGGTGGCGAATCGGCGCGCGAAGCCGATGATCAGCGCGTTCGGGTCAATCATGACGCCGCTGGCGATCGTTTGTACCGGGTGCTGGCTATGCGTGACCCACTTGGCGCGGGCGCGCTCGCGCATGAATTGCGCCAGTTTGCGTTTTAGGTGCTTGCGCACGGCCCACAGCTCGTCGTCGGGAATCTCGTGGACGAGCTGCCAGGTAGCAGGGTCGTCCAGGCGAGCATACCAGCCGGCGCCGAGGTACTCGTCGAACAGCCGGCGCATGCGGCGCGCCAGCCAGGTCGCCGTGTGCACGCCGTTGGTCACATGCGCGATCGGCACCGGCTGGTTGGGGTACATCCATTGCCACATCGCGCGCGAAACTTCACCGTGCAGCTCGCTCACGCCGTTCGCCTTCGCCGACATGCGCAGGGCGAGCGGCGTCATGCCGAAGAAGCCCCCCTCGTCCTCCGCCAGCGCCATGAACTCCTCGCGGCTGAGTCCTAGGTCCACCCATAGGCCGTTGAGGTGCTGATCTATCTGCCACTTGGGGAAGCGGTCGTTGCCGGCCGGCACGGGCGTATGCGTGGTGAACACCGTGTTCCGCCGCACTTCCTCTTTGGCCTGCTCAAAGCTCATGCCCCGCTTGACCAGCTCGCGCGCGCGTTCCAGGGTGCTAAACGCCGAGTGCCCCTCGTTCATGTGCCAGACGGCCGGGTTGATCTTCAGCGCGCGCAGCGCGCGCACCCCGCCGATCCCCAGCACCATCTCTTGCTTGATGCGCGTGTCCGGATCAGGGCTATATAGACGCTGCGTCAACACGCGGTCTTGAGGCGCGTTCTCCGGCAAGTCGGTGTCTATCAAATACAGCGGCACGCGCCCTACTTGAGCCTTCCACAGGTTGAAGTACACGCGGCGCCCCGGCAGCTCCACGCACAACACCAGCGGATCGCCGATCTCGTCGTGCACCGGGATGATCGGCAATTGGTCGAAGTCGAGGTGCTCGTAGTCGGCCTCCTGCCAGCCATCCTCGGTGATGCGCTGGCGGAAGTAACCTTGTAGATACAGGAAGCCGATGCCGACCATCGGCACGCCCATGTCGCTCGCCTCCTTCAGATGGTCGGCGGCCAGGACGCCAAGGCCACCGGCATACATAGGCAGCGCCTCGGTCAGGCCGAATTCGAACGAGAAGTAGGCTACGGGACCTTGATGCGCCAGCCACGCGCCGCCATAGTTCTGGAACCACGGCTCGCCCTTGCCATTGTCGCGGCCGCTCATGTAAGCCATGAATTCGGCCACGGTGCGGTCGTACGCGTCCAGCAGGCGGCGGTCCTTGATTGCCTCGGTGAGCGCCTTGTGCGGCACGCGATGCAGAAACTTGACCGGGTTGTGATACACCTGCTCCCACAGCACCGGCTCGATGCGCTGAAAGATGCGTTGTGCTTCGGGATGCCAAGTCCACCACAAGTTATAGGCGATTTCGCCTAGCTTCTGGATGCGCTTTGGCAAAAGGCTACAAAGCGATTCGATGACGACCTCTGACACAGATTCCTCCGAGAATGATTCCACGGCTCCACCGTCCACCCTGATCCCGATTCTGGGAACATACGGCACAGCGCGCACGGCAGTAGTGCGCCGCCCGTCGCGGAACGTCTGTGCCGTAGCTCAGCGGTGATTGGTGGAATGTAAACTGGTAAAACGCAAGCTCATTATATATGTGGCCGACGAAACATGGGATGCGGCTGCCCAGACCGGTGACAACGGCGCGATGCGCGCTGATGCCGAGACGAGCGGTTGCCGGATGAAGATCGGCGCGCCGCATATATAATGAAGGAGATGCGAGTTGCGATCGCGGCCGACCACGCCGGCTTTTCGCTCAAAGCCTCGCTCGTTGAACTCCTCAAACAGAGCGGCCACGAGGTGCTTGACCTGGGCGCATTCAACGCCGAACGATCCGACTATCCCGACTTCGCGCGGGCCGTAGGCGAAGCGCTCCAGCGCGGCCTAGCCGAGCGCGGGGTGCTGATCTGTGGCAGCGGCGTCGGGGTGTGCATCGCCGCGAACAAGATGCGCGGGATCCGTGCCTGCGTGTGCCACGACACTTATTCCGCCCACCAAGGCGTTGAGCACGACGACATGAACGTCGTGGTGCTTGGCGCCCATGTCATCGGTGTGGAGTTGGCCGCGGAAGTCGTGCGCGCTTTCCTCGCCGCGCGCTTCAACCGCATCGAGCGCTACGTCGCTCGCTTGAAGAAAGTCGAGCAAATGGAACGTGAGTCTTGTGCGTGACGATCCTAAGGCGCGCGCTTCGCACGGCGCGCCCGCATCTTCCCCTCAAGTGCTATGACCAGCCAGAACGGAAATCCCAACTTCGAAGTGCGGAAGTACGGCCAAAGCTTCTGGTACGACAACATCCAACGTAACATCATCGCTTCCGGTGAGATGCAGGCGCTGATTGACGATTACGGCGTCCTGGGCTTGACCTCGAACCCGGCGATTTTCGATAAGGCCATCACCGGCAGCCGCGACTACGACGACGACATCCTTGCCCTGGCGCAGCGCGGCGCCGATGCTAACGCCATCTACGAGGCACTCGCCATCGCCGACATTCAATCCGCGGCTGACCTGCTCGAGCCGATTTACGAGCAGACAAACGGTCTGGATGGGTACGTCAGCCTAGAGGTGTCGCCCTTGCTGGCGCACGACTACGAGGCTACGGTGAACGAAGCGCGCCGGTTGTTCCAGCAGGTAGGTCGCAAGAACTTGATGGTCAAAGTGCCGGCCACGCCGGCCGGCATCCCGGCTATCCAGAGGTTGATCGCTGATGGCATTAACATCAATGTCACGCTGATCTTTTCGTTAGAGGGCTATGAGGCTGTGGCGCGCGCTTACCTGGCCGGCCTGAAGGAACGCGCGATGAACGGTCAGTCGCTTGAAGTTGCCTCCGTCGCCTCGTTCTTCGTCAGCCGGGTGGACACGCTGGTGGATAAGCTGCTTGACGAGAAGATCGCCGCGCTCCCCGAGCACGACGTAGCGCAGCGTGAGCGACTCCAGGCCTTGAAAGGCAAAGCTGCTATTGCCAACGCCAAACTGGCCTACGAGATCTTCGAGCGCATCTTCGCGGAGCCCGAGTTCAAGGCGCTGGCCGAGCGGGGCGCGCGTGTTCAGCGCGTGCTCTGGGCCAGCACCAGCACCAAGAATCCGGCTTACAAGGACACCTACTACGTTGAGGCGCTCATCGGAGAACACACTGTGAATACGCTGCCGCCGGCCACGTTGAAAGCCTTCCGCGACCACGGCGTAGTCGCCCCGACGTTGCGCGAAGGCCGTGACGAGGCTCGGCGCACGCTCGAGGCGCTGGAAGCGGCCGGCATCTCCATGCCGCAGGTGTGGCAGAAGCTGCAGGATGACGGCGTGAAGTTGTTCGCCGATGCTTTCGAGTCACTGCTCAAAGGGATTGAGACTAAGCGGGCTGCAGCCGTCGCGCGCGGCCAAGCATCCGGCGTAGCGTCGGCGCTCGGTTACGTCGAGGAGCTGGTCAAGCTGAAGGCCGCTTCGCGCGTGTGGCAACGCGATGCGTCGTTGTGGACGACCGCGCCGGAGCACATCAAGGTCATCAGCAACCGCCTGGGTTGGCTCTCGGTCATCGAGGCGATGCGCCCGCGCATAGACGAGTTGTATGCCTTCCGTGATCACGTGCGTAGCATGGGCATGACCGACGCCGTCGTGCTCGGCATGGGTGGCAGCTCCCTCGCGCCCGACGTGATGCGCGTCACCTTCGCGCCCGCCGACGGCGCGACCGGCCTGCAACTTCACGTGTTGGATACCACCGATCCCACGACAGTGCTGAACTTAGAGCGGCGGCTCGACCTGAAGAAAACGTTGTTCATCGTCGCCAGTAAGTCGGGCAGCACGCTGGAAGTGAACGCCTTTTACAAGTACTTCCGCGCCAAGATGGATGACATCGCCGGCGAGGAAGCCGGCCAGCACTTCGTGGCTATCACCGACGAAGGCACGTCTCTGCAACTCCTGGCTGCCGAAGAGCGGTTCGGCAAAGTGTTCATCAACCCTGCCGACATCGGCGGGCGCTACTCGGCTCTGTCTTACTTCGGCTTGGTGCCGGCAGCGCTGCAAGGGCTGGACCTCGCCAAGCTGCTCGACCGCGCGGCGCAAATGGCCGGCTGGTGCAAGCTCGACAGCGCGATCAACCCCGGCCTATACCTGGGCGCGCTGATGGGCGGGTTGGCGTTAAACGGCCGCGACAAAGTCACGTTCATCCTCTCGCCCGCCATCGAGGCGTTCGGCTACTGGGTCGAGCAACTGATTGCCGAGAGCACCGGCAAGCAGGGGCGCGGCATCGTGCCGGTGGAAGGCGACCTGAGCATCCACGGCACGCCGGTGACGTTGGACAGTGCTGCGCTCAGCCCAGACCGCTTCTTCGTATACGTCAAGTTGTCCGGCGATCAGACCTACGATGCCTTCGTCTCTAACTTGGTTCAGGCCGGCCTGCCCGTGCTCACCCTGCATCTACACGACGTGTACGACTTGGGGGCCGAGTTCTTCCGCTGGGAGTTTGCGACGGCGATCGCCGGCGTGGTCATCGGCGTGAATCCATTCGACGAGCCTAACGTCACGGAGAGCAAGGTCAACACCAAGCGCCTGCTCGACGAGTTCGAGCAGAGCGGCGCATTCAGCAGCGAACTCACCAGCCGCTCTGCCAACGGCCAGCTCAACAAGTTCTTGCGCCAAGCCAAAGCCGGCGACTACATCGCCATCCAGGCCTACCTGCCGTATTCCGATGAGGTGGCCCAGCTGCTCACCCGCCTGCGCCATCTGATTCGTGAGAAGACCGGCGTGCCGGTGACCGTCGGCTACGGCCCGCGCTTCTTGCACAGCACCGGCCAGCTGCACAAGGGCGGCGCCAACAACGTGGTCGCCTTGCAGCTCACCTACGATTCGCAGGAGGACGTCCTGATTGCCGGTGAGCCGTTCTCGTTCGGCACGCTCATCCGCGCGCAGGCCCTCGGCGACTTTGAGTCGCTGAAGGCGCATCAGCGGCGCGTGCTGCGCTTGCACTTGGGCGCCGACCTCAAGGCAGCTCTGGAAAAGGTGATCCAAGTGGTCAGTGGAGGCGCGCGCCGGTCAAGCACGTCCGCTCAGTCGGCGAAGACGAGTTCGACGCGCGTCGGGGCGGGGGCGAAGCGTTCCTCATCGGCGAAGCGCGACGAGTCACGCGCCGCAGCCGGCCGATCCTCGCCGGACGGGCGCGGGTTCGGCTCTTTCAAACGCATCGCATAACGACGACTTCACATCAATCCTCTATATCACTTCATCAAAGGGAGACGTAAGACATTATGCAAATTGGGTTGTTCGGCTTGGGGCGAATGGGCGCAAACATGGCGCGCCGCTGGCATCGCGATGGTCATGACGTCATCGTGTGTAACCGCAGCCCCAAACCCGTGGACGAGTTGAAGGCCGAAGGCTTGCGCGGGGTGTATACGGTGGAAGAGCTGGTCGCTGCGCTGACGCCACCGCGCGCGATTTGGATCATGATCCCAGCCGGTCCGACGACCGACGCGATGATCCAACGCTTGCTTGACCTGTTGCAGCCCGACGACGTGATCGTGGACGGCGGCAACTCCAATTGGCGCGACTCGAAGCGCCACTACGTCGAGTGCAAAGCCCGCGGCATCCACTTCATGGACCAAGGCACGAGCGGTGGCATTTGGGGCCTGCAAAACGGCTACTGTTTGATGATCGGCGGCGACGAGGACGTGTTCAAACGCCTCGAACCTGCCTTCCGGTCGCTCGCCCCGGATGGCAAGCACTATCTGCACTGCGGCCCGGCCGGCGCCGGTCACTTCGTCAAGATGGTTCACAACGGCATCGAATACGGCATGATGCAGGCCTTCGCCGAGGGCTTCGAGATCATGGAGAAAAGCGAATTCGATCTGAAGCTCGATCAGGTGGCCGAGGTGTGGCGCAAAGGTAGCGTGGTGCGATCCTGGCTGCTTGACCTGTTAGCCGAAGCGCTCAAGGAAGACCCCAAACTGCAGGGGGTGCGCGGGTACGTCGAAGATTCAGGCGAAGGCCGCTGGACCGTGCAGGCCGCCATTGATGAGGACGTGCCGGCGCCGGTGATCGCGCTCTCGCTGTTCCAGCGATTCGCTTCTCGCCAAGAAGAGTCTTTCGCGGCCAAGGTGACTGCCATGATGCGCAAAGGTTTCGGCGGCCACGCGATCAAAACCCATTGATCAGCAGTATGAGTCTTTCTAGGAAACCCGACCCGTGCATTATGGTCATCTTCGGCGCGTCGGGCGACTTAACCCAACGCAAGCTCATCCCGGCGCTGTATAGCCTGATGTGCGATGGGCTGTTGCCCGACCAGTTCGCCATGATCGGCTTCGCGCGCAAGCCTAAGACGAACGAATCCTTCCGCGAAGAGATGCGCGCCGCGTGTGAAGAGTTCGCTCGCTCGAAGCCGATCAATGAAGCCGTCTGGGAGAAGTTCGCCCGCAGTTTGCACTACCAGCAGGGCGACTACGGCACGGCAGCCGACTACGAGACGCTGTGCCGGCGGCTGGAAGCGATTGAGCAAGCGCACGGCAGCGGCCCCAACCGCCTGTTCTACTTGTCCACGCCGCCGGAGGTGTATCCCACCATCATCGAGAACGTGGCCACCGTGCTATGCACCGGCGCTGCGGGTGGCGACAATCATTGGTCGCGCATCATCATCGAGAAGCCCTTCGGCCACGACTTGAAATCGGCGCGCGAGCTGAACGATCACGTTCATCGCTTCTTCCGCGAAGATCAGGTTTACCGCATTGACCACTACCTGGGCAAGGAGACGGTTCAAAACATCTTCGTCTTCCGCTTCGCCAATGGCATCTTCGAGCCGATCTGGGACCGACGCTACGTGGACAACGTGCAGATCACCGTCGCCGAAAGTATCGGCATCGGCAATCGCGGCTCGTACTACGAGAAAGCCGGCGTCATCCGCGACATCGTGCAGAATCACCTGTTGCAGCTCTTGGCGCTGACGGCGATGGAGCCGCCGGCGGAATTCAGCGCCGACGCCGTGCGTAACGAGAAGGTCAAGGTGCTCAAGGCGCTGCGCGTGGACACCTCGCGCGGCGACGGCACCGTGCGCGGCCAATACGGCCCCGGCAAGGTGGACGGCCAGGTCGTGCCCGGCTACACGCAGGAGGAGGGCGTGGCGCCCGACTCCACGACCGAGACGTATCTGGCGATGAAGTTGTTCGTGGATAACTGGCGCTGGGCCGGCGTGCCCTTCTACATCCGCAGCGGCAAGCGCATGGCCCGACGGCTCACCGAGATCGTCATCCAATTTAAGATGCCGCCTCTGTTGCTGTTCAAGGAGACGATTGCGCGCGCCATCGAGCCGAACTTGCTGGTCATGAACATCCAGCCGGAGGAGGGCATCTCGCTGCGCTTCGGCGCCAAGGCGCCCGGCAGCGGCGACAAGATTCAGACCGTGGTGATGAATTTCAGCTACGGCAGCACCTTCAAGACCGCCGCGCCCGAGGCGTATGAGCGCTTGATCCTCGACGCGATGTTGGGCGACTCGACCTTGTTCACCCGCAGCGATGAAGTCGAGGCGTCCTGGGCATTGATCACGCCCGTGATCGAGCGCTGGGAAGCCGGCGGTGGCTCGTTCATCGAGCTTTACCGTTCCGGTTCGTGGGGGCCGAAGGAAGCTGACGACTTCCTCGCCGCCGACGGGCGCAAGTGGCACGTGGTGTGATGGCCGGCCCGCCCTTCGTCATCGTCATGGACGACGATGGCCGATACTATCTTCAGGTCGAGCCGACGCCGGAAGCGTTGACCGAACTGGCTGCCAAAGGGATCGCCTTCTGGGGGCGCAAGGCCATCGAACGGCGCGGCGTCTTTCATCTCGCCCTGAGCGGCGGCAACACGCCAAAGGCGCTATACCGGCGGCTGGCCGATGCTCCCTACGCCGATCAAATTGAGTGGGCGCGCGTGCATCTCTGGTGGAGCGACGAGCGCGCCGTGCCGAGCGACCACCCCGATAGCAATTACAAACTAGCATACGACGCGCTGATCGCCAAGACGCCGATCCCCGCGCAGAACGTCCACCGCGTGCCGACCGAGCTAGGTCCGACGGCGGCCGCCGAACGGTATGAGGCGGAAATTCGCGCAACCATCGCGGCGGCTGCCGATGCTTCGCTCCCCGCGTTTGATCTGATCCTGCTCGGCATGGGGGATGATGGTCATACGGCTTCGCTCTTCCCGCACACGCCGGCGCTGACGGAGCCTGCGCGTTTAGTCGTATCTCAGGTCGTGCCACAAGCGACCGTTCCCGAGCGCATCACCTTCACCGCTCCGTTGATTAACGCTGCCGACGTCGTGTTCTTCCTGGTGAGCGGAGCGGGTAAGTCGCAGACCTTGCGCCGCGTGCTGCTGGGCGAGCACCGGCCGGAGATGCTGCCGGCGCAGCTCATTGCGCCGCCGCGCGGCAAGTTGTTCTGGATGGTGGATGCCGCGGCGGCATCGCAAGTGGCGACCACGCCCGGCTACCCGCCCGAAGAATTCATCTACCGTCGGATGGCAGGACGGGGTTAACGCTGCTCTCGCCGCCGAGCGTTTCCTGTGAAGCCTGTCCTCTCCCAAGTGGAGCAAGGGAGTGACGCGCCGGGCTACCCGGTCTTTCCTGGCAGGCTTTGCGATCAACGCTCGTTTCGCCGCTTCTTCAGGCTGGCTCTCCAGGTTGTGTCGCATTCGTGTCCTATTTGTTCCTAAATTTGTGTCCTCGGGAGTGCCTAAATCCAAATACTTGCGTAGTCCCGCGGATAGCTCTGATAACCCGGATGCGCTTGCTTGAACAGCTGCCGCAGATTCCAGCATTGCACAAACAACGCAACCGACCGCCGCAGCGCTTCCACACACCGCGAAAAGCACCGCGTCTGTTGGCCTAAGCGTGTGAGAGCTTGCCGCAACTCAGCATGCCCAGCTTCAACCGAATAGGTCTGCGACTTGCCCGGCGCAACCAGAGACAGTCGCCACGGTAGTCCAAAGCGGCATACCCACTGAAGCCGTCGATGCAATACTGAAATGCCCGTGGCGCTTGATCCACCACCGCCTGCAACACCGCCTCATCGCGGGATAGAGTATCTACCAGCTCACCACACAGCGCGCGCCGGCGCTCCACCTGCGTGATGAGATAGACGCGTTTTTTACTCCCGACGAATGTGAACAGCTCATCGAGCTTGACGACGGTATCGTCGTCGGTTGGGGGCTGTGGGATGGGGGCAGCCAAGGCACGTCCACCGGCGCACTTGACCCAGCTGGCTACCGATTGCGAGTTGACACGCAGATTGCGCCCGATGCGTCGGAAGCTGTGGCCATCCAGATCCATCTCGACGGCTTGGCGACGGATGTCAAGCGGGTAGCCGGTTGGGTTGGGCTGAGGGGTGAAATGACGATTGCCGGCCTTGTACAGGTAGCGCTGGCTGCTGCTGTGATGCTTGCCTCGTTTGACCACCGATTCGCCTTGGCATCTTGGACACTTCATGTATCCAGTTTTATTTACTCCCTTAGGGAAGCGCCGCCGTAAAGGCCGCACGGAGAGGTGCTGGCGATGTCCACGGTTGTCCGAAGCGCGGGCGTGGGCAAAGGCTGCGTCCCTGCCCACGCCTAGCCTCGGTCAGCGCACGCAGCAGGTGTTGGTGAGCGCGCCGATCCGCTCGATCTCGACGGTCACCTCGTCGCCGTCCTTCAACCAGACCGGCGGCTGCATGCCCATGCCCACGCCGGGTGGCGTGCCGGTAGCGATCAGGTCACCGGGCATCAGCGTCATGAACTTGCTGAGGTAGGACACCAGGGTTGCCACGTCGAAGATCATCTCGCGGGTGTTGGAGTTCTGGACGACCTTGCCGTTCACCAGGCAGCGAATGCCCAGGTTCTGTGGGTCATGGATTTCGTCGGTAGTGACGAGACACGGTCCGACCGGACAAAACCCATCGAGCGTCTTGCCCAGCGTGAACTGCTTGGCGCTATCGGTCAACTGGATGTCGCGCGCGCTCACGTCGTTCACGCACGTGTAGCCGCCGACGTAGGCCATTGCCTCTTCCTTGCTCACGCGATAGCACGGCTTGCCGATCATCACGCCGAGCTCGGCCTCCCAGTCCACCTGCTGCGTGGCGTCGGCATACCACGTGATGGTGTCGCCGGGATGGGCGAGCGCGTTGGCGAATTTAGCGAACACCACCGGCCGCGCAGGTGGCTGGGCGTTGCTCTCGCGGACGTGATCCATGTAGTTCAGGCCAATGCAGATGAACGAGCGGGGCGTAAACGGCGCGCGCAGGCGCGGCGCAGCGCTCAGCCGACGCGCGGGATCGGCCGCCAGTCGCTCGGCTTGCGCGCGCGTCTGAGGATCGGACACGATTGCGATGACGCTACCCAGTTCGGTCAGGTCTGCAATGCTGCCGTCGGAGTGTAAGGCGCCCACGCCGGTGCGCCCATCGAGTTCATAGGTGACGAGTTTCATAGCGCGTCAAGTGTAAGCCAGATTCGCCGACCTTGTCGCCTCGCCGTGTTTGCACAGATAATTAGGGTTGCCGTCCGATCACTGCGCTGCCCTTTCGTCAACGCCCAAACCGCATAATCGGTCTGCGATCCTAGCCGGAATCGAATCCGATGCACGACATCCCTCTGCTGATCAACATCGCCGTCGCGCTCGGCGTGGCTTTCCTCGGCGGCGTGTTGGCCCGACGCATTGGCCTGCCGACCATCGTCGGATACCTGCTCGCCGGCGTCGCCATCGGCCCGTTCAGTCCGGCGTTCGTCGGCGATGTCGAGACGATCGGCCAGCTCGCCGAGCTAGGCGTGATCTTTCTGATGTTCGGCGTTGGCATCCATTTCTCACTGCGCGATTTGTGGCAGGTGCGCAGCATCGCCCTGCCGGGGGCCATCGCGCAGATGATCTGCGCCTCGGTGTTGGGGTTCGGGTTGACTCGTCTGTGGGGATGGTCGGTCGCCTCGGGGTTGGTGCTCGGCGTTGCGATTTCGGTAGCCAGCACGGTGGTGTTGTTGCGCGGCCTAATGGACAACGGCCTGCTGAACACCAAACATGGCCGCGTCGCCGTGGGCTGGCTGGTGCTGGAAGACCTAGCCAGCGTGCTCATCCTAGTGACGCTGCCCGTCGCTGCGGCGGCCGGGCCAAGCGCCGACTGGGAAAGGGTCGTTCTGACGCTGATCAAAGCGGGAGCATTCGTGGCATTGACCTTATTCGTCGGCGGGCGTGTAGTGCCGTGGGTGCTGCTGCGAGTCGCGCACACGCGCTCGCGCGAGCTGTTTATCCTCCTAGTGCTGGTGTTGGCGCTGGGCACGGCGCTCAGCTCCTCCGAGCTGTTCGGCGTGTCGCTGGCGCTGGGCGCGTTCTTGGCCGGGGTGATCGTCAGCGAGTCGCCGCTTAGCCATCAGGCCGGCGCAGACTTGTTGCCCTTCCGCGAGGCGTTCGCGGTGTTGTTCTTCGTGTCGGTTGGCATGTTGGTCAATCCGGCTTACCTGATCGCCAACGCCGGCCAGGTAATAGCGCTCACCGCGCTTATCGTGATCGGCAAGTCGGCGGTCACCCTGTTGTTGGGTACGCGGCTGCCGGCCCCGGCACGCACGTCGCTGGTCGTCGCCGCCGGCCTAAGCCAGATCGGCGAATTCTCGTTCATCATCGGTCAGGCCGGCCTGACGCTTGGCCTGCTCGACCGCGACCAATACTCGCTCATCTTGGCCGGATCGCTGCTGTCCATCACGCTAAACCCGTTCATGTATCGGCTGATCCGGCCGGTCGAGTCGGTGTTGCGCCGCTGGCCGGCATTCTGGCGGCAACTGGATAAGCACGGTCCGGAGCCGCCCCTGCCGCGCGAGACCCTGAGCGATCACGTGGTGATTGTCGGCTATGGGCGTGTAGGCCGACACATCGTAGACGTGCTGGGAGCGCTCGGCATCCCGCATCTGGTCGTGGATTCCGACGCAACGCGCATCGCGACGCTGGAGCAGCGCGGCACCCCCACGTTGTTCGGAGACGCAGCGAACTCGGAGATTCTGGCACATGCGCACCTGCCGCGCGCCCGCGCGTTCGTCGTGGCACTCCCAGACGAATCCACGACGGAGATGACCGTGCTGATCGCGCGTCGGCTTGCCCCGGATCTACCGATCATCGCGCGGGCCATCACGCAGGACGGCGTGAAGCGACTGGCGGCGCTCGGCGCGCAGGATGTGATTCACCCCGAGCTGGAGGGTGGACTGGAGATGGTTCGTCACACATTGCTGCAACTCGGCTTTCCAATCCGCGAGGTGCAGCAGTATGCCGATGCCGTCCGGCGCGAGCACTACGACGTGGGCGGTGGCGCAGAACGACACGCGCTGCGGCAATTCATGGAAGCCGCGCAGATCCTCGAGATCACGCTCTTCGAGCTGGCGGCGGGCAGTCCGGTTGCCGGCGTCACACTGGCCGAGGCGGACATTCGCGGGCGCACGGGCGCATCGGTGGTCGTCATCCTGCGCGGACAACGGGTCATCCCTAACCCCAAATCACACACCGTGCTGCTGCCGGGCGACCATATCGGTTTGATCGGCGATGCAGAACAGATTGCTGCCGCGGAGCGCCTCATCACGCATAAGGCGCGCGTCGAAACGCCCCAGCCCGTCACCTGATGCGCAGCTCGTAACCGGCCGCCTCGGTGGTGCCTTGCGTAGTGGGCGAGATGGCCAGCACGGCGCTGCGCACCGTTTCGCCGAAGTCGAGCGTCAGCTCGCCGATGGCATCGGCGAGCGCCATGCGCTGCAGCCGGAGCTTCCCGTCGCGGTCGGTGATGATCACTTGTACCTGCCAGCGCTGCGGCAGCACGTTGCCGATGCGCACCCAGCCCTCGGCCTGCCAGCCTGATGATGTGCTCGCGTCATCGAAGAAGCCGATCTCGGGGATGGCGATGTCGTCTATCGCCAACCCTTCGCGATTGATAGCCGCGTCGGTGACCATCTCGAAGCGCAGCAGAATCTCCCTGCCGGCGAATTTGTCCAAGCTGACGCGCTCGTTCAGCCAGCGCGGTGCATCGCCACCCGATGAACCGGTGTAGCCACAACCCAGGTTGGCGTTCTGTGGGTTATCCGTGGTGCAAGAGGTCGGCAAGAGCACCTTCCACGTCAAGCCGCCGTCTGCACTAGCGGTCACGTAGGCGTAGTCGTAGTTTTTCTCCAGCCGATACCACGCGCGGTAAGTCAGGGTGGCGCTGCTGACGCCGGTGAGGTTGACTGCGCGCGTCAGGCGCGAGTTGCTGGCGTCGGCGCGGTTCGACCACCAGAAGGCGCCGTCCGCCTCATCGGTCGGCAGGAGCGAGACGACGGTTGAACCGACGAAAGCGACGGTTACCGGCCTGTTTCCCTCGAGCCTGTAATAGTGCGTGCCGAACTGTGCCAAGCCCGCGCGCGTGGAGTACGGATAGTCCCCCGCGTCCAGCGCAGCGCGCGTAGCCATCGGCGGCACGCGGATTGTCGCGTAGTTGTAGCGGTTCGTCCCCGGCTCAATCGCCTCGCGGTTCATGTAATTGGCGATGACGAAATCCGCAAACAGCCCCTCGAAGGTGAGGGCGCGACCGGTGTCGGGATCCACCACCCCGTTGTCGGCCAGCACCCGGAGCAAGCCGCGCACGCTGCGCTCCGGTGCGCGGGCGAACTTGCGCAGTACCTCCTCGCCGAAGCGATCGTAGAGATAAGACCAGAACAGGTAGCCGGCGCCGTAGTGTGCGCTGTTGCCACCGGCGTTGTCCTCCTGCCAGGTGTTGAGCTGCGTCTCCGGCGCTGCGGCGAAGTCATACACCGTGCTGACGAATTCGCCGTAGCCATTCAACCGCTCTGCGAATTGCGCCGCCCCCTCTTCCAGCCACAGCTCGGGAGTGTGGGCCTGGTTGAAGCTGATCATGTGCTGAAACTCATGGGCGAGGGTGCTGAGATAGGCCTGGCTGCCCGGATCGGAGCCGTTGTAGCCGCGCGCGGCGTGCATGATGAAGACCTGCCCTTCGTTCGAGTCGCTGCGAACGGCGCGTGGGTAGCTATCGGGTGAAGAGAAGTAGCCGCCGATAGTTTGGCCCAGGCCGACGGCATGCACCACATGCACGCGCGGATCACAATCTACGCCCGGCACATCCTCGCTGCCGAAGAACGCGCGCGTGCGCGGATAAATCTGGCGGTCGAAGATTTCCACGGCGCGGCGCAGCTTATCCTGATCGAGGCTCACAGGGGTCGGCGCGCTCTGCACCCACATATACACGTGATCGCCCTTCTGCTCCAAGCGCGCCTCAATTTGGAACATCTCGTCGGTGTCGGCGTTGGTCAGGGTGAACATGCGCGTCGCGCCCACTTCGTATCCCGGCGCGAGGGTGGGGCAACTGACCTCAGCCTGCTTGGGCGATACGCCCTTGAAGCGCATCGCTAACTCGGCCAAATCTTCGCGCGGCAACGTCGCCGCGGTGATGATCTCGATCGGATCATCGGGTAATCCGGCCATCGTCTGCGGGGTAGGGCGCATGACCTCGACCAGCGTGGGCGTCGCTGTTACACCCAGTGCGTCGGGTAAGGGGTCTATGTCCGGCGGGAAGTTACGGAACGCATCGCTGGTGACGGTGCGCACCACCAGCCAAGTCAGCCCGGCCCCGACGATGCCGAAACAAGCGCAGATCAGCACCAGACCGATGAGGAGGGCGATCCAGACGTTACGAGTGTTGTTCATGACCACAATGTGAGGGTTGGCGCAGACCCAAGGAGCACATCGCCATGCCAAGGCTACGCGCTCTTGCTGAGACACCTCTGAGGCGCGCCGAGTTGCGCGCTGAATATCGTTGGCCGATCTCGGCGAGGCGACGGCTTATCGCCGCACCGTTGCGCCGAGTTGACCTTCGACCGCACGGATGATTTTGGCGCGCAACTTCTCCACGTCCTTGTCCGTCAGCGTGCGGTCTTCGGCCTGGTAAGACAACGAGTAGGCCAAGCTTTTCTTGCCCGAGGCGATCTGCTCGCCACGATACACGTCGAACAAGCGCACGTCGCGCAGCAGCGCGCCGCCGGCTTGGCGAATCGCCTGCGCCACGGCGTCCGCCGGCACGCTCTCATCTACGACGATGGCCAGATCCTCGATCACGGCCGGGAAGCGCGGCACATCGCGCACGGCGTAGTCCTTCGGGGTGGCGAGGCGCAATGCCTCCAGGTCGAAATCCGCGATGAGCGCCGGGCGGTCAGCAGGCAGCGCCCACGCTTCGCGCACGCGCGGGTGCAACTCACCGAAGACGCCCAGCGGCGTCCGCTGCGCGTCGCACGCGCGCACCAAGGCCGTGCGGCCCGGATGGTAGGTGGGATGCGTCGTCGCCTCGTAGGTCACCTCGCCGATGTGCAGCCCGTCCAGCAGCGACTCAATTACGCCCTTGAGGTCGTAAAAATCCATGACGGGCGAGTTGGCCGGGCTGCCGCTGCGCCAAGAGGGTTCGGCGCGGGCGCCGCTCATGGCGATGACCAAGCGAGGCTTCTCTGCGGGCAAGAGGCTATCGCTGGTGGGCAAGAAAACCGCGCCGATCTCGAACAATGCCACGCGCGCGCGGTGGCGCAAGTTCGCCGCCAGCGTCTCCAGCGCGCCACTCACCAACGTGTGGCGCATCACAGTGCGCTCAGGATTGATCGGGTTGGCGAGCGTGACGTAGGGACGGTCGTCAGCAGGCGCGCCGGGCGCGTAGGTGCGCGCTTCTTGTTCCGGCGTGGTCAAGCGGTAGGTCACGATCTCTTGCAGGCCGGCGCCCACCAGCAAATCGCGCACCTGCTCCTCAAACTCCAACTCGGCATTGCCGGACGTGGGCGGCAGCGCATCGGCCATCAGCGTCTCCGGGATTCGATCGTAGCCATAGATGCGCGCGATCTCCTCGATCAGGTCGTGCTCGCCCTCGATGTCGAGGCGATGAGCCGGAGCGGTCACAATCAGGCGCGCCTGCGACGTTGCGGCGTCGCCATCCGCCGTGATCTCGAATTCCAGCGCGCGTAGGATGCGCGCCATCTCTTCGACCGGAATCTCGGCGCCGAGCACTTTGTTCACCCGTTGCGGGTGCAAGCCGACGACGACGGGCTTGGCCGGCGACGGGTAGGCATCCAGGATGCCGCGGCTGATCACGCCGCCGGCATACTTCTGCAATAGACATAGTCCGCGCCGCTGGGCGGCCATAGCCAGCGCCGGATGTACGCCGCGCGAGAAGCGATACGAGGCTTCGCTGTGCAGGTTGTGATGGCGCGCGGTCTTGCGAATGCTGATAGGATCCCAGGACGCAGCCTCGAAAAGCACGTTGCGCGTCGCATCTTTCACCTCGCTGTCGGCGCCGCCCATCACGCCGGCGATGCTCAACGGGCCAACCTCGTCGCACACTAAGATGTCGGTCGGCTGCAGCATGCGCGTCTGCCCGTCGAGCGTAATGAGCGTCTCGCCCGGCTGCGCCGTTCGCGTGATGATCGTGCGGACGCCGCTTGGCCCAACCCGTATGGCATCTAGGTCGAAGGCATGCGTCGGATGGCCGAGCTCCAACATGACGTAGTTCGAGATGTCCACGATGTTGTTAATGGCGCGCATGCCGCACAGCGCCAGCCGCCGCTGCATCCAGAACGGAGAAGGGCCGAGCGCAACGCCCTTGATGACGCCGGCCGTGAAGCGCGGGTTCAACTTGGGATCGCGGATCTCGATGCGCAGCTCGTCCTCGACTGGGTCACCCTCGGCGCAAACGTCCATCGGCGGATAGCGCACGGTCTGGCCGGTGAGCGCGGCGACCTCGCGCGCCACGCCGATGATCGAAGCGGCGCGCGCCGTGCTGGGCAAAATGGCGATCTCCAGCACCACATCGCCTAGATAGTCGGCCAGGGGGACGCCGACCGGCGCATCCTCGGGCAGGATGAGGATGCCCTCGTGATCGTCGCTTAGCCCCAGCTCCTTCTCGCTGCACACCATCGAGTCGTTCTTGATGCCGCGCAGCGTCGCCTCTTTCAAGGTCATGATGACCTTGCCCTCTTTGTGGCCGTCGTATAGGCGTGCACCTTTCAGCGCCAGCACGACCTTCTGCCCGCTGTCGCCGGGCCGAATGTTGGGCGCGCCGGTCACGACCGTGATCGGCTGCCCTGCGCCGTAATCCACCGTAACAAGCAGTAAGCGATCGGCATTCGGATGGCGCTCGACTTTGAGCAATTGACCGACGAAGATCTTGTCACGATCCCACGGCAGCTCACTGCCGGGCAATCCGACGTACTCGATATGTTCGACTTCGAGGCCGGCCAGCGTCAACCTTTCGGCCAATTGCTCGATGGGAAGGGTGATTTCAACGTACTCTCGCAGCCAAGAGATCGGGACGCGCATGATGATGTGCGGCTCACTTCAACTTGCAGGATACACAATGCGATTCTAACATCGCTGCGCTCTGGCCAAATGGAATCTAGCGCGAACCTCACGCGTCAGAGCGCTGTGCTCGCGATCGAGTTGCCAGCCAAACAGATACATGTTGTTGCGCTGACGGCGAGTAGGTGAAGGCACTGCCTTCACTTACCCGCCCTTTGCCTACCCCGCCTCGCCCGTCATGCACGCTGATGCTCGTCTATGTATCTGCCTGGCAGCGGTTCACTGCCAGTGACCGTCATCCCTGCGCCTGCCGTCTGCACGCCGTATACATAATATGTGATGACTTGCGACTATGCTCCCGGTCTGCATCAGACACAATCTTGGTGGCGCATAAGCCCCGGGTTGGTGTCAAAAATACCCTTGACCAAAATCGAGTTGTGCATATAATCACAAGTGCCGATGCGGGATAGAGCAGTGGCAGCTCGTCAGGCTCATAACCTGAAGGTCGTAGGTTCGAATCCTACTCCCGCTATTTAAAGCCGCCCTCATCTATGGCGGTTTTTTATTTGTCCGCCTCGGATAGCAGACCCGTCCTAGCCCTGCTCTGAAGCCTGCCGCAGGTGTATCGAATTAGTGCATCGGCAGCACACAAGCTCACCTGCCCCAAGAAGGTCAACCACCTAGCTTAAGCCGAGAGGGCGTTGGGCGAGGACGCAGTGAGCTTAATCTACCGTTTACTCTCTCGCCCAATATAATCGCGCCGATGTCTGCGGAGTTGACCAAGGCCGCGACTTCCGACACCAGCCTAATCTCCTCGAACGATCGGCGCGCTCCCCGGCGATTGCGGCGATACCTGCGCCCGGCGGCTTTGTTCGTCATCCTCGCCGTTGCGGCGGCGTTGCGCTTCTACGATCTCAACTGGGATCAGAGCCAGTACAACCATCCCGACGAGCGCCATGTGACGAACGTGATCTCGGCTTTGCAAATGCCGAGCAGCTTTGAGGAGTATCTCGATCCGGCTCGGTCGCCGCTCAACCCATATAACAATCGTCAGAGCTGGGTATACGGCACGCTGCCGCTGTTCGGCGGGCGCGCGCTTGCCGAGTTCCTCGACCAGGGCTGCGCGCCAACGCATGCAGTTGTCCCCGCAGCCCTCGGTCGGCTACTCTTCGGCACGGCTGCTACCGAATGCGTTCAGGGCTTCTTCACCGGCTACGAATACATCCGGCTGGTCGGGCGTCTGCTCTCGGCGCTCGCCGATACGATCACCGTGCTGGTGGTGTATCTCACCGGTCGGCGGTTATTCGGGTGGCGGGTCGGCCTGCTGGCTGCGGCGTTCAGCGCCCTGGCCGTGTTGCAGATCCAACACAGCAAGTTCTTCGTCGTCGAAAGCGCGCTGACGATGTTCGTCACCGGCTGCCTGTATTTCTGTGTGCGCATCGCGACGTTGGAGGTGACTTCGCGGCGCGGCGCATCGGCGTTGTGGGCGAACGCCGCACTGGCCGGCTTATGCTCCGGCTTGGCGGTTGCGAGCAAGATCAGCGCCTGGCCGACCGCCCTGCTGACGGTCGTCGCCATCGCGATTGCCGTCGTGCGCGATCGGCGCGCGACCGGCCCGGCCCTGATCACCGCGCTGGCCGCCGTGCTGATCGCCGGTGCGACTGCCTTCGCCGGCTTTCGGCTGACGCAGCCCTACGGATTCGTCGGCGGCAGCGAAATCGAGTGGGCCTATACCATCCGCGCCTGCGACGCGCTGACCAACCGTGAACAGTTCGAGATCTGTCAGCGCACGCCACCGATGCCCGAAGCCCTGTCGCGCCTCGTCGAGCGCATCCCGGCGTTCCTGCGCCCGCTCATCGTGCCGTCGGCGCGCTGGGTCGCCGAGCTCCAGTTTGCGGCTGCGCAGTCCTCCGGCATGGCCGACCCGCCATGGGGCTGGCAATGGGCCAACCGCGCGCCCATCCTCTTTCCGCTCACCAACATCGTGTTCTACGGGCTGGGCGTGCCGCTCGGCGTGACCGCTGTGATCGGCGCGTTCTACATGCTCGGCCGGCTGCTGCGCGGACGGCGCCGATATGCCTATCTGGTGCCCACGCTTTGGATCTTCGGCTTCTTCCTTTACCAGGGCACGCAGTTCGTCAAATCGCTGCGCTACCAACTGCCGATCTACCCGATGCTGTGCGTCGCCGCCGCAGCCGTCCTGATAGCCCTGTGGAGGGGCGGGTGGATGAGGATCGGCGGCTCGCAAGCAGAGGCCGCAAAGGGGAAGCCGGCGCTCCTTTCTTTCCTCGCTCGGCTTCCGGTGTTCAAGCCCGGATTGCTCATCGCGCTGGTGCTCGGCGGGACGCTGACCTGGACGCTGGCCTTCATGCGCATCTACGACGGTGAGCTGACGCGCACCGAGGCGTCGCGCTGGATCTACGCGAACGTGCCCACGGCGCTTACGCTTGCCGGAGATGTGGACGGCCGGCCGCACCAAGTGCAACTGCCCATCCGGGACATCGCGCTCTACCCGGACGCGCCGTTCATCACGACCGTGCGCGTCGGCGCACAGTCCGACGGCATCGGTGAGGCACTCCGACGGCCGCGCTTCACGCTGAACTACGTAGAGGGCAAGGGGACGGTGCAGATGCGACTGCTCGACACCCGCACGCAGGCCGAGCTGGGTGTCGTCCGCGGGCGCATCGGCCCGGGCGCGGCCATGCTCGCGTTCGACGGCGTAGTGATCGAGCCGGACTCCGACTACACGCTCGAGCTGACGCTGCTGGACGGCGACGGCCTGCGCGCACGCACCAGCGTCATCGCCAACCAGCACTTCGACGAAGGCATCCCCTTCCGCATCGAGGGCAAGGACGGCTTCGGTTGGTACTACCGCGGGCTGAGCAGCTCGGCCTGGGGCGACATGCCGGTATACAACGAAGACGATCCGGCCAAATATGAGATGTTCGTGCGGGCGCTGGACGAAGCCGACTACATTGTGCTGAACAGCAACCGGCATTACGCCTCGGTGGCGCGCCTGCCGTGGCGCTTCCCGATGACCAACGCTTATTACCGCGCGCTCATGAGCGGCGAGCTGGGCTTCGCGCTGGTTGCCGACTTTCATCGCTTCCCGCGCATCGGCCCGTTCGTCTTCAACGATCAGGAGATGCCGCAGCGCCTGACGCGCCCGGCTGGCGTGCAAGGGACGCCGCCGGGCATCGAGGTGCCCTATCCGAAAGCGGAGGAGGCCTTCTCGGTCTACGACCACCCGCGCGTGCTGATCTTCCAGAAGACGCCGACGTATTCCTCGGCGCTCGTCGAGCGCACGCTCGGCCCCTACGTGGACATGCGCACGGTGCGCCAGACCGCTCTTCAGGCCAGCAACACGCCGGGCGGCCTACTGCTCGACCAACACACGCGCGAGGCGCAGCAGACGGGTGGCACGTGGCGCGAGCTCTTCCCGCGCGACTCGCCGCTGAATCGGTCGCAGCTGCTCGCCGTCCTCGCCTGGCTCGTGTTGATCGAGGCACTAGGCATTGCCGGTTTTATGCTGCTAGCGACCGCGACGAAGCGCTCGGCTCTCGGAGGCCGGACACAGGCCGATCCCGCCTCTTCCACCTGGCGTCTGCCTGCGTTTGTGGATGGAGGCTATGCATTCGCCAAAATCTTCGGCCTGCTCATCGCATCGTTCATCGCCTGGTGGTTGGCCAGCCTGCGCATCGCGCCGTTCAAGCCGAGCGTGATCTGGGCCATCGTCATCGTCTTCGTCGTGATGGCGGCGACGATCGGCCATCTTCACCGCGACGACATCATCGCGCTGGTGCGCGCGCGTTGGCCGGTGATGCTCGTCGGCGAGGGCTTGTTCCTGGTGGCGTTCGCCTTCTTCTTGCTCGTGCGCGCCGGCAATCCCGATCTGTGGCATCCGTTCTTCGGCGGCGAGAAACCGATGGACTTCGCCTACCTCAACGCGGTGCTGAAGGCAACCTACTTCCCGCCGCAAGACCCCTGGTTCGCAGGCGGCGCGATCAACTACTACTATTACGGCTTCGTCATGGTCGGCCTGCCGATCAAGGCGCTGGGTATTGATCCGGCCATGGCGTACAACATCGTCATCCCCACGTTGTTCGCCATGACGGCTTGCGGCGCGTTCGGGCTGGGCGCGTCGTTCTATGCGGCGGCTAGGCCGAATGCCCCTGTGCTTCGGCGCGCGGTCGTGGCCGGACTGATCGCCGCGACTTTCGCCGTCGTCATCGGCAATGGCGATCAGATTCGCGTGGTCGGCCCGGCTTGGCAAAAACTAGGCGGGATCGAGCAGGGCGTCGCCGCGCCCGTCGCTTTGGTGAGCGGCATACTGAAGTGGCTGGGAGGCGCGCCGCTGCCGGTCGCGCCGTGGTGGCCATACTGGAACCCGACACGGCCTGCGCCCGAGGTGATGATCGCCGAGTTCCCGCTCTTTACCTTTCTCTATGCCGACTTGCATGCCCACATGATGGCCATGCCGCTGGCCTACTTGGCCTTGGCGTTTGCGCTGGCCTTCGCTGCCGGGGTGCATCGCTGGGTGGCGATCGTCCTAGCCGCCGTCGTGACCGGGATGCTCTGGCCGACGAACTCATGGGACTACCCGCCCTACTTGCTGCTGGCCGCTGCCGGCCTGGTGCTGGGGCGGATCGAAATCGGTGAAGGGCAGTCGCTCAACCTGTGGCGGCTGCTGCGCGCCGCCCTTGCCGCGCTGCCGTCGGTCGTCGCGTTCGTCGCGCTCACGCGGTTGGCGATGGCGCCTTACCTGGTGAACTATGGCTCCGCCTACAACGAAATTGACCCGTGGAGCGGCGATCGCACGCGGCTGGAAACCTACTTCACAATATACGGCCTGTTCCTCATCCCGATCGGCTTTTATCTGCTGCGCGAGCTGTCCATCGGCGGGCGAGCGCAGCGCGCGGCCTTGGGCATCGTCGCGGCCATCGGTTTAACCGGCGGCGCGTGGCTGGCGCTGCGCGAAACGCCGGTAGCCGTTGTCGCTGCACCGATCACGCTGCTGGCGTTCGCTTGCGCCTGGTTGCCGGATCGTGCGTCGCCGACGCGCCTAGTGTGGCTGATGACGGCGGGGGCATTTGCCGTCACGCTGTTCGTCGAGCTGTTCACGCTGCGCGGCGACATCGGGCGCATGAACACGCAGTTCAAGTTCTACATTCAAGCTTGGCTCATGCTAAGCGTCTCGGCGGCGGTCGCCTTGATCTGGTCGCTCGAGGCGCTGTTCGCCGGTGAGCCAGCGGCCACGCGACGCCTGCCGAAGATGCTCTTGCGCGCGGCTTTCACAGGGGCTTTTGCCGTCGCGTTCTTCTTGGCCATGCTGTATCCGGTCTTCGCCATCCCGGCCAAGGTAGATGACCGCTACGTGCGAACCGCGCCGCGCGGCCTGGACGGCATGGCGTTCATGCGGGATGCGGTGCGCAGCGAAGAGTACGCCGGTCGGCAAGCCGAATTCCCGCTGATCCACGACTACGACGCCATTCGCTGGATGCAAGACCACGTCGCGGGCTCGCCGACGATTATCGAGGAAGGCGCTGCCGGCGGCAACCAATATCGCTGGAGTGCGCGCTTCTCGATCTACACCGGCTTGCCCACCGTCGTCGGCTGGGAATGGCATCAGCGACAGCAACGCGCCGCGCTTGGCGCGCCTGTGGTCGAAGACCGCGTCGCCGACGTGCGCGAGTTCTACAGCACGACCGACATCGCCCGCGCGCGTTTGCTGCTGCGCCGCTACGACGTGCGCTACGTGATCGTGGGCGAGATGGAGCGCCTGTACAACGACCCGGCCGGCTTCGACAAATTCGTCGCGCTGGTCGAGGCCGGCGACCTGCGCGTGGTCTATCAGAACCCCGGCGTCACCATTTACGAAGTCGCAGCCGGTGATGGAGAGGTGGCAGAATCGCGCGTGCGCCGAATGCAGCCAACCGTCGTCAATGGAGGGAGGTCAGGATGAGCAAGACGAACGACTCCGCGATAAAGATCGTCGCGTCCAATCGCCGGGCGACCTTTGACTACGCGCTCGAAACGCGCTACGAGGCAGGCATCGTCCTGACCGGCGGAGAGATCAAGTCGGTCCGAGCGGGCAAAATGGACCTGCGCGATGCCTTCGTGCAGGTGCGCGACGGCGAAGCCTGGCTGATCAACGCCTATATCCCCGCCTACGATCTCGCAACCGGCTTCGCTCGCGCAGCGGCGCAAACCGGTGAACGCCGTGATCGCAAGCTGCTCCTGCACAAGAGGGAGATCCTTGAACTCGCGCGCGGCGTCGAGCGCAAGGGCTACACGGCGATCGCTACCAAGGCATATCTCAAGCGCGGGCGGGCAAAGGTCGAGATCGCACTGGCCAAGGGCAAGAAGCTCTACGACAAGCGCCAGGCGGTGGCGAAGCGCGACGCCGACCGCGAGATTCAGCGCGCGCTGCGCGAGCGCTACTGAGTCCCTGCACGGGCGATGCGGGGCCTTGCCCGCCGGAAAAGACGCACGCCCCGGCTCGGTTGGGGCGCGCGCGTCTTGGCATGCTCATGGCTGAGCAGCATCGGCCGCTGTCGCGGGCGCGCCGGGTTGCTTAGGGCGGACGAGCATCACCGGAATCCTCGCGCCGCGGACGACCTTTTCGGCCACGCTGCCCAGGAGCCAGCGCTCCATTCCGCTGCGGCCGTGCGTGGACATGACGATCAGATCGGCGTTCGTCTCCTCGGCGCGGTCGAGGATCGCATCGGCGACCGGACCTTCTAGCACGGCCGTCGTGATCGTGAGCGACGTCGTCCCTCGCAACCCTGCAGCCACCTTTTGTAGGTATTCCTCGCAGTGCGCGCGGTCGCTGTCGTATAGGCTGGCCAGCACGGCCGGGTCGTTGACGTAGACATAGCTCGATGGATGCACGGCGATGCGCAGAAGTTCGATTTGCCCGCCGGAGTGTTCGGCCAACATTTGCGCGTAGGGCAGTGCCCCTTCAGCAAACCGTGAGCCGTCCAGCGGCACGAGGATCTTCTTAAACCCCAGAGATGCATTCGACATGGCTGCCTCCTGACAAGCGAACACGCCTTCTCGGCGCGTCGAGTTTAAACGAAAGCAGGTGGCGAGACACCCATCAAAAGAGCAGCTCGCCCCTGTGCGAGCGTCCAGTCCAATTGCGCGCACCTCCGGGTATCGGCGCGGCCTTGAAAGCGCGCCGCGGGGCTACGCTGCCAAGAGAGAGATGGGGCACCCACCACTCGATAGGCTCCGCCGACTGAGCAGGCAGCAGGCGAAGTTGCGGGCGACGCGCAAGGTTGCCGGTTCACGCCTTGCTGCGCTGAATCCACGCCATTGCCTTGTCGGCCAGCCTGTCCAGCGCGCGCACGCTCATCTCGATGTGCTCGATTTTGGTGTCCTCGATGGGATTGTGCGAGATGCCGCGCAGGCTTTGGACGAACATCATCACCGTTGGCACGCCGGCGCGCGCGACTTCGGCGGCATCGTGCAGTGGGCCGCTGGGCAGCTTGTGCGCCGTGCCAGCCACCTCGACGCAACTGTCGTAGCACATCTTAATCAGCGCCTTGTCGAAGAGGATCGGCTCGATGTTCCAGATGCGGCTCCAGCTCACCTCGCACTTTTCCTCTTTGGCGAAGCGCTTGCTGGCTTTGACGGCCTCGCTATACATGCGCGCCAGTTTGCCGGCGCTCAGGTGGCGCTGGTCGAGGGTGATGTCGCATTCGCCGACGACAGCGGTGACGATGCCGGGCTTGGTGACGCAGCTGCCCACGGTGCACACGCCGCCGTATTTGTTGGCGATCGGTCGGATCTCTAGGGCCAGCTTGGCCGCGGCGGCCAATGCGTCGCGTCGCTTGTCCATCGGTGTGCTGCCGGAGTGCGCTGCTTGGCCGATGAACTTAATGGCATGGCGCTCGACGCCGAACGTGCCCAGCACCGCGCCCAAGGGCAGCCCCATGCTCTCCAAGACCGGCCCCTGTTCGATGTGCAATTCCAGGTAGGCAGCCGCGTTCTTGAGTTCTTTGTGGCTCTTGCCCATCTGGTCAATGTCCACGCCGCAGCGTCGCAGCGCGTCCTCGAGCCGGATGCCGTCTTTGTCGGTGCGGTGGCGATCCTCGTTTGGCTTGAACGTGCCGCCGCAGGCGCTGCTGCCGAGCAAGCTGCGCCCAAAGCGCGCGCCCTCTTCATCGGCCCAATCCACCAGCCGCACGGTAACCGGCGGCTGGCCCTGATACTGGTCGTTAATGCGGCGCAGCACTTCCAAGCCGGCTAGCACATTCAAGCAACCATCCAGCCAGCCGCCGTTTGGCACGCTGTCCATGTGCCCGCCGATGAGCAGGGCTCGCTTGCTTTTGCCGGGCAGGGTGTACCAGGTGTTGCCTGCTTCGTCGTTGTGAATTTCGAGGGGCAGCCCGTGAGTCTTCTCGCGCAGCCACTCGCGCGCCTTCAACCAGGTGTCGGTCCACGCTACGCGCATGGCGCCTCCGGTGTTCGGGTCGCTGGTCAGCGCGCGCAACTCTTGTAACTCTTGGACGGTGCGTTTGGGATCGAGAGTGCTCATGCCGCGAATTGTAGGTTTCGACGCGCGAACCGCAAGGTGTCAATCCCTCGTTCATCGGTATGCGATCTGAATCTTGCGGTCCAGCGACAAAATGGGCATGCCGGGATCGTGTGTCGCGAAATACACGGCGCAAAATATCAGGGCTGCCGCCGCTTGCACGTCCCCAACCCCAAACCACGCGGCTATCCCAGCGAACTGCGCCGGCAGGCCGTTGTGCTCACCGTCGGTGGACACAGCAACCGCGGCATCGCGCGGATGCTTAAGCTAAGTGCGAAGCGGATGCAGCTGCTGGTCGCCCGCGCGCCACGGATAATGACGTAAGCGGCGCGGCGTTCATGCCGGAATACGAGGCGCTGCCGGCCAGCACCGGCGAGGATTCCCTGCTAACCCGGCAGCGCGCTTCGGCATTGACATTCGCGCTCGCGCCTTCTGGGAGCGCAGACTCTATCTGATCGTCGAGCGCATCGAGCGCTATGTCAGCTTGTAGCTAGAAGTCATCCGGGTTGATGATGCGTTGCTTGACGCGGCTCTCCACGGCGCCGCTGAGAAAGAACAGGACCAGCACATCTATCCAGCCGATAACGACGAGCGCCCCGACCGGCAACAGGTCTGCCTGCGCCAAGAAGCCGGCCGAGAGCAGGCCGGCGAAGAGCTGGATAATGAAGGCAATCATGATCACGGCGATTACCGCTGAGCCGATCGCGTTGCCCAGCAATACCCGCCGCTTCAGCCAGAACGGCAGCGCGGCGATCGTCCCCAGCGCTATCGGCAGCAGCACATAGATCAGACCCCACCAGGCCAAATCGAGGATCAAGTCCATGGCCTGATTATCCGCCGCAATGCCTTACGTCTACATGCTGCGCTGCGCCGATGGCTCGCTCTACACCGGCATCGCTAAAGATGCCGATGCGCGGCTAAAGGTGCATCAGGCCGGCCAAGGCGGGCGTTACACGCGGGCGCGCCGGCCGGTGACGTTGGTCTGGCGTTGTGAAGTAGCTACGTGGCGTGAGGCGATGCAACTCGAGCGCGCGATCAAACGATTGCCCCGCGCGAAGAAGCTGGCGCTGATCGAGTCGGGTCAACCGAATCTCGGTTGCCCGTTAATCACGTGCGCCGCGTCCGAGCCGGCAGACCGCGTTGATAGATCCACCACTCCACCAGCAGCAGGATGAGCGCGACGGCGGCCATCCAGTGCCAGAACTCGCGCTGCGACAGCGGCGGGGGCGCAGCCGGGTCAGCAGATGCGTTTGCGCTGCCGACTTGTAAATCGGGATTGGGCGCGATGCGCGACTCGCTCGCGTTGTTGAAATTCACGGCGAACGCGCCTCGCGCGCGGCCGGTGTCGAAGGTGTAGACACCCAGCTGGTCAGTCTGCGCGAAGCCGCGTCGGTCAGCCACCCTCTCCTCACCCGAAGGAAGCGTCACCCGCGCGCCCTCGGGCATCGGCACGACCTCGCCTGGCTTGATGTTGAGCGGCACGTTCAACCCTTGCGGCGGAGCCAGCCACTCCACGCTGTTCGCGACCAAGATCGGGAATGCGATTTGCAGGGGCAGATCGCTCCGGCGCAGGTCGAACGGGATAAGCACGATGCGGCCCAAATTGCCCTGTATGTCTTCGCCGGCCAACACCAGCGGCCCGCCCTCGCTCTCGATTATCGGTCGCAGCCAGCTCGGCGCATCTACTCGCCGCGCGTCCAAGACGTTCACGCTGCGCCAGTCCACATTGCGGGTGACCGGGTGCGGCTCAGTGCGCGCATACGCGGTGTTACTGAACACGCCGCTGGTGGTGAACACCGCTTGCGCGCCGACCAGCAGCGCATTGGCGAAGGGCGGCAGCGTCGCCGTGACGTTGTCCAGCACGTAGAGATCATAGGTCTGGACGTCAAGCGGCGCCGTCACGGCGCGCGTAACGCGCAAGCCGGGCAGCGAAGCCAACGCTTGCTCGAGAAAGCGGTTGCCGCGCGTCAGCAGCAGCGCATGGCGCGTCGCGTTCGCCGCGTTCACGGCGTAGGCGGCATCATCTGCGCCGAGGAAGTTGCGCTGCGCCTCGTCAATGCGTGCATCTACCGCGACGACGTTGGGGTCAAGGTTGGCAATCGTCCACTCGGCGGACGCGCCGGCCGGCACTTCGAGTGTGCGTGCATCCACCAAGGCGCCGTCGGCGCGCAGCGACACCAGCACGCGGTCTTCCTGCGTTCCGTAGTTCGTCACGCGCACAAACGCCGACAAACCGCGCAGCGTGCGCCGCAGCGTCAGCGTGGAGACGGCGACATTCTCGCCGCTGCTCCCGATGGGGATGAAACGCGCCCTGCCGGGCAGCACGCTAAGGTCGTCGGCATCGGCGCCATCGCTGAACACGAGGACGGTCGTATCCTCGACGCCCACGCCGGTGGAGACGGCCAGGGCAACGGCTGCGCTCCAGTTCGCCGCGTCCAGCGAAGGCCGCGCCGAATCGAGTGCATCCAGTAGCTGCGACTTGTCGCCGGTCAGCGCGCTGAGCGCGCGCGGCGCGCCGTCCACCACGATGAGCATCATCTGGTCGTTCGCACCCAGGCTATTGATCGCATCGCGCACGCGCGCGCGGGCCACCTCGAACCGCGAAGGGGTGACATCCGTCGCCTGCATCGAAGCCGAGGCATCGAGCAGCACGATGGAGCGCCCGCTCACAGTGCCTGGGAGGCTGACATAAGGCCGGACGAGCGCGAAGACGAGGCAGGCCAAGGTAGCCAGTTGCAGGATGAGCAGCAGATTGCGCCGCAATCGCTGCCAGAGCGTGTTCGCCTCGCGTTCCATCGTCGCCTGCTGCCAGAGCAACGTGCTGCTCACGGTCTGCTCGCGCCGCCGCAAGCGCAGCAGGTAGAGCAGGATGATCGGCACGGCCAGCAGGGCGAACAGGAAAGCCAGCGGGTTCAGCAATCCCATCGGATCAGATTAACCATTCTGCCCGCCTTAAATCCCTCAGCACGATTCGCTCGAGCGGCAGCGACGTATCGGCGAGGTAATAGCGGCCGCCGCGCCGGCGCACGTCCGCGGCGATGGCCTCGCTCCACGCAACCAGCCGCTGCCGGTAACGGCTGAGCACGGCGTCATCTATGCTCATGTCCTGCTGATTCGCCGTCTCAACGTCTTTCAGCCGCAGGTCGCCGGTCAACGCGGGATCAAGTTCGTCCGGGCTGAGCGTATGCAGTAGGTTGACGTCCATGCGACTATTGCCCAGCGCGTTGAACCCCTCGGTGTAGCCGCCCTCGTCGAGCATGTCGCTGATCAGGATGCACAAGCCCGGGCGCGCGTCGAGGGCATAGCGCTTCAGCCAGGCGTTCAAGGGCTGACGTCGGCCAGATGCAGTGCGCAGGTCGCGTTGATCACCTGCCGAGACGCGCTCGACGAAGGCAATGAGGGCTGCCGCGGCAGCTACGCCGCGCTTCGGCCCAAATCGCTGAGAGGAGCTGGTCTCCAGCACCACCTTGTCGCCGGAGGCCAGCGCCACATACCCAAGCGCGACGGCAAGCTGAGCGGCGCACAACCACTTTTGCGCCAGGTGCCGATCGCCGTTCTCATCATCCGGCTGCCAGAACATGGAGGGGCTATCGTCGAGCAGGATGTGCGTCGTGAGGTCTTCCTCGTCCTCGAACAGCTTGATGTAGGGGCGCTCCAAGCGGGCATAGACGTTCCAATCCACGCGACGCGGGTCGTCGCCGGGAGTGTAGTTGCGGTAATCGGCGAACTCGACCGAACGCCCGCGCTTCACGCTGCGGCGTTCGCCGGTCAATGAACCGACGCGTCGGCGCGGCGCGTTCAGTCGCAGTGTGCGCAGCGATTGCAGGAACGCCTCAGATAGCACAAAGTGATTGTATGCGCAGAAGCTTATAGTTCGTGAAAAGGAGGAAAACATCTAACCCCCTCGCTCTGTCGAGCGAGGGGGTTAGCAGCTTAGCCCGAGGCGGCTCCGTCAACGCCTAACGATGGGGAGGTAGACTCTCTGCGCGCTGACCGGCGTAGAGATGGATAGCTGGCCGACTTGCGTGTTGTTCAAGAAAGCAGTCGCCGTTGCCGTGATCGGTCCAAAGAGCGTCTTCACCTTCACCGCGTAGGACAGGGTGTGCGATTGCCCTGCAGGGATGTTGCCCTGCCAGAACACGACTGAGTTGGCCGCCTGACCACCCAGCAGCGACTGAATACCAAGCGCTTGGGCGCTGCTCGGGCCAAAGCCGCCGCTCGCGCTGCCGCTGACATACTCAGTGCCGCTCGGGATCGGGCTGACGATCAGGACGCCTTGTGCATTGCCCGGCCCGGCGTTGGTGAACGTGAAGGTGTATGTCACGATCGAACCAGCCGGCGCCGCGCCGCTGCCCACCGACTGCGTGATCACGCTCGGTGTGAAGTTCACCGTCGCTGCGCTCTGGGTGAAGTTGAAGGTGATCGAGAGCGTCTGGCCCGCACCGATCGCGAACACCGTCGCTTGACCTGGGTCGAGCGGAGCAGTGAGGGTGATGACGACTTGGCCGTTTGCATCGGTCTGTGCGGCTGATGAGGACAAGGTGCCGGCGTTGGAGAGGAACGTCACGGTGACGCCGCTGAGTGGCGCAAGCGTGTTGGGATTGCGCAAGGTGACCGTGATGCGCGCCGTGCTCACCCCATCGGCGGGCAGTGTTCGCGGAGAGGCTGTGATCGTCTCTAGGAAGGTGAATGTGAGCGGAAGCGGCTCGCCGTCGGCAGTCGCCGTGACGATAGCCGTGCCCGCAGTGATCGGCGCGGTGAGGGTGATGACGGCTTGGCCACTGCTATTGGTCGTTGCCGACGGCGCCGACAGCGTCCCAGCACTGGTCGCGAAGCTCACTGCCGTCCCGCTGATCGGCGACAGGACCGTGTTGCGCACCGTCACCGTGATGCGCGCCGTGCTCACCCCGTCCGCCAGCAGCGTCGTCCGCGTGGCTGTGATATGCGACCGCCGCAGATAGTGTATCCGCCCGTCAATCGTTGGCGTCACCGGCGAGAACTGCTGGAAGTATTCCTTCACCGCCTCGTCCAGCGACGGCCCAAAGTCATACGGGTTGATCGCAAAGTCCCTTAGCACCGTGTAGCCGTCCCCGCCGTTGCGCATGAAGTTGTTCGTCGCCACCCGATACACCACGCTCGGGCTCAGCGGCACATATGCCATCAGCGTCGGGCTGTAGACCTCCACCGAGATCACTCGCGATCCCACCGGGCGATAGATGTCCCACAGATACCTCAGCCCGGACACCTGCGGGAAGCGCCCATCGCCCGACAGGCCGACGTTGGCCAACCCGTTCTCCAGGGCCGAGATGATCTGCGAGCCGGTAATCTCCAGCGTCGCAATCGTGTTCCCGAACGGCAGCACCTCCAGAATCTCGCCCACCGTCACCGTCAGCGCCGTGATCGGCGCGCGCAGGCCACCGCCGTTCTGCAGTGCGATCTGATAGTGCTGCGTCACCGGCAGGTTGCTGTTGATCTTCCACAGCATCGCGTCCGACACCAGGTTGCCCAGCAAGCACTCCACCCGCCGGCACACCTGCACGCTGCCCACCAGCAACGGCATGTCCACCGTCGTCGTCCCTACCACCTGGTTCTGCAGCGCTGTCACACCGCCGGTGTAGGTCGGCGACAGAATGTTCGTCACCATCGGGTCAACCGCGATCGTGTTCGTCATGAAGATCGGGTTGCCCGACCAGCTCACCAGGTCACCCGTGATGTTGAACGTTGCCTTCAGGTTGCCCAGATACCGCCCCCACTGGAACGCCTGCACCACCAGCACCGGCTTCCCATCCGGGTTTGTCACCACCGTCGGATACGGGCCAGCCGGCGTGTCCGTTGCGCCCGGCGCCACCACGATCGGGCTGGGCGGCGTCCGCAGGAAGGTGTGCGAGTGCCCGCCCACGATCACGTCCGCCCCCGTGATCTGCGCCGCCAGCTGCAAGTCCACGCTGTAGCCCAGGTGCGACAACACGATGATCCGATTCACCCCCTGCGCCAACAGCGCGTTGATCGCCGCCTGCGCCGATGTCACCGGGCTGTTGAAGCCCACGTTCGGCCCAGGGCTGGCGATGAACGCCGTGTCCGGTGTTGTCAGCCCCACCACGCCAACTGCCTCCCCGTTCACCGTCAGCACCACCGTCGGCGAAATCTTCCCCGTCAGCGACGGCTCGCTCGACACGTCTATGTTCGCGCTCAGCAACGGGAAGTTGATCTGGTCTATGAACTGGCGCAGCACCGTCGGCCCGTTGTCGAACTCGTGGTTGCCGGCTGCCATCGCGTCATACCCGATCGCGTTCATCACCAGCGCCGTCGGCTCGCCCTTATACAGGTTGTAGAACAACGTCCCCTGGAACTGGTCGCCCGCGTCCAGCAACACCACGTTGTCCTCCGCCTGCCGAATCTCCTTCACCTTGGTCGAAATCCGCCCCATCCCCGCGATGCATACGCTGGAGCTGTTCGGGTTGTCCACGCAGTTCGACGACCCGCTGGGTGCATAGGGCAGCAGACGAGCATGCACGTCGTTGGTGTGCAGAATCGTCAGGCTGAAGTTGTCGCTGATAACCACCGTCCGCGTCACCGTGACAGAGGTGTTGTCGTTCTGCGCCGTCACGGTGATGATGCGCGTGCCCGGCGTCATCCACACATACGACTGCGTCGTCGTGATCGTGTCGTTGAACGTCGCCGAGGTCTGCCCGTCCGCTTGCCAGGTCACCGTCAGCGGGAAGGTTACGTTCAGCGGCAGCACCGTCGCCGTGAACACCTGCGGCTTGTTCACCAACCCAGAAGCAGACCGCTTGAGGTCAATGCCGGTCGGGTTGATAGACAACAGCGCGGCTGGGCCCACAACAAGCGGCTGGCGCGAGACGGGCGCGGTTCGTCGCGCCCGTTGTTCTGTGGCAGCGCCGACCGTCGCGGAAGAGCTAGCGAGCGTGCTGATCAGAAGCAGCACCGATAGTCCGAGTTTCAAGGCGCGTAGTCTGTTCATAGAAGCCTACTTGACGTATGTCGAGCGAATGCTGGGTAGCGTCTGGATAGTAAACGCCCTAGGTAAGGCTAGGGGATTCCGTTTGCCCGAATGTTAAGTAGGCTATAAGAGAATCTTAACTTGCCCATCCCTGATCCTTCCAGGCTCGCGATGCGTCCAGTCCATCTATCTAGAGGACGTGCTTGCGCTTAGGGGATAGCCCTTACCATTCGTTCCGACGCCTATAATCCACTTGGCATGTCCGTGAATGACAGGCTGCGCCGATTGCCGAGTGTGCACGAGCTGGTCGCGCAGGCCGATGGGCTGGTAGAAGCAGAAGGGCGCTCGCGGGTGGTGCATGCGCTGCGTGAAGCGCTCGACCAAGCGCGCCAGGCGATTCGCAATGGCGATCCTCCCCCTTCATGCGAGGAAATCATCGCCATGGCCCGCGCGTCGTTACAAGCGACGAGCCAGGGACATTTCACAACGGTTGTCAATGCGACCGGCGTCATCATTCATACCAACCTCGGCCGTGCGCCGCTCAGCCGGGCAGCGCAAGAGGCGATGCTTGCCGTCGCGCGCGAATACAGCGCGCTCGAGTTTGACATGGCGACCGGCCATCGCGGACGGCGCGGCGAAGCGGCCGAGCGACTCCTGTGCCAGTTGACTGGCGCAGAAGCTGCGCTGGTCGTCAATAACTGCGCCGCAGCGACGGTGCTAATGCTGGCGACGGCTGCCGCGGGCAAAGGCGTGGTGATCTCGCGCGGTCAAATGGTGGAGATCGGCGGCAGCTTCCGCATCCCCGAGATCATGGCGCAAAGCGGCGCGCATCTCATCGAGGTGGGCACGACCAATCGCACGCGCCTGGAGGACTACGAACGCGCGATCCGCGAGGCTGAAGGGCGCGCGCCGGGCATCGGCGCGATCTTGCGCGTTCACTCGTCCAACTTCAGAATGATCGGTTTCGTAGAGGAAGCGCGCATCGAGGAGCTAGTCAGGCTCGGCGAGCGGCACGCGATTCCGGTGCTGGACGACTTGGGCAGCGGCGCGCTGGTGGATACGTCCAAATTCGGCTTGCGGCGCGAGCCGATGCCGCAGGATAGCCTGCGCGCTGGAGCAGCGATCGTGGCGTTCAGCGGCGATAAGTTGCTGGGCGGGCCACAGGCCGGCGTCATGGTCGGCCGCCGCACGTGGATCGAGCGCTGCCGCCGACATCCGTTGGCGCGCGCCTTCCGCGCCGACAAGCTCACGTTGGCCGGGCTGACGGCTACACTGCTGCACTATGCGCGCGGCGAAGCCGAACGCGAAGTGCCGGTGATGCGCATGTTGGCAATGCCCAAGACGGTCATCGCAGCACGTGCCGCAAAGGTGAAGCAGGAAATCGGCGACTGGCTGTTGGCCAATGGCTTGCGCGCCGAGATGGTGGACGGAGAAAGCACGGTGGGCGGAGGGTCGCTGCCCGGCGAGACCTTGCCGACGACGCTGATCACCATCGCTGCGGACTCACGCCCGCCACACGAGATCCTGGCCGACCTGCGCGCCCGCGGCGTCATCGCCCGCATCCACGACGACCGCGTTGCGCTTGACCTGCGCACGGTGCTGGACGATGCGGCGCTGGTGCAGCGTTTGTGCGCGCCAGCCGCCTCTGCGTAAATGAACCAAGCAACAGACAATTTGGCCACACGACGAGCGGAATCTCCGCTGCGCGAGGGTGACGCACTCGGGCTAGTGTAGCGGGGGCATCCGTCTCCTGTCGCGGCAGCAGCATTCGCTTGAGCGGTGTGATGTCATATAATGCGGTCGAAATGTCGGCAGTGTCGGAGATCCGCTTCCGTCGTCCGCGCGCGAAGGACCGTGTGTCCGGTGCACGCACGCGCGCACGCTGAGGCTGAATCTCGACTGCGCTCGGCTTCCGCAGCAAAGCCCCTGACACACGACAACGGTGTTGGGGGCTTTCCATTTTGCCTGCGCGCCCTTCGCCGAGCGGCCAACCGGCGGACTGGAGACAGGACAAAACGATGATCATTAAAGTCGGCATCTTCGGGGCGACCGGCTATACCGGCGCAGAGCTGGTCAGATGGCTGGCGCGGCATCACCGGGTACGCATCGTCTTCGCGCATAGCGAAAGCCACGCCGGCGCGCGGCTGAGCGACGCGCTGCCATGCGTGTTCGACCTGCCGCTGGTTCAAGCGGACGACGCGCCGCTGGATGACGTAGACGTGGTGTTCTCCTGTCTGCCGCATGGCGCCAGCGCCGAGCTTTGCCGGCGCGCCCTGGACGCCGGCAAGCGCGTCGTAGACTTCTCCGCGGACTTCCGGCTGCGCGACGCCGCGACCTACGCCGACTGGTACAAACATCCCCATCCCTATCCCGAGCTACTGAACGAGGCCGTATACGGCCTGCCGGAGATCTACCGGTGCGGCATCGCCAACGCGCAACTCGTAGCCAATCCGGGCTGTTATCCCACCAGCATCCTCCTCGGCCTGCTGCCGTTGTTGGAGCTGGGCGCGCTGGCCGATCCGGTGGTCATCGCCGACAGCAAGAGTGGCGTGAGCGGCGCAGGCCGCAAGCCGTCCCTGGCCACCCACTTCGTGGAGGTGAATGAATCGCTCGCCCCCTACAACATCGGCCATGTGCATCGTCACGTGCCGGAGATCGAGCAGGAGATGAACGCGGCCTGGCGGGGAGACGGGCAGGTTTGTGTGCTCTTCTCGCCGCACCTTTTACCGATCTCGCGCGGGATGCTGAGCATGATCTACGTCCGACTTACTCCACAGGCGGCGCAGCAAGACTGGCACGCGATCTTCGCCCGGCGCTACGAGGGCGAGCCGTTCGTGCGCGTGTTGCCCAAGGGCCAGATCGCGACGATTGCGCATGCCGCGCACACCAACTATGCGGTGATCTCGGTACATCCGGTCGCCGGCATGCCCGACCGCCTGCAAATCGTTTCGTGTATAGATAACTTGGTGAAAGGCGCCAGCGGCCAAGCCGTGCAGAACATGAACGTCATGTTCGGCCTGGATGAGCGTGAGGGGTTACGATGAGCATGGAGATCGTTGAGACGACGCCACCCGCCGACGTTCAAGTGATCAAGGTCGGCGGCAACGAGCTGGACGACCCGGCGTTTGCGGCGCGCTTCGCCATGGCCGTCGCGCAGATCAAGCGCGCCGGTGCGCAGCTCATCATCGTGCACGGCGGCGGCAAGGAGCTGACCCGGCTGCTCGACGCACTGGACGCACCGACGCAGTTTGTGGACGGCTTGCGGGTGACCGACGCGAAGACGCGCGACGCGGCACTGATGGTGCTGAGCGGGCTGGCCAACAAGCGGCTGGTGGCCGTCCTGCTCGCGCAGGGCGTGGACGCCATCGGCCTCAGCGGGCTCGACGCAGGCCTAATCCGGGTAGAGCGACTCAGCGATGCGCTCGGCTTCGTCGGCCGGCCGATCCGTGTGCGCGCCGCGCTGTTGGCGGCTTGGCTGGCCCAGGGACTCACGCCGGTATGCTCGCCGATGTCGCTCGGCGCGGATGGCGAGATCTACAACGTCAACGCCGACCACGCCGCCGGCGCGATTGCCGGCGCGATGGACGCCAGCCTGCTCACGTTCTTGACCAACGTGCCCGGCGTGCTCGACCGCGACCGGTCGCTGATGCCGCACCTCTCTGCGGCGCAGGCAGAGGCGCTGATCGCCGACGGCGTAATCTCCGGCGGCATGATCCCTAAGGTGCGCGCGGCGCTCGACGCGCTCGACGCGGGTGTGCGCCGGGTGCGCATCACCGACCTAGCTGGCCTGGCGAGCGATGGCGGGACGATATTCACGCGCGCGGCGTAGGCGGGAGCGAGGATCACCTGCTTGCTTTCGCCGGACGCTACGCTCGCAAGCTGAGCCCTGAATTTGAGAATCGCCGAAGTACCATCTGCCTATGTCACGAATCTTGCAATCTCTTCCCAAAGGTGAAAAGATCGGCATCGCGTTCAGCGGCGGCCTCGACACCAGCGCGGCCGTCACGTGGATGCGCGAGAAAGGCGGCATTCCCTACGCCTACACGGCCAACCTCGGCCAGCCCGACGAGACGAACTACGATGAAATCCCCGAACGGGCGCTCAAGCACGGCGCGGAAAAGGCTGTGCTGGTGGACTGTCGCAAGCAACTGGTCCAGGAAGGGCTGGTGGCGCTGCAGTGCGGCGCGTTCCACATCAGCACCGCCGGCAAGACCTATTTCAACACCACGCCGCTGGGGCGCGCCGTCACCGGCACCATGCTGGTCAACGCCATGAAGGAGGATGGCGTGAACATCTGGGGAGACGGCAGCACTTACAAGGGCAACGACATCGAGCGCTTCTACCGTTACGGCCTGCTGGTGAACCCCAACCTGCGCATTTACAAGCCCTGGCTCGATCCGGAATTCGTCGCCGAGTTGGGCGGGCGCAAGGAGATGAGCGAATGGCTGGAGAAGCGCGGCTTCCACTACCGCATGTCGGCCGAGAAGGCCTACTCGACCGACGCGAACATCTGGGGCTGCACCCACGAGGCCAAGCACCTGGAATTCTTGGACACCAGCGCCTACATCGTCAACCCGATTATGAGCGTGCGGTTCTGGGATCCATCCGTGCAGATCGAGCCGGAGGTGGTCACGGTCACCTTCTACGAGGGCATGCCGGTGGAGATCAACGGGCGTGAGTATCGCGACCCCGTGGCGCTGGTGATGGAGGCCAACCGGATCGGCGGCCGGCATGGTCTGGGCATGAGCGACCAGATCGAGAACCGCATCATCGAGGCTAAGAGCCGCGGCGTGTACGAAGCGCCCGGCATGGCGCTGCTGTTCATCGTCTACGAACGGTTGGTCACGGCCATCCACAATGAGGACACCATCGAGAACTACCGCACGCTTGGTCGTCGGCTGGGGCGCAAGCTCTACGAAGGCCGCTGGTTCGACCCCCAAGCGATGATGCTGCGCGAGAGCTTGCAGCGCTGGGTGGGCAAGGCCATCACCGGCACGGTCACGCTCGAACTGCGCCGCGGCGACGACTACACCATCCTGAACACTACCGGCCCGCACTTGACGTACCATCCCGAACGGCTGAGCATGGAGAGCGGCAAGGCCGAGTTCGGCCCGCTCGACCGCATTGGCCAACTGACCATGCGCAACCTCGACATCGCCGACAGCCGCGAGAAGCTGAGCGTCTACGCCAAGGCCGGCGTGCTGAACCTGGATCGCGGCGCCGAGCTGGGTCTGCTCGCGTCGGGCCAGCCGGGTGGCGACGACAACGAATGAACCATGCGGGAGGGGACAAATGACCGAGTATTCGATGGCCGAGGCGAACAACAATCTGGCGAAGATCATGCGCGAAGTCGAGAATGGCGAGCCAGTCAAGCTGCTGCGACGCGGGAAGCCGGTTGCCGTCACCGTCTCGCTGCAAGAATACGAGCGACTGACGCAGCCAAAGCTAGACTTCTGGTCGGCGTATCTGCGCTGGCGCGAGCAGGTTGACTGGTCGGAGATCACGACGGATCAAATTGATGAGGTTTTCGGTGGCGTCAGAGACAAACTGACGTAAAGGTTGGATCAAACGCCCGTGACCATCACTATTCGACCCGCGACGCTCGACGATGTGCCGGCCATCGTGCTGCTGATCGCGCAGAACGCGCGCAAGGGCGGCCTGTTGCCACGCGGCGAGGCCAGCGTTCGCGCGCACATCGGCAACTTCATGGTGGCCGAACAGAGAGACGCGCACGGCGCACAAGGCAGGATAGTCGGCTGCGGCTCGCTGCTGCCGATGAACTCCACGCTGGTTGAGCTGCGTTCGCTGGCTGTGGACGAAGCCGCACGCGGCGCCGGCATCGGTCAGCGGCTCGTCGCAGCCCTGGTCGAGGAGGCGCGCCGGCGCCAATTCGGCACCATCTTCGCGCTCACCCGCGTCGTCGGCTTCTTCGAGAAGTGCGGCTTCAGCGTAGCACCTAAGGAGTTCTTCCCGGAGAAGGTGTGGAACGACTGCGTGGCCTGCCCGATGCTGGAGAACTGCGACGAGGTCGCCGTGATGATGCCGTTGCACCCCGGCGAGTCGGCTGCCATTCACGTCACGCCGGAAGATCGCGAGCGCGTGCTGCAAGCCATCCAGGCCGGCCGCATTGCGCGGCGCGCCGTCAGCCGCGAGAACCTCATCCCGCTGGAGACGGTCACCCGCCTGGCCGAGGAGGTTAAGACGCACCACGCACCACGCCTGACCACGCCCAAGCGCGGCGTGCAGAAGGTCGTCTTGGCCTACAACGGCGGCCTCGACTCATCGGCCATCGTGCCGTGGCTGATCGAGAACTACGGCTGCGAGGTGATCTGCTTCGTCGCCAACATCGGCCAGCGCGAGGACTTCGAGGCCATCCGGCAAAAAGCGCTGCGCACCGGCGCGAGCAAGGTCATCATCAAGGATCTGCGCGACGAGTTCGCGAACGAGTATCTCTTCCCGCTGATCCAAAGCGGGGCGATTTACGAGAACAAGTACCTGCTCGGCTCGTCCATCTCGCGCCCGCTCATCGCCAAGCACCAAGTAGACGTGGCCGAGGCCGAGGGCGCCGACGCCGTGGCGCACGGCGCGACCGGCAAAGGCAACGATCAGGTGCGCTTCGAGCTGACCTATATGGCGATGAACCCCAAGCTGCGCGTGATCGCCCCGTGGCGCGAATGGGAGTTCGACGGCCGTCAAGAGGTCTACGAATACGCCCGGTCGCGCGGCGTGCCGCTGGGCGAATACGAGAAGGGCATCTACACGATGGATGAGAACCTCTGGCACTTCAACCACGAGGGCGGCCGATTGGAAGATCTGGAGTATGAGCCGGAGGAACACCTGTGGGAGTGGACGAACGCCATCGAGGAGACGCCCGATCGCCCGGAGTACGTTGAGATCGAATTCGTTAGCGGCATCCCCAAGCGGTTGAACGGCGTCGCCCTGGGCGGCGCCGCGCTCATCGAGCGACTGAACGAGATCGGGTCGCTGCACGGCATCGGCCGCGCCGACATCGTGGAGAACCGACTGATCGGCATGAAGTCACGCCGACTGGACGAAGCGCCCGGCGGCACCATCCTGCGCGTCGCCCATCAGGGGCTGGAGGAGATCACGCTTGACCGGGAGACCATGCACTTCAAACAAATCGTGGCCTTGAAATACGCCGAGTTGGTGTACAACGGCCAATGGTTCACCCCGCTGCGCGACGCGCTGCAGGCTTTCGTCACCGTCACCCAGCGCGACGTGACCGGCAGCGTGCGCGTTAAGCTGTTCAAAGGCAACGCGATGGTCGTGCAGCGCCGCGCCGCTTACTCGCTCTATCGCGAAGACTTGGCTACCTTTAACACCGACGCCACTTACGACCACGACGACGCCGATGGCTTCGTCAAGCTCTACGGCCTGCCGATGCGAGTGAAGGCGCAACTCGACCAGCGCCGCATAACGCGCTCGACGTCACACAACGGCAAATAGCGGCGTGCGCCTAGCCGCCGCTGCCTAGCTTCTGGCTTAGCGCGATCAACGCCTCTAGTTTCTTCAAAGCGGCTCCGCTGCGGATGCTCTCGCGCGCCATCTCGATGCCGGTTGCGATATCCGGCGCAGCATCAGCGGCATATAGCGCGGCGCCGGCGTTCAGCAACACTACGTCGCAGCGAGCCTGAACATCCTCGCCGGACAGAATGGCGCGGGTAATTGCCGCGTTGAAATCCGGTGAGCCGCCGCCCAGGTCATCCAGCGTCGCCGGCTTGAAGCCGTAGTCCAGCGCGTCAAGCTGATACTCGGTCACCTGGCCGTGGCGCACCTCGGCCACTGTGTTCGGCCCCACCGTGGTGAGTTCGTCAATGCCGGCTACTTGCGGCGATGAGCCGCTGACCACCAAAGCGTGCACGTCTTCCAGCTGCACCAACACGTTGGCCATGATCGGCACGTAGCGCCGATCCCACACTCCCAGCAGGTGATGCCGGGCGAAGGCCGGGTTGCTGGGCGGGCCGATGATGTTGAAGATAGTGCGTTGGCCGATCTCGCGGCGCGGGCCGGCCACGTTCTTCATCGCCGGATGATGCACCGGTGCAAACGCGAAGCCGATGCCGATCTCGTCTATGCAGCGGCCTACCTGCTCCGGCGTCAAGTCCACCTTCACGCCCAGCGCGTTGAGCACGTCGGCGCTGCCGCTTTGCGACGACGCGGCGCGGTTGCCGTGCTTGGCCACTGGCACGCCGGCGCCGGCTACCACGAAGGCCGTCGTCGTGCTGATGTTAAAGGTATTCGAGCGATCGCCGCCGGTGCCCACGATATCAATCAGCTTGGGTTGGTGGGTGGGGATGCGCGCCATGTGCGCCCGCAGCGCGCGCATGCTGCCGACAATCTCGTCGGCGGTTTCGCCCTTCATGTGCAGCGCAGCCAGATAAGCGCCGATCTGCGCCGGCGTGGCTGTGCCGCGCATGATCTCGTTCATCGTCTCCTCCGCCTCCTCGGCGGTCAGCGAAGTGTGGGTGAACAACTTGGCAATGGCTTGTTGGATCATCACAAAACGGGATTATCGCCAAGTCCGACTGAAGCGCAGCACTGACGCAAGGGCATCCGTGGTAGCCTGATTGCGTATGTCCGGCGTACCGCGCAGCGTTTGGTTGGTGCGGCACGGGCAGGCGGATTGGAACGCCGCCCGCCGCTACATGAGCGTCACTGACCGCCCGCTCACCGCGCTCGGTGAGCGTCAGGCGCAAGCGCTGGCGCGCTTCTTCGCCGCACGCAAGGTAGATGTGATTGTGCATAGCGCGCTGATCCGCACCGAAGCAACGGCACGGGCGATCAAGGGCGAGCGCAACATCCCGACGCTGGGCGACGCGCGCTGGCGCGAGGCGTCGCATGGGGTCTGGGAAGGGCTGACCTATCGCGAAGCTGCGCAGCGCTACCCGCGCGATGTCGCAGCGCGCTTCGCCGACCCACTCAATCACGCGCCTCAGGGCGGCGAGTCGCTGGGGCAGTTGCTGCAGCGCGTCCGCCAAGCCTGGGAGGACCTCGGCGCGCACTTCTCCGGCCGCCGCGTGATCGTCGTGACCCACAGCGGCCCGATCCAGTCGTTGCTCTGCTTACTCATGGGGACGTCGCCAACCGAGCATTGGCGCTGGCGGATTGATCTCGGCAGCGCCACCGGCTTGGATTGCTACCCCACGACGACGATCCTGCGCACGGTGAATTACACGCCACCGCTCTCGCATCCCCAACGAGCGACTTAGGCCGAGCCATTCGCCGGCCGACGTCACATACTCGCTTTGTCGGCCATCACTCCCGGTAATCTGCCCGATGCTCAACGGATTCCTCGAAGCGATTCGCTTTTTAACGCTCATCCCGCTGCCCTTCATGCCACCGATGACCCGAGAGAACTACGAGGAGACGATCGCGCGCGCGATGGCCTGGTTTCCAGCCGTCGGCGCGCTCATCGGCCTGCTCGCATGCGCCGCGGGATGGGCCGCCGGGGCGTTGTGGGGCGACTTTGCGCGCGCGGTAGCCGTGGTGATCGCCATCGCCGTCATCACTGCCGGCCTGCACCTGGACGGTTTGAGCGACACATTCGACGCCGTCATGAGCTGGCGCCCCCGCGAGCGCAAGCTGGAGATCATGAAGGACAGCCGCATTGGCGCAATGGGTGCGCTCGCGCTGGTGGCGGTCATCCTGCTCAAGCTGGCCTTCCTCACCGCCGCCGGCGCGGATTGGGTGCGTGCCGTGCCGGTCGCCGCGGCGCTTGGCCGCTGGGCCGATCTCTACGGCATCTTCTTCTTCCCGGCCGCGCGCGAAGGCGGCCTGGGGCGAAGCTTCCGCGATTTCATCCGGCGCGGCGACTTCGTCTTCGCCACTCTGCAGATGTTGGTCATTGTCGCGGTCGCATGCGTGCTCGGCCGGCCGCCGCAAGTTTGGCCGATGGCCCTGCTGCGCGGCGCGATGACGATCGCGTTAGTGCTGCTGGCTGCTCATCTCATCTTCGCGCGTTGGACCAAAGCGCTGGGCGGATTGACCGGCGACACCTATGGCGCAATGTGTGAAATAGGTGAGGTGATCGCGCTGGCCGCAATGAGCGCGCGGCCGTTCTAGTCCGGCAGCGTCATTCGCGCGACGCCGATGTAGAAGTCGGCCATGCCATAGTAGACGTCCAGGCGCCCGCCTTCGCGCACATCCACGCCGGTGGGGAAGACCACGTTGGCGACCACGCCCGTCTTCTCTTCCGGCGCTTCGGGCGAGAGGATCGGTTCACTAGATCGGTAGATCACGCGGCGGGGATCGTCGCGATCGAGCACCAGGACGCCCGCACAATAGCGCACAAACGGCTGGTGATCCACCCCTTCGACGATGCGCCCGGAGACGCCATGGTAGATCGTGAGCCAGCCGCGCGAGGTCAACACTGGCGGCGTGCCTCCACCGATCTTTAGGCTTTCCCACGGCTGGGCCGGCGTAGCCAGCAGTTGGTGCTCCTCCCAGGTCAGCAGCGCCTCCGGACCGGCTTCGGCACGCTCGAGTGGGCAATACGAGATCCACATGCTGGCGCGCGGTTCGGCGATGCCCTCCGGCGTAACCTGCAAGCCGCCCTGAGTGTTCGACGGGCGATGGATCATCGCCAGCACCGGCCGTCCCCGTGGGTCACGCACCGGCTTGGGAAATAGGTAGGCGTCTTTGTTGTCGTAGAGGTCGAAATCCACGCGGTAGCGCGGCATGAAGGCGAATTTGACCGGGCCGATGCGCTGCCAGGTGAGCAGATCTGTGGACCGCGCGAGCGCGACGCGCGGGCCGAGCGGACCGTAAGCGGTGTAGGTCATCACGTAGTAGCCGAGGGGTTCGACGAACGTGATGCGAGGATCTTCGCAGCCGGCCGTGCGCGCGTTGCGTTCGTAGGGTTCGGTCGGCTCTAGCGCGTAGCCCATCCGCTTGACCTCAACCGGATCGCCCTGCGCGTCGAACACCACTTCGGCGATGCCGATGCGCGAGTAGTTACCGGCGGCGACGATGCGCGCGAAGAGATACAACTTGCTGTCCGGCCCGCGCGCCGTAGCCGGGTTCAGCACGCCCAGCACTTCGTCCGGGTTGTTCGGATCGGCGCGCATGACCACGCCGAGGCGATGAAGGCGGTATGGTGGCACGTCATGTGAGAGACCGATGTCTTGCGTATACATCGTCGCGTATTCTCGCCGTGCTCGGGCATACGTCAACCGCGCGTCGCCTGGCTCAGCGCGACACGTCGGCCGACGAACCATGCGGCGACGCCGAGCAGCGCATAGAGCGCGCCGATGCCGATCGCGGCCGGGCGCAGCGACTCGTTCAACTGGGTGAGCGCGGCAAAGATTTGGTATAGCCCGTATGCTAGGAAGCCGGTCGCGCAGACCAATGCGCCGTGGGCAATGGCGCGGTTGCGCGCCAACAGGCCGATGATGGCCAGCAACGCGCCGCCGCCGGCGATGGCATCGAGCGCGATGAGGATGAGCAGCCGCGTCCGCTGCTGCGCCGGGGTCAGCCCCAGCGCCTGCCCTGCGTCAGCCGGATCACCGTTGAGCGCGCCGAGGTTGTTGAAGATCAGCTCGCTGAGGGCGATGAGTGCGAGCAGGACGAACAAGACGAGGGCAGCGATGCGCGACTGCACCTGGACGTTAAAGCGCGTGAGCCTCATCGGCTGCCCGAGTGAGGCTCACGCAACCGAGCGCGCGTCACTGGCGCGTCGCCACGAACTTCAGCGTCAGCGTCACCTCTTCCGTCACGTTGGCCACGCTCGGCACAGGCGGAATAGACAGTTGGAAGTCTCCGCGCTTGACTACGGTCGTTGCCTCGCCGCTGATTTCATCCTCGTTGGCATTCGCCGTCACGTTGAAAGTGACCGGGTTGGTGATGTCGCGAATCTTCAAATTGCCCATCACCTTGAAGCTCAGCGCGTCGCCCGGCTTCACCGACGGCGGCAGCCCCTCGATGGTCATCGGCTCGAACTCGATCGTCGGATATTGGCTCGTCTGCAAGATAAAGCGATGGATTGCGCCGTTGCGGAGTTGATTGTCGGTTTTGAAGTCCGTCGCGTCTATCTCCAACTTGCTGATCTTGCTGTTGGCCGGGTTCGCCCAATCTACGGTGATCGAGCCGGTCACTTTGGGCGTCACGCCGACGACGGTGGTAGGCGCACCCATGAGCTCCTCATTGAGCGTGAAGCTGGCCTCGGACCGGCCGGGGTTGATCTGATACACCACAACCTGTGCAGTGGGCGCTTGGGCCGTCGGAGTTGCGGCCGGCGCTTCGGTCGGCGCGGGCGTCTCAGCCGGAGCGGGTGGTTGGGTGGGCGTGGGCGCCTCCGTGGGCGCAGGCGTCTGGGTCGGAGCAGATGGCTGGGTGGGCGCTGTCGTCGGCGCGGGCGCGGCCGGTGCAGCACAAGCCGTCGCTAGGAGCGACACGACGACGAACAATGCAGGGATGGTCACTGATCGCGTTGATCTCATAGCGCATTACCTCCTGACAATCCTTCATCACCTTAACGACCTGTGTGAAACCTGCATCAAACGCCGCTGAGAAAAGGCTGAGGCCAGAACCCGGCCTGCCTCCAGCAGAGGGCAGTCATAAAGCTAAGCGGTGGCCGATGCGCGCGCGACGGCCTCTTCGACCACGTCAAGGCCCTCGTGCAACTGCGCGTCACTGATCACCAGGGGGAACAAGAAACGCAAGCCGTTCGAGTAGAGGCCGCAGCGGATCGAGAGTACACCGTTGGACGCCACATCACGGACGATGGCAACCGTCCTTTCAGGCGAAAGCGGCCGGCGAGTGGCGCGATCCTCGACGAACTCGATGGCCAGCATCGCCCCTAGGCCGCGCACGTCACCGATCAGACTGAATTGCTCTTGCATGCGCTTCAACCGCGCGCATGCAAGGCCGCCCAGATGAGCCGCGCGCGCGCACAAATCATCGCGCTCGATCACCGCGATGGCCTGCAAGGCAGCAGCACAGGCAACCGGATTGCCGCTGTATGTGCCGCCCAAGCCACCCAGGTGAACCTTGTCCATCACCTCGGCGCGCCCCACGGTCGCGGCGATGGGCATGCCCGCCCCCATACTTTTGGCCATGACGATCAAGTCGGGTTCAACGTCGTAGTGCTGAATGGCGAACATCTTGCCGGTGCGCGCGAAGCCGCACTGCACTTCGTCGGCGACGAGCAAGATGCCGTAGCGCGTGCATACCTCGCGCAACCGGCGCATAAATTCAGGCGGCACGGGGATGAACCCACCCTCACCCTGCACCGGCTCGATGATCACCGCGGCCACCTGCTCCGGCATGACGTGGGCGACCAAGAAACGCTCGAACGCCTCCCACACCAGTTCGACCTTCTGCGCCTCGCTCATGTCTGAGCCGATGGCGGTGCGATACAAGTACGGAAATGGCGCGCGATAGACCTCCGGCGCAAACGGCCCGAAGCCTTTCTTGAACAGAGCATACTTGCTGGTCAACGTCTGGGTGAGCAAGGTGCGCCCGTGATACGCGCCCTCAAATGCGATGATCGCTTGCCGGCCGGTCGCAGCGCGCGCGATCTGGATTGCCTGCTCGACCGCCTCGGCGCCGGTGTTGGTAATCATGGCCTTCTTCGCGCCGCCGATCGGCGCAATGGCGTTCAACTTCTCGGCCAGCTGCACGTGCGGCTCGGTAGTAGCGACCAGGCCGCAGACGTGAATGATTGCCTCGGCTTGCGATTGGATCGCCTCGACTACCTCCGACGGGGTGTGCCCGACGTTGAGCGCACCGATGCCTCCGGCAAAGTCAATCAGGATGTTGCCGTCCACGTCTTCAACCAGTGCGCCGTGCGCGCGTCGCACGGCGATGTCGGTCGCTCTGCCGTATCCCGCCGGCATGGCAGCTTCGCGGCGCGCGATCAGCGCGCGGCTGTTCGGGCCGGGCAGCTCGGTTCTGAGCCGGATGAATTGGCGAATGTGCGTCATATCGAATAGCTTACTCCAGCGACGGCGGTCGCGGATTGCTCGGTTCATCGCTTTCTCAGCGGCCATTCTCCGAAAGTTTCAGGCGCGTGCCTCCGGCCTAAGCCTTGTCTCAGTTTCATTTGGACAATGCAGGCTTGCGTAAGACGTTAGCTCGCCAAATTAAAGTTGCTCGATCAAAATTAGGCGCCGAGCGCATATCGGCTTTGAGGTGAAAAGGTTGTGAAATTTCCAAGCGTGACTGTTACCGGACTGATTACGGCGTCGTGCGAGGCGCTGTTTGAGATTGTGAGCGACGCCACCCGACACCCAGAGCTCGCCGGCAGCGGTGAGGTCATGGACGTGAAATGGATTACACCGCCGCCTGTGGGCGTAGGGTCGGCATTTCAATCGCGCCAATGCATCGGCTGGTATCAATACCCGACGCGCTCTTACGTGCAGGTATATAACCCACCTTATCAATTCATTTGGCTCTCCGGGCCGGGTTTCAAGAAGCCGCCCTTCGGCCAGTTGTGGGGGTTTGACTTGCAGCCGATAGATGCGCGCTCGACGCTGGTGTCGCACCTGATGCGCTGGCCGTTAATGCCGGTGCCTGAAGTGCCGCCCTTTTCGTGGCTCATGGAGCGCGGGCTAAACCATGAGTTGAAAAACATGAAGCCGACGCTCTACAACTTGGCCAAAATGGCCAACGCGGAAGTCATAGGCGAACTACACGTCGAGTTCGACTGGTGCGAACAATCATCGCCGTGTGGCCAGCAACGCCGCAGGCTGGTTCAGGCGTAGAGGGCGTCGGCCGATCTCCATGCGCAACGGTGCTGCCGTTCACTCGTCTTGAGTGATTTGGCGCAGGGCTTGCGCGAAACCGCGTAGGTCGCTCGGCGACAGCTTATGCAAGTGCATGGCGAGCTGCAAGTAGGGCGCAGAATCCGGCGCGGCGACGAATTCCCGCACATCGGCGGGCAAAGCATCGAAGCGCGTGTGCTGCTCCAAGCGCAATTGCGATTCGCCGAACGGCCCGATGCCCAGGTCGAGCAACTGCTCTAGACGCAAGTGGTAATGGGCCATGGCGCGCTCTAGCAACGTCACCGTGATCGGCCGGCGGCCGAGCTCATAGGCGTCCAACTGACTGCTGGTCACCCCAATCGCCTGCGCGGCGCTCTTCAGCGATTCACCACGCTCCATACGCGCCTGCTTCAGCCGCGCACCCACCACCCGCGAGCGAAGTTGCATCAAGGCAGGTAGCTCGTTCACCTGAACGTGTGGCGGACGCTCGGCTTCTTCGTAGATCAGGCTATGTGGCAACACATTTAGGTAATACGCCAGCGCCTCAAGCTCGATGAAAGTCGGCTCGTGCGTTCCATCCTCGTAGGCGGCGAAGCGTTTCGGCGAGACGCCGATGAAGCGGGCGCAGTCCTTCTGGGAACGGCCGGCAGCCTCGCGCGCGGCGCGAATTAGCCGGCCGATTACTGCTCGCCTTGGCGGAGCGGCATCGGAGGGTGAGTCAGGCATAATCGGTTATGGATTGTAGTCCGCGGTCATGAAAATCGCCGTCAACGCCTGGTTCCTCGACCCAGCGCACGCCCAGACGACGGGGAGCGGACAGTATGCTACTCGTCTGCTCGCCGCGCTCCGGGAGCTTGCGCCGGATTTGGAGATCGAGTGCGTGTCGCCGCGCCGACGCGGCGACTGGTCAAAGCTGCATTTCGAGCAAGTTGAATTCCCCAGGGCGGCCAAGCGCATGGGTGCAGACATCGCCTTTGTGCCGTACTGGGCGCCACCGCTGCGCAGCGAAGTGCCGGTCGTGGTGACGATTCACGATGTGATCCCGATCGCGTTGCCGGCCTACCGCGGCGGGGCATTGCAGCGCGCCTACGCTGGGCTAGTGCGCGCGGCATCGGCCAACGCGGCTGCCATCCTCACTGATTCCGACTTCAGCAAAAGGGACATCCTCAAATACCTCAACGTGGAGGCCGCGCGCGTCACCGTGGCGCCTCTGGCCGTTGAGCCGCGCTTCACGCCCAACGTGCCGTGGGAAGACAGGGCGCGCGTCCGCGAGCGCTACGACTTGCCGGAGCGCTACGTGCTTTACCTGGGGGGGTTCGATCCGCGCAAGAACATCGAGACGTTGATGCAGGTATACGTGTGGTGCGGCGAAGCGATCGGCGAAGAATACCCGCTGGTGATCTGCGGCGAGCCATCCACGCCTGTGGTGACCGATGGCGGCGAGCGGCTTTCGCTGGCACAGATGGCCGAGCAGCTCGAGGTGAGCGATGTCGTGCGTTTCATTGGGCGGGTGGAGGAAGAAGACAAGCCGGCGCTCTATGCCGGCGCGCGCTGCTTCTTGTTCCCTTCGACATATGAGGGCTTTGGCCTGCCGCCACTCGAAGCGATGGCTTGCGGCGTGCCGGTCGTCGGCAGCAATGCCGCCAGCATCAGCGAGGTGGTCGGCAATGCCGGCATGCTGGTCGAACCGAAGGATGCCCGGCGCATGGCCGGCGCGCTCATCGCGGCTTGCATCGAGGACGACCTGCACGAGCGCTTGCGGCAGCGCGCGCTGCTCCGCGCCGCGCAGTTCACGTGGGAACGCACGGCGACCGAGACGCTGGCCGTGTTCAGGCGCGTGCATCAGGCGCATAGGCGATGAGCGCAGCCGGAAGTAAGCGAGAGGCAGGCAAAGATATGCGTCGGGGGCGCGGCCTCGTCATCCATGCGGCGCTCTTCTTGGCCGCCGTCGCGCTTTACGCTTCGACGCTGAACGGCGACGTACAGCCGGCCGACAGCGGCGAATTCCAGATTGCCGCGATCACGCTCGGCATCCCTCATCCCCCCGGCTATCCCCTATTCAGCATGTTGGGCTGGCTTTTCGCCCAGGTGCCGATCGGTTCGCCATACGCGCGCGTGTCATTTCTCTCGGTCGTTGCCTCGGCCACTACACTGGTGCTCGTCAGCCTGACGGTTCAGCAAGCCCTGGCCGCGTGGCCCTCTGTCGCGCAATCCGCCGTGCACACGGTCGCCGGCCTAGCCGCCGCCCTGGCGCTGGGGATCAGCACCACGTTTTGGGCGCAGGCCACCACTACCAACATCCGCAGCCTGACGGCGCTGTTCACCGCGCTGATGCTCTACGCCTCGGCGCGCGCCTACGCAACTGGCCGAGCTTCGACACTGACGCTTTTCGCCGGTGCGTTCGGACTAGGTGTGGGCCATCACCTCTCGCTGATCTTAGTTGGCGGCGTGCTTGGTGGATACGCGCTCTACGCTGCATGGCGATCGGATGGTCGCGGCTTGCGGCGCGCGGCGGCTCCTGCGTTGGGCATCCTGGTCGCCACACAATTGGTTTGGCTGTATCTGCCGATCCGCGACGCAGCCGGTGCGCGCTTTGCGCCGGGCAACTTGACCAACATAGACGGCCTACTGTTTCACATCTTTGCGCGTGGCTTCGCCGGCGATATGCTGGCCTTTGCTGCGCCGGAGTTCCTGTTTGACCGTCTGGCGCTGCTGCCCACCTTGCTCGGCTTCCAGTTCAGCGCGCCAATACTCATCAGCACTGCCATCGCGACGCCCCCTTTGCTGTGGCGGCGGCGCGGCCTAGGCGCAGTCTGGCTGTTGGCCTGCGCCGGGCATCTGTTGATTACCCTAACCTACCGCGCACCACAGACGGTTGAGTATGCGATGCCATGCTGGGTGATTTTGTGCGTCGTGTTAGGCGCCGGCCTCGGCGCTCTGGCCGATATGCTCGCGCGCATGACATCCAGAAGCACGATCCTTCGGCCGGCTGCGTTTATGCCCCCGCTCGTCGTCGTGGCCTTTGCCGGCTACGACGGCGTGCAGCGCTGGCCGAGCTTCTTGTATCTGAGCCGCGACTGGAGCACGCGCGCCGCCGCCGAGGCGGTGCTGCGCAGCGCGCAGCCGGGCAGCGTCATCCTGTCGCAGTGGCATCAGGCCACGCCGCTGTGGGCGCTGCAAGACGTCGAGGGGATGCGGCGCGACGTGCAGGTGGAATACGTGTTCCCGCGCGGCGCACAGCCCTACGCCGAAACCTTCGCCGAGCAAGTTGCCCGGCGCGCAAGCACGCAGACGACATACACGACCTCTTTCTTCGCCGAGGAGTTCGCCGCACGCGGGCTGCGAGCCGTCCCGCTCCGCGACCAACCGGCCTGGCACGTCGTGCGCCAATTCCCCCCGCCGGTAGAATCCGAGGGCGTCTTATTCGACGAGCGCATCGCAGTAGTCGCCCCGACGTACCTTGACGGCCGGACGGTTGAAGTCGGGCAGGCGCTGGCGGTAGATATAGGGTGGTCTCTGCGGGGCGATCCCCAATTCGGCGACTCGATCACGCTGCGCATCCTGCGACCGGATGGCCGGCTGGCCGCCAACGCTGACGTGCGCCTGCCGCCCGATGCGCAAGCCGGCGACTACGCCGTACGGCGCATCGTATTAGGCATTCCGCTCGACTTATCACCCGGTGCGTACGACATCTGGATTGGCGCATATCGGCCGACGGAGGGCGGGTTCATCCACTATCGCGATGCGGATGGGGCGGAATTCGTTCCCGTTGCGACGATTGGCGTCACCCCCGCATCGCTGCCGCCGGCGACCCTGCATTCCCTCGACGAGATCATCAGACCGACTGCCTCGGCGCCTCACCTGGTCGGCGTGGACTATGACACAGGCATCGCCGGACAACTGCGCGTCTGGACGCATTGGCGGCTAGGGCGCTCGGCCACGGAAATCACCCTCGCAGATGCAGCGGGGCAGCCACTCGCGCCGCCGCGCATGCTGAGCGCGGCGACCGTGCCGGGCGCGGCGCAGTATTTATCGCTGCCGTTCGATATTCCGCTGGCGCGCGGGATTCGCATCGAGCCCTTTGGCCAACGCCTGCCCGACTACCAACCGGGCCAGCGCTACGTGCCGTTTGCAGATCAAATGGCGCTGATCGGGGTGAGCGCGCACGGCGGCACCGCGCTCAAGGTAGACCTGTACTGGCTGGCCGCGCGTCCGCTGGTCAACGACTACATCATCTCGGTGCGCGTCGAGGGCGATGGCTTATATCAGACGCACGACGGCGTGCCGGCGCTGGGCGCTCTCCCCACCCTCAAATGGATTCGCGGCTCGCGCATCATGGATCGGCACCCGTTCAACCTGGATGGTGAGCGCAGCCCGTTGCGCGTTGGCGTGGTCGTGTACGACAGCGTGAACCGCCTGCCCCTGACGCCGCTGGACGAGCGATATGAAAATGTCGTCCACGTCATGAGCAAGTGACCGCCGCGCATTGTGCCTGAGCGTTCGCCTCGCCGCACGGCGCGCTCAAAGGGCGGTGAATCGGCCAGGCGAAGGGCAAACGGAGAAGCGAATCTATGCAATACGGTTTCCAATCCATCTTGCAGACCAACCCGCCGTTGAGCGTCTCGGAGCTGACCGCGCACATCAAAGACTTGATCGAGAGCGATGAAGCGCTCGAAGATGTGCGCGTGGCCGGCGAGGTCAGCAACTTGTCCCGCCCGACATCCGGTCACCTGTACTTCACGCTCAAAGATGCGACGGCGCAGATTCGGTGCGTGATGTGGCGCAGCCAAGCGACGCGCATCGCGCGCACGTTGCAGAATGGTGACTCGGTCATCGCACGCGGCCGCGTGAGCGTGTATGAGCGAGACGGCCTCTACCAGCTCTACGTCGAGTCGCTGGTTGCGCAGGGCACCGGCGATCTGAACGCCGAGTTGGAGCGACTCAAGCGGAAGCTGGAGGCGGAAGGGCTGTTCGATGCCGCCCGCAAGCGTCCACTGCCGGAATTCCCGCGCGTGCTCGGTGTCGCGACCTCACCGACGGGCGCAGCCTTTCAAGACATCCTGAACGTGCTTCGACGGCGCTATCCGCTCATCCAGGTCGTGCTGGCGCCGACCGCCGTGCAGGGCGAAGAAGCCCCAGAGCAGATCGTCCGCGCCATCCACAAGCTCAACGCGCTGGGGCAGTGCGATGTGATCCTGGTTGCGCGCGGCGGTGGCAGCTTGGAGGAGCTATGGGCGTTCAACGATGAACGGGTGGTGCGCGCAATCGCCAACTCGTCCGTGCCGGTGGTGAGCGGCATAGGCCACGAGATTGACTTCACGCTGGCCGACTTCGCGGCCGATGTGCGCGCCCCGACGCCCTCGGCTGCCGCAGAGATCATCACGCCTGACATCAACGATCTGCGCATGCGGGTGGATGCGCTAAGCGCCGCAATGGCCGAACTGATGGCGGAGCAAATCGGCGATGCGCGCGCACGGCTGGCGGCGCTGCAGCGCGCGCTGCGCCTGCTCAGCCCGGCACATCAGTTGGCGCGCCGGCGCGAGAAGCTGGACGACCTAGGCCGGCGGTTGACCGCGGCGCAGGCCCACCGTCTAGCCCTAGCCCGACTACGATTCGAGGGGTTGCGCGCCCGCCTGGAGGGCGTCGGGCCGGCAGCGACGCTGGCGCGCGGCTACGCGATCGTTCGCCGTGCCACCGGCGAACTGGTGCGCTCGGTAGGTGACGTGCACCCCGGCGATCCGCTGCGGATCACGGTGGCCGACGGCGAATTCGGCGCGCAAGCGACTGATCGGCGCGCTGCTCAGGCCACGGACCGCCGAACCAGCGCATAGATCACGGCCGTGGCGATGGCGATCAGCAGCGCCAGCGGCAGCTCAGGGAGATCGGGCGTCGCTCGCACATTCAAGGCAGCCAGCTGCGTCAAAGCCAGCAGCCCGGCCGTAAACGCCGAGGATTCCGGCAGCGTCCATGTGAAGGCATCGCCCCATTGCCAGTAGAACCACGTGAAGGCCAGCAATTGAAAGAGCGCGATGAGGCCGATGGCGCTCAAGGTCGTGGCGATCGCGTCGAAGACGTCTTCGCACGCGCCGGTCGTGAGCGCGATCGCCAGACCGATCAGCCCCATCAGCGCGCTCGAGATGCGCTCCCACTCGCCGAACGTCGCCGTGGGGTTGCCGTCCGAGAAGAGCGAAAGGGAGAAATCGGCGCCCCGCACGATGAAGAAGAGCACCGACCACGCGACAATGTAGGCAGCCACGCCGACCAGCGGCCGGACGAAATGTGCGTTGAGGATCAGGCCGGCAATGGTCAGCAAAAGCAGGGCGACTCCGATCGCGAAGGGCAAGCGCGCGACGCGCTCGCCGTTCAAACGTTCTGCAACGGCTCGGGCAACCGACCGGTTCAGCTCGGCGAGCCACTGAGCGTAACCTACGGTGTCGCCTGCTGCCAGGCGGTCTTCATACCGGCGCAGAAGCTCCGAGGCGAAGCGCGGCTGACGCATCACAACGCTCCACTGCTCGTAGAACGCGGTCAGCTGTTGGGCAGAGGCCATCGGCAACGTCGGCGCGGGCGAGAGGACTTCCAAGATCGGCCCGCCTTGCGCATGGATGGGCATGGGTGCGCCGGCCAGCGCGGCCAACGTGGGCGCGATAGCAGTGGCCGGCGCGATTGCCTGGGTGCCGGGGACGATGCCGGCACCGACCAGCACGAGCGGCGTGCGCGTGACTTCTGCTTCGCCCCCGCCGTCGCGCCCGTCGTCCGTGAGCCCGCGATCGGACAGGACGACCAGCGCATCCGCGCCTAAGTCGAGCGCATTGACGATGGCCGCGATGTGCCGGTCGGTCGCTTCCGTCGCGGCACGATACGACTCCGATTCGGCAGGCGCGACCGCCTCCAAGGACGCGAGCTCAACCAGCACGAATTGCGCAGGCCGGCTCGGATCGCTCAGCATGCCCAGCACCAGCTCGAGCGCTTGGCGATCGCGCGCGATTGCTTCTAGTTCGTCCACCAGCTCGATGCGCTGCAATGCCGCACCGAACAGGTCGCTCAACTGGTCGGATCCGATAAATGCCGTCGCTTGACCGTTTGCTTGCATGGCGCGCAGAATCGTGTCCGGTTGGGGGAGTAGGACGGCGCTATTCGTGGTTGCGCCGTGGGTTTCCGGCCATGCGCCGGAGAGCCAGGTCAGCGTGGCGGAGAGGCGATAGGTCGGCGGCTTCGACTCGATGGTGACGTCGGCGCCGCGCGCGCGCAACGCGTTCAGCGTCGGCATCTGGCGCGATTCTGCCAGCCGCATGCCGCGCGACAGCACCACTACGACGCGCCTCGCCAACGGTTGTCGGGCAGCGCCGGTCGGCCACTCACCGAGGAACGGGCTCGCATAGGTGGAGAAGCCCTGCCAGAGCTGCGCGCGTGCTTGCTTGGCAAACATCGCCACTAATGTGAGCGCGATGAGCAACGCAATCGTGATGGCGAGCGCGCTTTCGACGATGCGACGCATGTCAAGCGGAAGGTAAACGTCAAGTAAATGCCGAGGGCTGGGCTACAATCTCGCTTTGAGCATAAGCCCGCGCAACCGTCATCGAGCACCATTATCGGTCATTCGCGCTGCGCCGAACCTCTGGACGGATGACGACACGGTGGATGTTCTCATGCTATGACTGACCTGATTTGGGTTCTCCAGCGACTGAACTGGCTGGCTGTCATTGACATCGCCCTGGTGTCGCTGGTGTTCTTCGGCGTGTTGCTGCTGGTGCGCGCCACACAAGCCGTGCCGCTGATCCGCGGCCTGTTGGTACTGGGCGCGATCACACTGCTCTTGGGCGGGACGGCGCAGCTGCCGACCTTCAACCTGATCATGCGCACAGCGCTGCCGGCCTTACTGGTCGCCGTGCCCGTCATCTTTCAACCGGAGCTGCGGCGCGCGTTGGAGCGACTAGGACGCTTCAACGAGATGCTGGTCGCGCCGCGCAAGACCAACCTGGAGGTGATGGTGCGCAAAATCAGCGACGCTGCCCAACGCCTGGCCGCTCGGCGTCACGGCGCACTGATCGTCATCGAACGCGACACCGGCCTGCAAGACCTGATTGACACCGGTGTGCCGCTGGATGCCGAACTGACGCCGGACATCTTGCTCACCATCTTCGACCCGCATACGCCCCTGCACGACGGCGGAGTCATCATCCGCCACGGTCGCGTCGCAGCCGCCGGGTGCGTGCTGCCGCTGACCGCTTCGACGCCCGAAGACGCGCGCATCGGTCTGCGCCATCGCGCCGGGATCGGCGTTACCGAGGGCACGGACGCTATTGCCATCATCGTGTCCGAGGAGCGCGGCTCAATCAGCATTGCGCACAATGGCCGGCTCATCCGTCGCATCGAACCCGATCACCTCGAGAGCGCGCTCATCGCCTTGGCGCAGCCCGGCATTCAGAAGGCTGCCTCGATCTTGCCGGCCTTCCTGCGCGGGCACGAGAAATGAAATGAGGAAACGGCGGCTGAATCTCGTGCCCAGCAGAGCGGTCAACGACTCAGACCATCAAACGACGGGGGCGGTGCGGCCCAACAATTCGCGCGCCCGCCCGACCAGCGCGCCGAATTCCGGCCAGCTTTCCATCGCCCATGTGCGCGGTCGCGGCAGCGTGATCGGCACGCTCCCCACAACGCTGCCCGGACGCGGTGAGCACACCACTACCTGATCCGCCAGGAAGACAGCTTCGGTGATGCTGTGGGTGACCATGATGGCCGTCGTTCCCGTCGCGCGCAGGATGCTCTCGACCGAAGCGGTCAAGTTCTCGCGCGTCATCGCGTCCAGCGCGCCGAACGGCTCATCCAACAAGAGCACCGGCGGCTGCGTAATCAAGGCGCGCGCCAATGCCACACGTTGGGCCATGCCGCCGCTTAGCTCGCGTGGATAGGCGCGCTCGAAGCCGCTCAAGCCGACGAGCTGGATGAGAGGGGCGATGGAGGAAGCGAGCGAAGGGTGGCCATGATGAGAGGATTGACGGGAGGCCTTGCTGCCTAATTCAAGCGGCAACCGAATGTTCTGCTCGACGGTGCGCCAAGGCAGCAGCGCCGCATCCTGGAACATTAAGCCGATGCGCGGCGAAGGTTGGGTGATGCGCGCGCCGTCCAGCCATACTGCGCCGGCGCTCGGCTGGAGCAGTCCGGCGATGATGCGCAGCAGCGTGCTCTTGCCACATCCGCTGGGGCCGACGATGGCCACAAACTGGCCACGCGCGACTTGCAGAGAAAATTCGCGCAATGCTTGAACGCCGTTGGGATAGGTGTGGGAGATGCGGTCGGCGAAAAGCATGCAGGGGTTGCCTAAAGAACCCGCACAGGGCTGGATGCCCTGTGCGGGTCTGGTCTTCACTGCACGAACTCGTTAGTGAAGAATTCGTTCACGTCCATCTTCTGCGTGATCTGGCCGATGGCCAAAAGTGTGTTCTGGGTGTTCTCCCACGCCTGGGGAGATGAGATACCCAGCTGTTCACCGCGCATCGCCTCGATCGTAGCGAGCAGCACTTGCTTTTGGATGGGGTCGTCGGCTTTCAATCCTTCGACAAACTTGCTCGAGATCCGCATTGCTGCATCAGGGTCGGCGATCGTGTCGGCGATGCCGCGCAGCAGTGCGCGCGCCATGCCGCGCACCAAGGCTGGATTCTCGCGGATCGTCTCTTCGTTGGTGATTAGGCCGTTGGCGACCATCTCCACCTGGTCGCTGACGCGGAAGACGTTGACGGGAAAGCCATTCGCCTCCAGCACAAGCGGCTCGTTGACGGTGTAGCCCACGGCAGCATCTACCTTGCCCTGTTGCACGGCGGCGATTTGAGTGAACCCGATCTCTTGCACTTGCATGTCTCGCTCGCTCAGCCCATTGGCATCCAGGAAGGCGCGCCAGCCAACGTAGGTCGCGCCGAAGAAGCCCGGAATGCCCACCGTCTTGCCTTTCAGATCCTCCGGCTTCTCGATACCTTTGGTCTTCAGACTAAAGACGGCAATGGGAAACTGGCGATACCACTGCACGAAGTATTTGACCGGCAGCCCCTGAGCGCGGGCCAGCACGACTTGCTCGCCGCTGGCTACGGCGAACGGCAGCTCGCCGGCGGCAACCAACTTCACGCCGTCGGTCTCAAACCTGTAGTCGAACTCAAGTTCGATCCCCGCTTCGGCGAAGTAGCCGCGCTCGACCGCGACGTAATACGGCGCGAACTGCACATTGGGGATGTAGCCCATCGGCAGCCTGATCTTCTGCAGCGTCGGACTCGGCTGCGCGGCGCGCGGCGGGGGCGCCGGCACGGCGCAAGCGCTCAGCATCAGAAACGACACACTCACAAGAGACAAACTCAACTTATTCATACACTTGCTCCTCACAAAACAGACGTCTACTCCGCCCAGCGTTCCACCCGCAGGGCACGCTCGGCCAAGCGAATGGCGCTGTAGATCGCTAAAGCAATGAGCACGGTGGTGAGCACGCCGGCGATGACCAACGCGGTGTCATATAGGCCGTTGCCGAGGTTGATCATGAAGCCCAGGCCGCGGTCGGCGCTGAGGAACTCGCCGGTGATCGCGCCGATCATCGAGAGCGTGCCACCCACCCGCAGCCCGGCGAAGATGAACGGCAGCGCCGACGGCAGCTCCAGCTTGAGGAACATCTCGGACGGCGTCGCGCCCAGCGCGCGAAACAAATCGCGCAGGACGGGTGGCGTGCTGCGCAGGCCGGCGATGACGTTGATGGCGATCGGGAAGAACACCACCATCGCGCAGACCAGAATCTTCGCCTGTAAGCCGCTGCCGAACCAGATGAACAGGAGCGGCGCAACGACGACGAAGGGGACGCCTTGCGAGGCGACGATGAACGGCGAGATCAGTCGGTCGGCCAGTGGCGATTTCGCGATTGGCACGCCTAACGCGAATGCGACCAATGTGCCGAGGATCAAGCCGGGGATCGCCGCTGAGAGCGTCGCCGCGCTATGTATGACCAACGAGCCGTCGGCGAGCTTTTCGATGAGGCGCGCGGCGACGCTGCCCGGCCCGGGCAGGATGAAGGGCGGGTAGCGCAGCGAGAGCAGTTGCCAAACCAGGACGAACGCGATTAACCCGAGCAGCGGCGCCAATCGCGACGCCGCCGAGTAGTGTGTGGCGATTGTGAGCGATCGGTTCGTCAGTGGCTTATTTCCGTGTCTTGCAATCATGAGAACAGCCCCTTGAACCATGCGGTCCTCGGGGCTGTCCAATCGCGCCTGCGCAGCGCAGCAGCGAATGCGAATACACCTGCAACCGCATCACGCGCACGATGTAGCGCTCGCTGCCGAGTACGCCGCGCGCATGATAGGGCTGCAGGTTGCGCTGCTGCGCTTGTCCTGCGTCTATAGAGCCTTCTTTACATCCAGACTATCACTGTCGGCTCCGGAGTCGCACCGGATCCTGCGCGCCTCTCAACGCGCTCGTGGGCTATACCACCGATCGGGAATTTCACCCTGCCCCGAAGGCCGCTTGTTCAATTAAAGTTCAGAGCGCCGGATTGACGGCTGCTCCGATTTTCATTCGATCCTGACCTTGATCTCGTCTCCTTCGATTCTCGTCTCGTAGATCGGAATTTTAACTGCTGCAGGGAAGGTGGGCTGACCGGTAAACAAGTCGAAGCGTGCGCCGTGCCTGGGGCAAACGACGCATTGACCCTCGATGTGTCCTTCGGCCAACGGCCCGTCGTCGTGCGTGCAAATGTCGCCGAAGGCGCGCACCTCGCCGTTCAGCTTGGTGAGTGCGATGGGCGTCTCGTCAATGATGACGGCCGTGATCTCCCCTTCCCTCACCGCATCCAACTTCGCTGCGAACACGAACTTTTCGGCCATACAACAACTACTACCGATGGGGATTATAACGGCTGCGCAGGATACAAACGCGCCGACCTCGGTCGGTCTGAAATGAGCCCGCGACTAGAATAGCTCCCGTTTGCCATGGATGGTGAGAGGCAGAATCAGGCCGGGCGCCGACTGAGCCCTGCCGGGTAGTTGCCACAACATGCGACCATATGCCGACCATCGTCGAACTTCCAGAGCTCATCGCTGCGCTGCCGGCCGAGCGCCGTTGGCGTTTCAATCGCCTCTTTCGCGTGGATCGCGTCATTGGGGAATGCCGCGTGCCACAGACGATGCGCGCGTGGGTCGAATCGCAGTTCGGCTCGGTGGCCGCCGTAGAGCATCAGACGGTGGTGCGCGTGACCAACCGCGTCACTTTCGATGGCGCGCTGTTCAACCCGCTGCGGCGCTGGCGACCGATTACCCTGGACGATGACGCCGAGCGTGCGACGCGCGATGCCCGTAGCGCCGCCGGCGATGGCGATGATCGGACTCCGGTTGCGCACGCTTTACCCTTAGCCGACGATATTTTTGCCGATCCGACGCGAACGACGACCGAAGACATCTTCGGCCGGGTGCGCGGTGAATACTGCATCACGGCCAGTAACATCGCGCGCTGGGAAGGCCAGTGTGCGGTGCTCATCTTCGACGAGCCGAACCCGTTGGCTTTCACCCGCGCGCATTTGCGCGACTACTTTCGCACATCGTTGGCATGGGCGCAGCGCGCGCATCAGCACGACCCGCAGGCGCGCTACTTTATCTGGCTCTGGAACGGGGGACTAAAGGGTGGTGCCTCGATCCCGCACGCGCACGCGCAAATTGCGCTGGGGCGTGGCATGCATTACGCCAAGGTGGAGATGCTGCGCCGCGCAGCGCTCACCTATCGCGCTCAACACCGCGCGAACTACTTCGACGATCTGCAGGCTGCCCACGACGACATCGGGTTAGGCCTGCGCGTCGGCCGGCTGCGCGGCTTCGTCTATCTCGCCGCTAATCGCCCCAAGGATACTTGGATCTACGGCTGCGCGCTCGACGATGACTTGGCGGATGCGCTCTACGACGTCTTGGGTGCGCTGATTGAGCGCGCCGACGTGCGCGCCTTCGATGTTGCCGTGCTCATGCCTCCTTTGTTTCCGCTGTTTCCGCGCGTCGCGGATTCGCGACCGGAAGGCGATCCGGCAGACGAAGAAGACTGGTCAGGCTTCCCGGTTATCGTTCGGTTGGGCGACCGAGGCGCGCCGCAGATGCGTTCATCGGACATCGGCGCAATTGACCTTTACGCCCACAACACCATCGCAACCGATCCGTTCGAGGTCAAACGGTTGCTGGAAGGCGCACTAGCCCTCAGGTAAATGAACGGCCTCGTGAGCGTTGCGTCCACGAGGCCATCGTTCGAACTAGCCACGGTGGCGATCCGGCCCGCTGCGGCGCAAGGGGGGGCGCCGCTCTCGCTCGCGTTCGCGTTCGCGCCCGCTGGCGTGGCTGCTGCGCCCTCCACCGTCGCGACGCGGAATGCCGCGTCCGCCGGCGCGATCAACTTCCTGTGCCTCCTCCAACGTCAGGCCTTCGAGCACCGCTCGGCGGCTGAGGCGGATCTTCCCGTTTTCGTTGCCGATCACCATGACCGTGATTTCTTGGCCGACCTTCACTTCGTCGGCCACGTTGCGCACCGGATGATCGCTGAGCTGCGACACGTGCACCATGCCATCCGTCTTCGGCATGATTTCGACGAAAGCGCCGAATTCGGTGATGCGCACCACCTTGCCGGTGTAAATGCCGCCCAGAGTGACCGAACCGGTCATGCTCTCGATCATCTCGCGAGCCTTCTCAGCGCCGGCGCTATCGGGCGAGGAGATAAAGACGCGGCCATCATCCTCAATGTCAATCTTAGCGCCGGTCTGATCTTGGATCGAGCGCACGGTCTTGCCGCCCGGCCCAATCACCGAGCCGAGCTTCTCCGGGTCAACATTGATGACCAACATGCGCGGCGCATGCGGCTTCAGCGTCGGGCGCGGTTCGGGGATGACCTGCAGCATGCGCTCCAGA
>JANWVF010000115.1 GCA_025056965.1 Thermoflexales bacterium | reverse complement strand
ATGAAAATCACCGCCATCAAAACCTGCGTGGTCAACGCCGAGATGCGCAACTGGGTGTTCGTCAAGGTGGAGACCGACCAGCCCGGCCTCTTCGGCTGGGGCGAGGCCTCTCTGGAGTGGAAGACGCGCGCCGTCGTCGGCGCCATCGAGGACTTCGCGCCCATGCTCATCGGCGAAGACCCGGAGCGCATCGAGTTCCTCTACCAGAAGATGTATCGCCAGAGCTTCTGGCGCGTCGGCGTCATCGGCATGAGCGCGATCAGCGGGATCGAACAGGCCCTCTGGGACATCCGCGGCAAGGCGCTGGGCGTGCCGGTGTATCAACTGCTGGGCGGCCGCGTGCGCGACAAGGTACGGATGTACACCCACCTCGGCGGCGGCGACATGCGCGCCGTGTACGAGACGCAATACAGCGCCGACCCCAAGCCGTTTGTGGACCTGGCGCTGGCGGTCGTGGCGCGCGGCTACAGCGCCGTGAAGGTGCTCATCACCCCGCCCACCGAGACGCTCAACAGCATCGCCGCATATCGCTACGCCGAGAGGATGATGGCCGCGATCCGCGAAGCGGTGGGGGAAGATGTAGACATCATGATTGACTGCCACGGCCGGCATAGCGTCGCCAACGCCATCGAGTTCTGCCGCGTGCTGGCGCCCTATCGCCCATTCTTCATCGAGGAGCCGGTGCCGCCGGAGAACGTGGATGCGCTGGCCGAGGTGCGCCGCGCGTCGCCGGTGCCCATCGCCACCGGCGAGCGCCGCGTGACGCGCTTCGAGTTCCGCGAGCTGTTCGAGAAGCAAGCCTGCCACGTTATCCAGCCCGACCTGTGCCATTGCGGCGGCCTATGGGAGGCTAAGAAGATCGCCGCCATGGCCGAGGCGTATTACGTCGGCGTCGCCCCGCACAACCCGCTCGGGCCGGTGGCCAACGCCGCCGCGCTGCATTTCGCGCTCAGCACGCCCAACTTCCTCATCCAAGAGGACATGCTGACCGACGTGCCGTGGCGATTCGACGTGGTGAGGCACTCGCTCAAAACGGAGAACGGCTACTGGCTGCCGACCGACGCGCCCGGGTTGGGCATCGAGGTAGACGAGGCGGCAGCCAAGAAGCATCCCTTCGCGCAGGAAGTCATCCACGCCACCACCGTGCGCGCTCACGACGGCGCCATCCTCGATTGGTAACCCGAAGGTCCGGCGCAAGGATCCCCATGCTTCTCCCTTAGCAAGGGAGAAGCATGGGGCGCGGCGCAAATCCAGGGCGCAGGAGTTCCCAGCAGCTATCGTCGCTCGCGCTCACCTGGCGACGAAAGGGATCCACACGCGCTGGGTCAGAGTCAGCGGCGTTCCGGCCGGCACGAACGTCATCCAGTTGTAGTTCGCCATCCCGCCGCCAAACGTCAGCCGCAGCACGTGCGTGCCTTGCGTCAAGTTGACGGCGGTCGGGCTTTGCCAGGTCTGCCACTGCGAGAAGTCCCAGGCCGACGTGCCGGTCGTCGGCAGGATCTGGTTGCTCCAAGCCGGATTTCCGTTCACGGTCAACGTGACGGTCGGGTTGACCGTGTTAGGTGGAGCGGCGTAACGCAACTGCCAATAATACGTGTTCGTATGCGGCACGACGACCGTGTATTCCAGCCACTCGCCGGCATTGACCCAGCCGATGTGATAGTTGCCGCTGACGTCGTTGGTGGCTTGGATGTCCACGCTGTCGTTGCGATAGGCGCCGCCTTCGTTGGTCGGCGAGGTGTCCCACCAGCTCACCCCACTGCCGCCCTCATCGTAGTCCTCCAGCTGGATGGTGCTGAGGATGTTGCGCGGCGTCCCACCGTATGGGCCTTTCGGTGGATTGTTGACCGTCACCTGGATATGGGCGTATCCAACTCGGCCGAGCGTGTCATAGCCCTTGGCAATCAGCGTGTGGACACCTGCCGCCAGCGGGCCGACCGTAGCGGTGAACGGCGCGGCGGTATCCGTGTGCACCAGGGTGCTGCCCACGTAGAACTCCACGAAGTTCAGCGTCACGGTCGAGGGTGCGCTCGCCGTCAGAACCAGCGTCGCCGGCGCCGTGTATGGCGCGGATGGCGACACCGCCAGGTTGAGGCTGAACCCGATGTTCGTCCGATGCTGCACGTCGAAGAACTTGGGCGCGGAGACGGCCTGCCGATTGCCGCTGTCGGTGGCGCGGGCAATTACGGTGTACACGCCCGGCGTCGGCGGCGTCCAGGTCAGCGTGTAGGGCGCCGTCGCGTCCGTGCCGATGACCAGCCCATCGGCCAGAAACTCGACTTGCGAGATGGCGTAGCTGCTGCTCACCGTCGCCGTGAGCAGGATGGGCGTGCCGAACGACACGACGTGCTGCGTCGGGTGCGTCGTCAGCGTCACCACCGGCGCAGGCGTAGATGGCGTCGTGACCGTGATCGTCCCCAGGGTGTAACGCCCTTGAGCATCGCGCCCCTGCGTGGCCAACGCCAGCGGCGGCAGGTAAGGATGCTCCGAGCCGTTGGCGAGGATGAGCGGCACGCGCAGGCGCAGCGTGTACGTCCCCGCCGCTAAGTTCGCCGGCAGCGTCAAATCGTCGGTGATGGTGACCGGAGCGTTCTTGCCGTTCGCCTCGGTCTCCTCGGTGTTCACATCGGTGTCGGGGTTGATGGTGGTGGGCAGCAGGCGCTGCAAGTCCAAGCGCGAACGCGCCGACCACACTTTCGTCCCGCCGCTGGTGTACAGCTCCCACGTCGGCGACCAATTCTCGTAGGCCGGCGCAACCCCCACGTTCGACCAGCGCGAGACGATCTCGAAGCGATAGCCGGCCTGCACCGAATCCGGCCACGTCGCCTGATTCAACTGGAAGCGATGCCCGGCCGCCTTGCCGATCTCGATGCGCTGCGTGCTGTTGTGCCATTGGTTGGTCGCCACCATGCTGACATGGTAGCTAATCACCTGCGACTCGGCCAACTGCAGCGCGGCGTCGTTTTCGCCGCCGAAGAACTCGGTCACGAACGGCGTGGTGCGCCAGCGATTCTGAAAGGCCGCCTGCACGTTGGGGAACCAGTGGCTCACTTCTTGCTCGAACCAGATGTTGGAGAGGTTGTCTTTGCGCACACCCATGCGCGGGTAGTTCTGCATGGCGTAGGTGAACCCCGTCCCGCTGCGATCGGGGTAATCCCCGTCTACGTCGGGCAGCATCAGGATGCGCGTCTTCTGGAAGGCCTGGTTGACGATGTCCACCAGGCGCGCGCGGGTGGCCGACGTGGCGTTGATCTCGGGCGGAATGCTCGAGAAGCCCAGGCCGCTCATGTGCCATTCGCCCCAGTGGCCATAGATGCCGATATCTATGTAGGCCAAGCGCGGATCACCGTCGAACACGCTCAGCGCGTTCATCAAGGCCTCGACGCGATCCAGGAAGGCCGGCTCGTTCCAATACGGGACGAACATGTTGTTGCACTCCGGCTTCGACGATGAGAAACGCCGACCCATCGCGGGGTTGTTGGCGATGTAGTTCGGGACGCCCGTCAAGCCGTCGGTCTGGCCGTCGCCGTCCACGTCGCCCTCATACTCGCTCAGGATCATCACCCGGAAGGCGAAGCGCCGCCCGCGCTGCGCCGCCTGCGCCAGATGCCACTCGATCAG
>JANWVF010000108.1 GCA_025056965.1 Thermoflexales bacterium | reverse complement strand
ACACCAGCTTCGACGCTTCGGGCGTGATGGAGAACTCCCGCATCAAGTGCGCCGGCGGCGCCAGCTCTTTGATCTCTCGGATGCGAACGTCGTCGGTTTGGTAAATCATGGCATCACCCTTCATAAAAAACTAAAAGCGCGAAGCTTACCAGCTCCGCGCTTCTACCTGACCTGCGACGCTACCTTTGGTTACCCGCCGGTCGTCTCGAACCCGCGCGCTGGTAAGCTGCCTTTGCCCACGGCAAAGTAGCTAAACCAAAAGTAGCCAAAGAAGCGCGCGGCCTGCATAACGTATGCGTACCCCTATAGTAGGCTAGGGTGCGCGACTTGTCAATCGGACATGGCCACAGGCAGGGCTGACCGGATCAAATGAAAGTCTAACGGAGGGCGAATGAAAGATTGACCATCAGCGCCATGCTCAAGGCATGAACGAGAACACCCCATCAGCCCCGGCGACGCTCTACGTTCGCCCGTTTGTCTCCATCCTCGCTAAGGTCACCGACTTCAGACAGCAGCTGCAATACCCCCTGCCTACCTTGCTCAGCGTGATCCTGCTCGGCCTGGTATGCGGCCACAACACCATCCGGCGCATCGCAGCCTGGGCACAACAGATGCCGCTCAGCCTGCGTCGGCACTTAGGGTTGCCCCATGCGCGTGTGCCCAGTCGCTCCACCCTCCAGCACACACTGGCTCATCTGAACGTGGATGACCTGCTGTGCGCTTGGCAGACCTGGGTAGAAGAGGCACGCGCGATCTGGCCACACGCCCAAGCGCACCTCCAGCTCGCCACGCGATAGACGGCAAGGTGCGGCGCGGCAGTGCCGATCCGGCGACCGACACACCGGCACTCACCGTGCTCGGCGCGATGGTGCAGCAACTCGGCGTCGCGCTCACGCATCAACCGATAGCCGCAGGGACACATGAGACCGCTACCCTGCCAAGCGTGCTGGAGCAGCTGGTGTTGGCCGGGCGCGTGGTGACGCTCGACGCGGCGCACACTTCCCCGCGCACTGCTGAAGCGATTGTCAAAAAGGGGCGCTCCATCCTGAGGGTGAAAGCCAATTAGTCGCAGATGCTGGAAGCGTTGCGGCCGTGGTTCGACCAGCCGGTTCGTCCGGAGACGGTGCGCTGGCGCACCGAGGCGAAGGGGCATGGTCGCGTGGTGCAGTATCAGGTGCGGGCGACGACCGCACTCAACGCCAATCTGCAGGCATTCGGCTGGCCGAAGGTCGGACAATGTCTGTGCATTCAGCGGCGTAGCCTGCGGACGGCTAGCGGAGTCGAGACCGGTCACACGCACTACGCTATCGCCGACCTGACCCCGCAGGCAGCGCTGGCGAGGCGGGTGTTTGAGTGGTGGCGCGGTTACCGGCAGATTGAGAACAGCGGGCACTAGGTGCGGGATGTGGAGTTTGGCGAAGATCGCTGTTCGGCGCGCCGCCGCCAGGCGGCACGTGCATGGGTGGCCTTGCGCGACATCGTGATCGGTTTGTTGCGCTTCTGTGGTGCTCGTTCGATCGCTCAAGCGCGTGCCGCGCTCGCGTTTAGCCCTGAGCGGGCTGCTTCGATCATTGGAATTCCACTAGATTGAGCCGGCCCTGGCAGGCGCGCGCGGGCAATGCACAAGAAGCAAGCTACAAGCTCGGCAACGGTCCGTCTTGCGTCTTTCCCGCCCATCGCTACCGGCGACTTATTTGCCTATACAGCGCCGAAAGCACCACGTATGACGCACCTGACGTTGACTCAGTTCGCCACCGATTGCGGATTGACGCGCAGATCGTGCTCGATGCGTTGGAAGCTCCGGCCATCCCGATGCATCTCCACGGGTTGGCGACGGATGTCGGGCAGGTGGCCTTTTCGCCGAGGCCGCAGGCCGAACGTTATAATGCTCGAGTGCAAAAAGGTTGAATTTGAGCGGCGCAGGACGAAACACCGTTTATCCTGTGCCGCAGGAGGTGCAGTGCATGAGCAATACCGAAGCGAAGTCAAATGCAGAGGGCAAGCCAAGCGCAAGCGTAGAGCCCAAGGTCGCTCTGAACGAGTATGCCGCGCTAGAGGAGAAGGTGCGTCAGGCGCTGCGGGAAGTCTACGACCCGGAGCTCGGCATGAGCGTGATCGAGCTGGGCTTGATTCGCAAGCTCGAGTTCTCTCCCGATAGCGTCAACGTGACGATGATCTTGACGACGCCGTTCTGCCCCTATGGCCCGGCGCTGGTGGAGCAGGTGCGCCAGAAGACCCAAGAAGCTGCCGAGCGCACCGCCAAGGTCACCATGGGCTTGGAGATGTGGGAGCCTAGCATGATGGAGGATCAAGCCGCCGCCAACTGGGGGCTCTACTACTAGCGAACCTTCTGTCACGCGTTCGCCAAGCGCAGCGCGAGTGCACCTGCGATGGCGCGCGCAGCGGCAGCGATGAGTAGGCCGGCGGCGATCGGCAAGCCGGCGTCGGTCGCGGCCGACATGACTAATGGCCCGGCGAACACCGCGAGGTTTACCCCCGCCGTATACGCACCGACGTAGCCCTCAAACCGATCGGGCGGCGCGCACTGCACCATCAGCCCATACGCCGTGACCTGTAGCATAACCGACGTCGCGCCGCCGATGAAACCGGCGACCCACGTGACTGGCAGCGTGGGCGCGAAGGCCAAGATGACCAGTTGCAACCCCATGCCGGCGCAAGCTGCGGCAAACACGCGCACGTCGCCGAACCGCTCGGTCATTTGAGGCACAAATAGGCCGACAACGGCTAAGCTGACCCAGAAGATCGCCAAATACCAGCCGAAGTCCACGTTCGTCGCCCCAAGCCCGCGCACCATCTGCAACGTGATCAGCGGCCCGGGCGCGTTGATCGCCGTGTGCGCCAGCAGTGTGATCAGCAAATAGTCTCGCGCCGGCGGATGCGCAAGCAGATCGCGCAGGCGAGCGCGTGGGCGCGCGGCTGCTTGCGCATCCAACGGCAGGGGGCGCACCCGCCGCAAGATGAAGAAGCCGACGATGCCGATGACAAACGAGAGCGCACAAGCGATCAGGTAGTTCACCGGCAGCGGGAGTGCATCCAAGATCCCTGCCAGGATTATGGTGAAGACAGCCATGCCGATGCCCAGCATCGTCCAACGGATGCTGACCAGGCGCGCCAGCCGATCGGGCAAGGTCATGCGCGAGAGGAAGGCGGTGAAAGTGTAGTTGCTGAAGCCGGCGACGAAGTTCAGCGCTACGACCACAGCAACGATAGCCTCGGCCTGCCAGTCCGGCAGGAACAGCAGCAGCGGCACCCAGATCAGCACGCTGCGCCAGAGCAAGAGCGGGATGCTGATATTGCGCGGCCAGTCCGGCGCGCGCCGCAACCAGGCCGGCCCCAGCGCCGAGGACACGGTCAGCATCAGCGCGGCGCCGGACGTAAGGATGCCGAGCAGCAGGGGCGAGGCGCCCAGCTGCGTCACCAACACCGGCACATATTGCGTCACGATCACGATGAACGGCGTCGCAAGCACCACCTCGATCGCGTTCAGGCGCTCATTGCGCAAGGCGTCTTTGTAGGAGAGGGACGCAGATGGGGCGATGGAGTCTGAAATGCGCGTCACGGCAGCCTATGGCTTCGCACTTGCCTGAGCGAAACAGCTCTGAGGGGCATAGGTTACCCCATTTTGGAGAGGATGAACGTCTCGAAGGCCTCCGCCGTCCAAGGCAAGGCGGGCTTGAAGAAATGCTCGTAGATCGTGCGGGCGTAGATGCGAATTTCGAATTGCGCGTCCTCGGCCATGCGCAGGCTGAGGAAGTGCATCAGGTTATGCGCGTCCACCTTAGCCACCCAGGTGTAATACACCGCGAAGCCGGGCAAGAAGATGCGCGCCTGCTCACGTGCTACGCCGGCGTCCAGCGCCTGCCGATAGAGCCGATACCCGCGCTCATAATGCTCGAGCAGCGCCGCAGTGAGCGGCGCCCCTTCTTCGGGCGTCAACTCGCCTAGGCTGGCCTGCTTGTTCGACGGCGACTGCTTGCGCCACACATCCGGCACGTAGAAATCATCTTCGTCGAAGGCGACGTAGCGCCCGGACTGCGCGTTGAACTGCCAGGTGCGGTGGCGCACCCACTGCCACCACGTCACCACCGGCGCGCGCACGCGGAACTTGAACTCCACCTGCTCAAACGGGCTGGTGTGCCGGTGCTGCATCAAATAGAACAACAGCCTCTTGTCTTTCTCGCTGCCCTTGCTTTCGCCCAAGAACGACACGCGCGCCGCGTTGACGATGGCCAGATCATCCCCCATCAGGTCTTGTAGCTCCACCCAGCCTTTGTCCAACACCGCCACGCGCTTGCCGAGTAGCGCAGCGCGATCGGGCGGCCTAAACACGGCCTCGCTGCCCGGCCCATCATCGCGGCCGGCAGGCGTCTCACCGCTTGCGTCCATGGTACGCAATGGTAACATTTCGTATGGCAAGCTTCCCTCTAGACGCTGCGCTGGAAGGGTTTGCCCGAGAGGTCAACCAACCAGAGGCAGAGATTAACCTAGCGCGAGCCGCGCTTGTGATGGGGCGGTTCGAGTATCCCGACTTGGACGTCTCCGGTTACCTCGACAAGCTCGACCGGCTGGCGGAGTCGGCTGGCCGAGCGATTCGCTCGGCCGAGCTGCCGGCGCTGATGTTGGCGCAATTCCTCTTCGATACGCTGGGGTTCGCCGGCAACGCGCGGAACTACACCGACCCGCGCAACAGCTTCCTGAACGAGGTGCTGGAGCGCCGCCTAGGTATTCCGATCTCTTTGTCGGTGCTGTTCCTGGAAGTGGCGCATCGCACGGGCATTCGCGCCGAGGGAGTGGGGCTGCCGGGTCATTTCATCGTCCGCGTGGTGCTGGACACCGGGCAGGTGATCTACCTCGATCCGTTTCACGGCGGCGCCGTGCTCTCCGAGGAAGACTGCCGCGAGCGTGTGCGTACTCTCACCGACGGCAAGCTACCGTTCGACGTCGCGTTCCTCAATCCGGTCGGCGCGCGCTACATCTTGATGCGCATGCTGAACAACCTCAAGAACTTCTACGCGGCCGCCAACGATTTCTACCGCGCTGCGCGCGTCGTTGAGCGCTTGCTCATCCTGAACCCCGACGATTTGTCCGAAGTGCGCAACTTGGGGCTGCTATACGGTGCGCTTGGCAAGCGCCAACAAGCCGTCGCTCTGTTGGAGGCCTACTTGCAAGGGCGGCCCGACGCGCAGGATGCCGTCGCCGTCCAACGCTATATCAGCGCGCTTTCCGCCGAGGTGTCGCGCTGGAATTGAGCATCGGCGATCACTCTTGCGCGATGCGCGCCACGTGCCGCACGGTCAACCGATAGAGCGCCGCGCTCGCGAGTAGATACACCCCGGTCAAAATGAGGAAGGGCGCCGGCAGGGTGAGCGCGAACCCGCCACCGGCGAGCTTCGCCGTAATCGTCCACAGCTCGCCCGTTGTATTGAAGACGTTCTGGCTCGCCACGATCGCGCCGACCGGGCTGAGGCTGATCGCCAGCGTAGATGCAACGTCGAACAGATCGGCGAGAAGCGTCGCGGGGCCACTGCCGGAGAGTGTCAGACGGACGGTGGACGCGCCCACTAGCGCGGCCAGTGGAATGCCAATGACGATGCCCGTGACGAGGGCATAGGTGCCCAACGTCGCGCCGAGCGTCGTCTTGGAACGCGCCGAGATGTATAGCCCAAGCGATGTGTATAGGCATGCCGAAGCGAACACAGCACACAACGCGATGATCAACTCACGCGGCTCCACGCCGCCGAGCAAAAAGGCCAGGCTGAACAGCGGCAGGGTGGCAAACAGCAACAACAGCGTGAAGCCAAGCCCGGAGATCAGTTTGGCTCGGACGATCTGCGCTGCCGTGAGCGGCGTCGCCCGCAATGCGTCGAAGGTCTTGTTCTCGCGCTCCACGCTGATCGCTCCAGCAGTCAGGGACGGTGCGACGAAGCCGACCAGCAGCACCTGCATGCCGACCAGGAAGTAGAAGATGACGCTGCCGACCGCGCCGCTGGTGACTACGGTGCGCGTGCTGCCCCAGAGGCTCACCATGTAAAGCAGCACCGATAGGCCGCCGGCGATGCCCAGGTAGACCGTCAGGATCGTGTAGGCGCGCGCGCTGCGCATGCGCCCGGCCATCTCTTTGACGAAGATCGGGCTGAGCTCAAAGGTGGGCAGGTTGAGGTTCGGCGCGCGCATTTCAGTTCTCCTCCGCAAACGAGACGACCTGCACGCCGTTGTGCATGAGCGAGCGCAGCAGCGCGCTTGCATCGGCATACGCGCCGTCGAAGGTCACGCGCAGCTCTTTCAGCAGCGCGATGGTCGCCGGAGCGCCTGAGGACGCATCCGGCTCGCCTGGCATCTGCACATCCACCACGCCGGCAGCCGACTTGATCAGGTTGATTGCCAGGCGGGCGTCGCCGAGGAACTTCACGGCGATGGTGCGGTGGGGCGGCCGGACGGCCAGCACGACTTCGAGCGGGCCGGCCAGCGTGATCTGCCCGGCTTGTATCGTCGCCGCGTGCGTGCAGAGGTCCTGTATCTGAGCCATGTTCGGCGCGGTGAGCAGAATCGTCTTGCCCATGCTGCTCAGCTCTTTCAGCAGCGTGCGCATCTCGACGTGCGCGCGCGGATCGAGTTCGGCCATCGGCTCGTCTAAGAGCAGCACTTGCGGATCGTGGGCCAGCACGCGCGCGATGCCCAGACGTCGGCGCATCGCGGGCGTCAGCCGATCGGACGGCGTGTCTCTGCGATGATACAAGTCCACCAGTTGCAGCAAATCCTCCGCCAACGCCGCGCGCGCTTTGGGTGGCACGCCATAGCAGGCCGCGAAGAACGCGATGTATTCCGCGCAGGTCTGCTCCGGATATACGCCGAAGTCGCGGGGCAAATAGCCAACCTGCCGGCGCACGCGCAGCGGCTCATCCACGATGGATGCTCCGGCGACGAGCGCATCGCCGGCCGAAGGCCTCGTGAGCGTCGCCAAGATCTTCAGCAGCGTGCTCTTGCCACTGCCGCGCGGCCCGACCAGGCCGAAGATGCTGCCCGGAGGCACAACCAAGGAGACGTCGGCCAGCGCAATGCGCCCGCCGTAGGATTTGCTCAGCGCCTGAACCTCGATCATTTCCGCAGATTAGGCCGCCCAGGTGAGAGGCCGATGAGCCCGCCGGAGGGTCATCCGGCGCCGTTGGCTTTGAACGCCTCGACCGTGCGACGAATCCCTTCCTCGAGTGAGACCTTGGGCACATAGCCCAGCCGCTCCCGCGCGCGCCGAAGGTCGGCGCACAGGCGCGATACGCCGCCGCTTTCGGCCGTCACGCGCAGCGGGGTCAGCTCTTTGCCGATCACCCTGCCCACCGTCGCCACCAGTTCGTTGATGCTGGTGGGCGTGCCGCTGCCGATGTTGATGATGAGGCGGTTGACGTTCGGCGCGGTGGCCGCCGCAATCAGGGCACTCACCACGTCATCCACATAGACGAAGTCGCGCTGTTGTCGGCCGTCGCCGTGCACGATGATAGAGCCGCCGCTCAGCGCCTGGCGAATCACGGCCGGCACCACCGGCGGGTGCGAAGCGCGCAGGCGCTGGCCCGGGCCATAGGCGTTGAACACGCGCAGGATCACCGTATCTATGCCCCACAGCGCGCCGATCGTGTTGACGTAGTACTCGGCGGCCAGCTTACTCACCGCGTAGGGCGAGCTGGGGTTGGGGATGGCGTCCTCGCACACGCGCTCATCTGGCTGCTCGCCGTAGATCGCGCCGGACGAGGTGAACACCAGCCGGCGCACGCCGGCGTCGCGCACGGCCTGGATCAAGGCCACTGTGCCGCCTACGTTCGTGGCGTTGTACTCGCGCGGATACAAGATGGACTCGGACACGGACACCCGCGCCGCCAGGTGATAAGCGCAATCCACCCCCTGCAAGAGCGACCAGAGCTTGGGGATGTCGTTGACGTCGCCGCGCGTGAAATGCACGGCCGGATCCAGGCGCGACGGGTCGCCTGTGCTCACGTCGTCAATCACGCGCACCACGTGGCCTTGGCGCGCCAGGGTGTTGGCTAACGCGACGCCGAGGAATCCGGCGCCACCCGTGATCAGGAACTTCATGGTCGCCTTCAGGTCGCCGTCGGTGTCAACCGGGCGGCCAGGTCATCTTGCGCCCGCCGAGCAGGTGAATGTGCAGGTGGTACACCGACTGCCCGCCGTCGGGATTGCAATTCACCACCAGCCGGTAGCCCCCTTCGGCGATGCCGGCCTCGCGGGCCAGCTTCTGCGCCGTCAACATCATTCGGCCGAGCAGCGCCGCGTCGTCGTCTGTCGCGTCGTTCAGCGTGGGGATGATCTTATTCGGGACGATCAGGATGTGCGTTGGGGCGACGGGGTTGATGTCGTGAAATGCCGTCACCGCTTCGTCTTGATACACGATCCGCGCGGGCACTTCCCGGCGCGCGATCTTCGCAAAGAGTGTGTCCGTCGGCATGGAACACGATTTTATCGGCGATAATCGCCTTATGCGGCGCTCGTCGCTCACGCGCTTCGCCTGGTTCTCCATCGCTGCGGCTGTCCTCACCATCGGCCTCAAGCTGCTGGCCTACCTGCTCACCGGCTCGGTCGGTCTGCTCTCCGATGCGCTCGAATCGCTGGTCAACCTGGTCGGCGCGCTGATGGCGCTGGCGATGCTGAGCCTAGCGGCGCGCCCGCCCGACGAGGAGCACGCCTACGGCCACACCAAGGCCGAATACTTCTCGAGCGGCGTCGAGGGCGCCTTGATCACCCTGGCCGCAATCAGCATCGGCGCGGCTGCCGTGAACCGGCTGTTGCACCCCCAGCCTATCGAGCAGCCCGGCCTCGGCCTGGCCGTCTCCATCATCGCGTCGGCGATCAACCTGGGCGCAGCGGCGGTGTTGTGGAACGCCGGCCGCCTACACCGCTCGATCACCCTCGAGGCCAACGCCAAGCATCTGCTCACCGACGTGATCACGTCCGCCGGGGTGCTGGGCGGCGTAGCGTTAGTCGTGGTCACCGGCTGGCTCTGGCTCGACCCTGTCATCGCCTTGCTCGTCGCTGCCAACATCGCGCGGCTGGGCATTCCGCTGCTGGCGCGCTCGGCGAACGGCCTGCTGGACGCCGGCCTGCCGGAAGCCGAGTTGGCGAAGGTGCGCGATGTGCTCGACCGCTACGCCAACAGCTGCGACGTGCGATACCACGCCCTGCGCACGCGCCAGGCTGCCGCGCGCAGCTTCGTCTCGGTGCACATCCTCGTGCCGGGCGAATGGAGCGTGCAACGCGGTCATCGCCTGCTGGAGCGCATCGAGGCCGACATCCGCGCCGCGATTCCGAACGCGGTGGTCTTTACCCACTTGGAGCCGCTGGAGGACGCAGCATCGTGGCACGATCAGACGCTCGAGCGAGACGGCGATCGGGTCGAGGCTGCGTGACTAGAATGATCATCTATGCCGTTGCGCGGGTTGATCGAGCGCATCGTCGGTTCATCGGCGCTGCAGACGTTAGTCGAAGACATTCGCCTGGGGCGCGCGTCGCGCGGCCTCGGCCTGCCTCGTGCCGCCCGCCCGTTCGTCTTGGCAGCCGTGGCGCGCTGCCTGCGGCGCCCGATCCTCTACATCACGTCGTCGGTGGAGTCGTCGCGCATCGCGACGGATGCGCTCGGCAACCTCGCGGATGCGCCGCCGCTGCGCTTCGCCGAGCCGAACACGGCCTTCTACGATAGCGTCGCGCCGGTGCACGAAGTCATCGCTCAACGCTCGGTCGTGCTGGCTGCGCTGGCGCAGAGCGCCGACGAGGCATCCCCGGTCGTCGTCGCCAGCCCGCGCGCGCTGATGCACCCCGTCCAGCCGGCGGCGACGTTCAAACTGAACACGCGCATCATCCGGCGCGACGCGACGCTCAACCTGGAAGCCGCGCTCGCGCACTGGGTGAAGATCGGCTACGAGAGCGCGCCGGTGGTCGAGCGCATCGGCACGTTTAGCCGGCGCGGCGGCATCGTGGACGTGTGGTCGCCGGCGCAGTCGCTTCCGGTGCGCATCGAGTTGTTCGGCAACGTGGCCGATTCGATCCGCGCTTTCGACCCCGGCACGCAACGCAGCACCGCTATGTTGGAGCGCGTGGTCATCACGCCGCTGGACGTGACCGAGCCTCGCGCCGCATCGCCGATCGCGCCCTCGTCATCTGTGGTTCGGGATGGCCAGCCTCTCGATGCTGCCCCGCGTTCCCTGCTGGACTACATGGGTGCCCGGGCGCTGTTGGTCATTGACGACGAGGAGGAGTTGCGCGAGGCCTGGCGCGCGTTGGAGGAGAAGGCACGGCGCGAGCGCGAGACGCTGGCCGAGTCGGGCGCGGTCACAGAGCCGCGCGCGCCTTACGTGACGTGGGAAGAGTTCGCCGCGGCGCGCGCGCGTGTGCAGGCGCTGGTGCTGGGTCAGGGCGAGGACGGCGCGCTGAGCGCGCATCCGCTGGCCGAGCGATTCGCTCAGCCGCCGCGCTTTGCCGGCCAGCTCACCCCGCTGCTGGACTACCTGAAGACGCAGCACGGCGCGGGCGACCGCATCACGACTGTCGTGGTCTCGCGGCAAGCCGCGCGCCTGGCCGAGCTGTGGTCGGAGCGCCACCCGGCCATCGCCGCGCAGACGGCGCTCGATGAGCCGCCCACCGGCGCGCTCACCTTCGTCAGCGCTGCGCTACCGGCCGGTTTCATCTTTGAGTCGCGGTTCGTCCTGTTGACCGATGCGGAGATTTACGGCTACGTGCGCCCGGAGTGGTTCTTGCGCGCGCGCGCGCGCAAGTCCGCGCCAGAGCAAGCGTTTGCCGACTGGCGGCCGGGCGACGCTGTGGTACACGAGGACTACGGCATCGGCCTGTATCGCGGCCTGGCGCGGCTCACCGTGAACACCGGCACGCCTGCCCAGCCGGTCGAAGGTGAGCGCGAATACCTGCTGCTGGAATACGCCGACGGCGACCGGCTCTACGTGCCGCTGCACCAGCTCGACCGCGTGACGCGCTACGTGGGCAGCGACGACGCACCGCCGCGCCTGGACAAACTCGGCAGCGGCCAGTGGGAACGCGAGAAGCAAAAGGCGCGTGGCGCCGCCGCCGAGCTAGCGCGCGAGCTGTTGCAGCTCTACGCCGAGCGCGAGCTGGCCCGCCGACCGCCGTTCAGCAAGGACACGCCTTGGCAGATCGAGATGGAGTCGGCCTTCCCGTTCATCGAGACCGATGACCAGCTCCAGGCCATCCGCGAGGTCAAGGCCGACATGGAGAAGCCTCAGCCGATGGATCGTCTGGTGGTGGGCGACGTCGGCTTCGGCAAAACCGAGGTGGCGTTGCGCGCGGCCTTCAAGGCGGTGCAGGACGGCAGGCAGGTCGCCGTGCTCGTGCCGACTACCGTGCTGGCGCAGCAACACGGGAACACCTTCACCCAGCGGCTGGCGTCCTATCCGATCCGCATCGAGGTGTTGTCGCGCTTCCGCACGCCCGCGGAGAGGCGCGCCGTGCTGGAGGGACTGCGCGACGGGACGGTGGACATCGTGATCGGCACGCACGCGCTGCTCGGCGACGAGGTGAAGTTCAGCAACCTCGGCCTGCTCATTATTGACGAGGAGCATCGCTTCGGCGTAGCGGCCAAGGAGAAGCTGAAGCGCATGCGCACCACGGTGGATGTGCTCACCCTGACCGCCACGCCCATCCCGCGCACCTTGTATTTGGGCCTGAGCGGCGTGCGCGCCATCAGCCGCATCGAGACGCCGCCGGCCGAGCGCCTGCCGATCATCAGCTTCGTCGGCCCGTGGGACGACGCCCTCGTGCAGCAGGCCATCCGCCGCGAGCTGGATCGCGAAGGGCAGGTGTTCTTCGTGCACAACCGCGTGCAGACCATCCATCTGATGGAGCAGAAGCTGCGCCGACTGGTTCCGGAGGCCAGCATCGCGATCGCGCACGGGCAGATGAACGAACGCGAGCTGGCCCAGGTGATGGCGCGCTTCGCCGAGGGCGCCGCGCGCACGGATCGCATTGATGTGCTGTTGTGCACCAACATCATCGAGAGCGGCCTGGATATCCCGAACGCCAACACGCTCATCGTGGATCAGGCCGACCATTTCGGTTTAGCCGAGCTGTATCAACTGCGCGGGCGCGTCGGGCGATCCACCGTTCAGGCCTACGCGTATTTCTTGCACGACCGCCACGCGCCGATGACGCCGGAGGCGCGGGAGCGGCTGGCGACGCTGCGCGAGGCGGCCGGCATCGCCGCCGGCTACGCTATCGCCCTGCGCGACCTGGAGATGCGCGGCGCTGGCGAGTTGCTGGGCGCCAAACAAAGCGGGCACATCGCGTCGGTCGGCTTCGACCTATACACGCGCCTGCTGGCCAACCAGGTGCAGACGCTGCGCGCCCTGCGCGACGGAACGCCGCCCCCGCCGCCGGAGCCGAAGGCGGTGACGATTGACCTGCCGCTCACCGTGGGGCTGCCCGAGAGCTACATCGGCGACGCGGCGCTGCGCGTGCAGCTATATCGGCGCGCGGCCAGCCTGAGCAACGAGGACGAGATCCGCGCGTTCGAGGCCGAGCTGGAGGATCGCTTCGGCAAACTGCCGCAGGCGGCGCGTAACCTGACCTACCAATTGCGCTTGAAGCTGCTGGCCAATGCCCTTGGTGCGCAGAGCATCACCGCCGAGGGCAACCGCTTTACCATCCGCGCCGAGGCCATCGGGCGGATGGACGCGCACCGGGTGCGCTGCCTCATCGGTGAGGACGCCCTGGTCGGCCGGACGCAGGTCTCTTTCTTGCGCGCCGGGCCGCCGGAGCAGTGGAAGCAACGGTTGATGGACGCGCTGCGCAGGTTAGCCGAGGCCAAGGCCGCGTTGCCGCCGTCGCCGGCCACGCCGCCCGAACCCCTCGCGCGCGAGAAGACGCCCGAACCGGAGGCGATGGAGGCCTCGCGCTTGCCCCCGATGACGCTGGATGATTGGTAGTGGGATGGCCGACGGCGTTGCCATCGGCCACCCCGCCATCAGCTGCACGAATCCGCCGCCTATGTCGCCTTCCGCACAATCGGCAAGAACGCCTGGTGCGGCCTGACCTGCACCCCCGGCGCATTGCGCACGATCTCGCCGTCATGCGCGCCGATCGTCACGCTGTTGTTCAGCACGTAGCCGCCCGGCAGCGGCCCGCCGCCCGCGCGCACCGTGATCGTCAGCACTACTGTCCC
>JANWVF010000094.1 GCA_025056965.1 Thermoflexales bacterium | reverse complement strand
GTCGTAATGTCGTAGCCGGCGCCTTGGGGCTGCGGAGCCATCAACTGGCTGAGCATGCGGCGCATGAGGTAGGTGCGCTGCGCGGTCTTCTCGCCCAGCAACAGCTCTTCGCGGCGCGTGCCGCTGGCCAGGATATCGAACGCCGGGAAGATGCGACGCTCCGCCAGGCGGCGCGAGAGATGGATCTCCATGTTGCCAGTGCCTTTGAACTCCTCGTAGATGAAGTCGTCCATGCGGCTGCCAGTGTCCACCAGCACGGTAGCGATGATGGTCAGGCTGCCCCCTTCCTCGATGTTGCGCGCCGCGCCGAAGAACTCCTTGGGCGGATAGAGTGCCGCCGGATCCACGCCGCCCGAAAGCGTCCGGCCGGACGATGGCACGGTGAGGTTATAGGCGCGGCTCAGACGGGTCAGCGAGTCCAGCAGGATGACCACGTCGCGGCCACACTCGACTAGGCGCTTGGCGCGATTGAGCACCATCTCCGCCACGCGCACATGGCTCTGCACCGGCTCATCGAACGTGGATGAGATCACTTCAGCGTCTACGGAGCGGTCGAAATCAGTCGCTTCTTCCGGTCGCTCGGCGATCAGGGCGACCATTAGGTGCACGTCACGATAGCTCTTGCTGATGGCATTCGCGATGTCCTTGAGCAGCGTCGTCTTGCCCACCTTGGGTGGCGCGACGATCAGGCCACGCTGACCCTTGCCGATCGGCGCGACGATGTTGAGCAGGCGCATGCTGAGCTTGCCGCTCGCTTCCAGGTTGTAGATTTCGTTCGGGAAGATCGGCGTCAGCTTCTCGAAGTGCGGGCGATTCTTAGCCTGTTCGGGATCTTGGCCGTTGACGGCCTCGACGCGCAGCAGGCTGAAGTACTTCTCGCTTTCCTTCGGCGGGCGCACTTGGCCGACCACCATGTCGCCGGTGCGCAGCCCGAAGCGCTTGATCTGCGAGGGCGACACGTAGATATCTTCCGGCCCCGGCAGGTAGTGCTCGGCGCGCAAGAAGCCGATATTGTCGTCCACGATGTCAATGACGCCACCGCGTAGCTCCAGGCCGTTCTTCTCGGCCTGAGCGCGCAGGAGCTGGATGATCAAGTCGTCTTTCTTCAGCCGGCTATACCCGGAGATGCCCAACTCCTTGGCGCGCTCGCGCAGCTCGCTCAACGTCTCATGCTCCAGCTGCGCCATATCGAACATATTGCGCCGCTGGTGACGCCCACTTTGCTGCGCTGCAGACGGCAGCGGCGGCTCTTCGGCGACCGACGGGAGCACCTCGGCGCCATTGCCGTTCACTGTCTCAAGCGGAGCATTCGGGATGGATTCTTCTTGGGATTGTGTTTGCCTCTTCATGTCTTCCTAAGCTATGTGGCTTCGACACTTCGCCGAGCGCCGCTGCTATATTCGCATGTGTGAACCTGATTCGTATTGCCTCCGGCAGCCTAGCCCCTTCCGCTTCCCCTCAAATCGTCGGACGCAGCATGGACGGCATGCCTCGAATGGATCAGTCAACATAGGTGACTTGGCTGAACGTGCGCAGCTTGTCCAAGCGATGACGCGATTCGATGTAGCGAACCGTGCCGGACTTCGATCGCATCACCAAGGAGAAAGTGCGTGCAATATTGCCACTATAGTGTACACCCTCAAGCAGCTCGCCGGTTGTAATGCCGGTAGCAGCAAAGAAAACATTGTCGCCACCGCACAGCTTGTCTGTGGTCAAGATCTCATCCAGGTCGCACTGCGCTTGCGCCTTTTCGCGCTCGGCATCATCGCGCGGCCAGAGCTTGCCCTGAATCTCGCCACCCAGGCAGCGCATCGCCGCAGCGGTAATCACACCCTCCGGCGTGCCACCGATGCCCATCAGGATGTCCACCCCAGAGTCGGGAATGGCGGTTTGTAACGCGCCGGAGATGTCGCCGTCGGAAATGAGCTTGATGCGCGCGCCGACGGCGCGCACTTTCTCTATGAGCTTCTGATGACGCGGGCGATCCAAGATGCACACCGTGACGGCGCTCACCGGCATACCTTTAGCGCGCGCGACGGCGCGAATGTTCGCAGCCGGCGGCGCCTCGATATCTACCACGCCGGCGCACTCCGGGCCGACCACGATCTTGTCCATGTAGAACGTGCACGGCTTGAACATCTTGCCACGCTCGGCCAAGGCCACGACGGAGATTGAACCGGCGCCGCCGACGCTGAGCAAGCGAGTACCGTCTATTGGATCTACGGCGATATCTACCTGCAGGCCGATGCCGTTGCCCAATCTTTCACCGTTATAGAGCATCGGCGCTTGGTCCTTTTCGCCCTCACCGATGACGACAACGCCGTCCATATCTACCTCGCTCAGGATCAGCCGCATCGCCTCGACAGCCGCCTGGTCTCCGGCATTTTTGTCACCGCGCCCCATCCACTTGCTGGCTGCCAGCGCTGCTGCTTCGGTCGCACGCACCAGTTCCAGAGCTAAATTGCGGTCTGGTTTACCGTCATTAACAGACCCGCCGACCATGCGTTGATCAGCCATACCGGTCTGGCTCACCTTTCTCAGCCTCCTAGGATCGAAGAAACTTGTTGCTTCTAATAAGCGCTAGAAGCTCTTGCGAAAAGCAGAAGTCAGTAGCGACGATTTCACTGCGCACACAAAACTGTGCAATTTACTGCACTGAGGAAAGCTCGCTTAGGGAGATCGGGGAACCGGGATTTGAACCCGGGACCTCACGGTCCCAAACCGTGCGCGCTGCCACCTGCGCCATTCCCCGGAGGCTACTGACATTATACACTCACCTACAGTATCGCCGCGGCAACTAGCCTTCTGCCGCAACACTTCGCCACGAATCAGCCTCAAGCGACGTGATCAGCGCTGGATCAGCTCACCTAGCCTTTCGCCTGAGCGCCAACGCAGTTCCTATGTCCTATTTGCTATAATGACATCGTAAACGATGTTCCCATGAGTAACGACTCGCCGACGCAGCAGAACTTCGGGACGCCAAGGGGGACAGACGGCAAGGCAATGCCGCCCCCGGCCTACAACGACCCCGGAGTGAGACAAGCAAACCATAAGGCCGCCACAATAGGCCTGGCTGCTGGCTTGATCTTCTTGGTCGCACTTGTCCTGTTGATCTATCTGCTGTTGCAGAACCCGGCGCTCACGGCGAACATCCGCGACATCGTGATCATCTTGACGGCCGTCGTGCTGATCCTGATGAGCTTAATTATCAGTGTGTTGCTCGCGATCTTGCTCTATCGCGTGCAAGAACTGATACACTTTTTACGCGCTGAACTGGTGCCAATCTTAACAGAGACTCAGAAAGCTGCTCGGGCCGTATACGGAACGACGATGTTCATGAGCGACAGCGTCGCCAAGCCGGCCATAAAGGCTGCCGGCTTCGTATCCAGGATGCAGAGGATGGCTCAGGCCATCAACGCCAAGGCGAAGGGCAGCGTTGGGCGCCGATGAACGGGTAGTTCGCGGTCGCCATAACTCAAGGAGAGGTGATATCTATGGCTAACAACGACTCCGGCGCCGAAATGGGCGCATTCTTTGCAGGGGTGCTGATCGGTGGGCTGATCGGCGCTGCGACGGCGCTGCTGATGGCGCCGCAGAGCGGTGAGGAAACTCGCAAGCAGATCAGCCGCACAAGCAGCGAATTCCGAGATCGCGCCCAGGATACTCTAGAAGATGCTCGTGAGCGCGCTGAGGCAACTATTGCCGATGCGCGCCGACGCGCCGAACGCATTATCGAGGAGGCTCGCGAGCGGGCTGAGCACATCATCCGCGAGGCGCGCGCGTCCGTTGAGCATGTCGCACAGGATGCCAAGGCAGCCGCCGACCGTGCCGCTGCTTCGGGTGAAGGCTGACGATGCGTCCAAAATCTCAGCCTGTCCGCGGACGCTGGCTTCGTGCGAAACGCCGCGCCAGGTGCTGATGTGAGTGGACGCTTGACCTGAGCGAATGAACGTAAACTAGATCGGCTCTTGGTGTGAGTGTGAGTAACGTGCCATCTCGCGCGGCGGGATGGCACGTCAGTTTTTCCGCACTGCTACTGCAAAGGTGCGGAATGAGAGGAGAGCATATGTTCAGAGAAAAGTATCCAACCGACCTACCGATGGAATCTTTAGTTAAGCCTGCAGTGGGCCCAATGGTGGCCAACTCGGCCGCTATGGCACCAGCAGGCGAAGCTCCATGCGTTCAAGCCGCCGGCATTCGACCGGCCTCGCAACGCGATCTGTGGTACGCGCGCGCCCGCGCCGTCATGCCGTGGGGTGTGTCGTCCAACTTCCGTTATTGGAGCGACGATGACACCCCGGTGATTGCGCGAGGCAAAGGCGCATACATTTGGGATGTAGACGGCAAGAGATATATTGACTATCGCCTCGGATTCGGGCCGGTCATCCTCGGCCACGCCTACGACGCCGTCACGCAGGCAGTCATCGAGGCTATGCAAGATGGCAACACATTCGCCCTCACGAACGTATATGAAGTTCGCGCCGCAGAACGCATTTGCCGTATGACGGGCGCAGACAAAGTGCGCTTCACCAACAGCGGCAGCGAGAGCACCATGCATGCGCTGCGCGTTGCTCGGGCACACACCAACCGCGAGCGATTCATCAAGTTCGAGGGCTGCTACCACGGCGCACACGACAACGTAATGTGGAGCACACCCAGCAGCCCGGTGGGCGCGATGGGCTCGCGCCGCAGCCCGATCCCTGTGGCGACCAGCAGCGGCATCCCGAGCGACATGCGCAAGTGGGTGATTCCCCTGCCTTTCAACGATTTTGAGATGCTGGAGCGCACGGTGCGCGATCACGGCCATGACATCGCGGCGATCTTGGTCGAGCCGATGATGGGCAACATGGCTGCGATCATGCCGGCCAAAGGCTGGCTGGAATTCATTCGGAAACTGTGTGATGACCATGGCATCGTCATGATCATGGACGAGGTGAAGACGGGCTTCCGCATTGCGCCCGGCGGTGCGCAGCAGTTCTTTGGCGTGCGCGCGGACCTCGTCACCTACGCCAAGGCCATGGGCAATGGCTTCCCCATCGGCGCCATCGCAGGCAAGGAAGAATTTATGATGACAATCGAGCCGGGCGCAGTCGGCCATGGTGGCACCTACTGCGGCAACGTGGTCTCGGTCGCCGCGTGCGACGCCGTGCTGCGCGTCATGGAGGAAGAACCGGTATTCGAGACCATCAACACGCGCGGCCTACGCCTGATGACCGGCATCCATGCGATCCTCGATCGCTTCGGCATCCCCCACGCGGTGATGGGCGTGCCTGCCATGTTCGGTGTCATCATCGGGAGCGACGCATCCGGCGACAAGCCGCACGACTATCGCTCGGCCGAGCGATTTGCCGACGAGCCACTAATGGAAGCGATCTTTGAGGGCCTATATGCGCGCGGGATCATGGTTGATCCAGACTACGGCGAGCCATGGTTCCTGTGCTACACACTCTCCGAAGCAGACGTGGACGAGACACTTCAGGCATACGAGGACGCCGTCAAGGCAGCCTTGCAATAAACAGAAGAGAGAACGGACGAGCGGACGCCCATCGCACTGCGTCCGCTCGTCTTTTGTTGAACCCCCTGCGTGCGGCGCGCCGCGCGTCCTTTTGATACAGCATCATGGCCGCGAGTTGCAAGCGCAGGGCTGCGCTGCTTGACAAAAGCCACTTGAGACCCTACAAACTCAGCGTTGCTACTCTAGCGCTGCGATGCCTCAGAAGACAGAACGTAAAGCCACATTGTCCGAACTCATCGGCCGACAAATCCAGAACCTCATCACGGAACGACAGCTTAAGCCGAATGATCGTCTCCCTGCCGAGCGCGAACTGGCCGAACAGTTCGGCGTTAGCCGTGCGGTCGTGCGCGAGGCACTGCGCGGGCTGGCCGCAAAAGGCCTACTCGAGGTAACGCCCAGCCGCGAGGGCACGACTGTGCGCCCCCCGTCCACTCAGACGCTGAGCGAAATAATGCGCCTCTTCCATAGTGATACACGGGCGTCCGACTATCAGAACCTGCTCGAGGTGCGGTGTGCGCTGGAGGTCGCCATTGCCGGGCTCGCTGCCCAACGTCGCACGACGGAAGACCTAAAGCAGACGACTCGCATCCTCGACGACACACTCGCGGTTGGCGACGATTGCGACCGATTCGTGAGATGCGATCTGGCCTTCCACCGAGCGCTCGCTGACGCCACCCACAACCGGCTCTTCCCTCTGCTCCTCGGGGCGGTGAACGAATTGATGGTCGAGGTGCGTCAGGAAGACACGCTCTGCAAGGCGATGAGGAAAATGCCGATTGAGCCATGACGAACGACGAACTCTTCTCACTGAAGGATCAGGTAGCGCTGATCACCGGTGGCAGCGGTGACATCGGCATGGCCATTGCTATGGCCTACGCGCGGGCCGGTGCACATATTGCCCTCCATGGCCGGCGTGCCGACAAGCTCCAAACGCGGCGTTCGGCATTTGCGAGCCTGCCAGTGCGAGTGGAAGTCTTCCCAGCGGACATCAGCAAGGTAGCAACGATTCGCCAATTGGCACATGACGTCGTCGCAACGTTCGGCAAGGTGGACATTCTGGTCAACTGCGCCGGCATCAACCGTCGCAAGCCGATCCTGGAATTCACCGAAGCCGAGTATGAAGAAATCATGGCCGTCCACGTGCGAGCAGCGTTCTTCCTCAGTCAAGCAATCGCACCGTTCATGATCGCACAGGGTGGCGGCAAGATCATCCACGTTGGCTCTGCAACTATTCGCACTGGCCTGGCCGACGTGTCGGTCTACGGCATGGCCAAGGCCAGCTTAGACGCGCTCACCCGCTCGATGGCTGTGGAGTGGGCCGAACATAACATCCAGGTTAACTGTCTGGCGCCGGGCTTTCTGATGACCGAGATGACACGCGAAGGGCTGTGGGGACACGAGCGCCGCAGCAAGTGGTTGCTCGATCGTATCCCCATGCGTCGCCCCGGTTTGCCAGAAGAGATAGCTGCCGCGGCGCTGTTGTTGGCCTCACGCGGCTCGAGTTATCTCACCGGCCAAACCATCTACGTGGACGGCGGATTCGCCGCGGGGAGCAAATGGTGAGCAGCACTTCTGTGCGGCAGCCAGAGTCAAGCCGCCGCTGACGGCGCAGCCTCACTGTCGCCATCATGGCATACGTCTGCGGCGAGCGCACGATGGTGTTGCGGTATAGTTACTAATACTCATCTGCTGAGTATATGACGCCGACGCGACGCCCGCCTAAGCGTTCCCCGTTTGCCGAGCCAGTGGTGCTGGGCCTGTTGGCCGAAGCGCCGGCTCACGGCTACGCACTGTTCGCGCGCATCCGCAACGACCTGACCGGCGTGTGGCAAGTAGGCATGAATCGCCTATATGCCCTGCTCGACGCCATGGAACGCGCCGGCTTGATCAAGGGGCAGGCTGAACAAGTCGGCCACCGGCCACAGCGGCGCGTCTTTCACATCACGCCTCAGGGGCAGCGGCGCTTCGAGGTTTGGTTGCGCACGCCGAGCCATAGCATGCAGGACATGCGCATCGAGTTCCCGCCCAAGCTGTACTTCGCCCTACGCCGCAGCTCACAGGACGTTATAGAGCTGGTGCGAGCGCAGCGCGACGCGTGTCGCCACGAGCTGGAACGCCTGACTGCCCGACAGCGCGACGCCCAGCCGGATGACGGCTATCGCGCGCTGGTCTACGACTTCCGCATCCGACAGGTGCGCGCCATCTTGGAGTGGCTGGATGTGTGCGAGGCGAAATGGGCGGCGCCAGAGCGTCATATTTCAGCGCCAGGTGAAACCGAGTTCAGGGAGAAGATCACGTGAAGACTAATAATCGAGTTTTGCCGACGCTAATCACCCTATCTGCAACGGCGCTGCTGCTTGCCGCATGCGCCGCACCTCCGGTCGCTCCTCCTCCAACGGCTGCGCCGCCGACCGCGCAAGCCACGACGGCCACTACGGAAGCGCCCCAGCCTACCGAGGCCCCTACGGCCACCCCGGCTCCCACCGACGCACCCATCACCGTGACCGATGCCCTCGGGCGTGACGTCGTGCTGCCCAACCCGCCCCAGCGCATCGTTCTGACCGGGCGCGGCTTGTTCATGATTGCCGATGCGATCTACACCTTCCCCGAGGCGCAACGACGCATCGTCGGAATGGGCCAGACCGCACAGGGAAGCGGCAACTTCATCAAGCTGATTGACCCTGACTATGCCAAGAAGGCCGTCCTAGAGCGGGACGCCGGCGCGGAACAAGTCGCAGCGCTGCAGCCCGACTTGGTCATCCTCAAGAGCACCGCCGCCGAGGCCACGGGTAAGCCGATCGAGGCGTTGGGCATCCCGGTAATCTATATAGACTTCGAGACGCCGGAGCAGTATTACCGCGATCTTGCTATCCTGGGCAAGATATTCGGCAACGAGGCGCGCGCCCAAGAAGTGATCGCCTTCTACCAAGCCCGGGTAGCCCAGATTGAGCAGGCGGTGATGGGCGCCGACAAGCCGCGCGTGCTGCTGCTGTACTACAACGACCGCGATGGCGCTGTGTCGTTCAACGTGCCGCCGCTGAGCTGGATTCAGACGGCGATGGTGCGAATCGCCGGTGGCGAACCGGTATGGTCCAATATCGAGCTGGGCCGAGGTTGGACGCAGGTCACGCTAGAGCAGATCGCTGCGTGGGATCCCGATCAAATCTTCGTGGTGTCGTACTTCAAGAACCCCTCCGAGGTAGTCAAGAACTTGAAAGCCGACGCCAACTGGCAAGCGCTGCGCGCAACTCAGGCCGGCCAGCTCTACGCCTTCCCGGCTGATCTGTATAGCTGGGATCAGCCGGACACGCGCTGGATCCTCGGCCTGATGTGGCTGGCCGGGCGCATACACCCCGACCGCTTCCCCAACCTCGACATCGAAGCCGAGGCGAAAGTGTTCTATCAGACGCTATACGGCCTAGATGCCGAATTCTTCGCGTCGAAGATTCGCCCCACCTTCCAGGGCGACCTGCCTTGAGCGACATCGCACTTCGCCAAGTCATCGCTCGGAATGCCCGCCGCCGGCGCCTGTTGTGGTTGCTGGTGGCGGGCGCGGCTGTGCTCTTTGCCGCCTCAGTGCTGCTAGGGCGCTATCCGGCGCCGGGGCTGATTGCGCCGTCACAGTTGGGCGAAGACGAATTGGCGGCGCGGCTCGTGCTCAACCTGCGCTTACCGCGTCTGCTCGCCGCACTCCTACTGGGCATGGCATTGTCGGCGGCCGGGATGGTCTTTCAACTGCTGTTCAGCAACCCTCTGGTTGAGCCGGGCTTTTTGGGGGTCTCGCAAGGGGCGGCATTTGGCGCGGCCTTCGCCATCATTTACTTCGGCGGTGGCGCGCTGTTGACGCAAACGTCCGCGGCAGCCTTCGCGCTGGCCGGGCTGGGGTTCTCATATCTGCTGGCGCGCCGTCTGCGCTTCGGGGGATGGGTGTTGCGATTGGTGCTGGCCGGCATCGCCGTCTCGGCGTTATTCTCGGCGGGCGTCGGGTTGCTCAAGTACATCGCCGATCCGCTAACGCAGCTGCCGGAAATCACCTTCTGGCTATTGGGCAGCTTGGCCAGCATCACCTGGCCTAAGCTGCTCAGCGTGCTGCCGGGCGTTGCAGTCGGACTGTTCGTCATGTTGCTCTTCCGCTGGCGGCTGAACGTGCTCTCGCTAAAAGAAGAGACGGCCTTCTCCTTGGGCGCTGCGCCGCAACGCGAGCGCATGCTGCTGATCTTGGCCGCGGTCGTGCCAACGGCGGCGCTGATCTCGATCAGCGGAATGGTGGGATGGATTGGGCTGATCGTGCCGCACATCGCCCGCCGCCTGTTTGACGCCGACACGCGCTTCGGCCTGCCGGCGACGATGCTGCTGGGCGGCATCTTCGCCATGCTGTGCGACGACGCAGCGCGCACGCTGCTGGCCGGCGAAATCCCGCTCGGTATCCTCACCTCACTGCTCGGCGCGCTGATCTTCCTAGGGTTGATGATGGCGCAGCAGTTTCGACCACGGCCATGACGCACGACGCCGATGTGCTGCTGACGTTCCGAGATGTAACGTTCGGCTACCACCACAACAAGCCGCCGGTGCTGGCACAGGTGAACTTCAGCCTGCGTGCGGGGCGCGTGCTGGCCGTCGTCGGACCTAACGGCGCGGGTAAAACGACGCTGCTGGCCTTGGCATTGGGCTGGCTCCGCCCATGGCAAGGCGACATCCTGCTGGCCGGACGCCCGATCCACAGCTACGGACGTGATGAGCGCGGACGCTGGTTGGCGCTGGTGCCGCAGAGCGAACACACGCCCTTCGACTACAGCGCGCTCGAATACGTGTTGATGGGCCGCGCGCCGCACTTGCCGCCGCTCGGCTCCCCCGGCCCAACGGACTACGCGCTCGCGCTGGACGCGCTGGCGCTCGTCGGTATCTCTACGTTGGCCGACCGCCCCATTCCCCAGCTCAGCGGCGGCGAACGCCAACTCATGCTGCTGGCGCGCGCCGTCGCACAGCAGCCGCGCCTGATGTTGCTCGATGAGCCCACGGCACACCTCGATTTACACAACAAGTTCCGGCTGATCCAGATCATGCGGCGGCTGCGCGCGCAGGGCGTCACGTTAGTGATGACCAACCACGAGCCGGACGTGGTGCTGGCCGTAGCCGACGACGTACTCTTGATGGAGCCCGGTCGCCCACCGGAGTTCGGGATGTTGGCAGAGGTCTTCACAGAAGACGCGCTGAGCCGCATCTACCGACTCCCCATCCGGCTGGTAAATATAGACGGGCGCAGGCAGGTGGTGTGGACGTGACCGTTAACGTGACCCGTGCACGATCGCTGTATGTGCTGAGCGGGCCGCGCGGCGCCGGCAAAACCACTTTTTGCCAAAAGCTCATCGGCTTGGCGCGCGCAGCCGGGCGCGACGTGGCCGGGCTGGTCTCCCCGGCGGTTGTTCAGGACGGCGCGCGCATCGGCTTCGACGCGAAAGCAATCCGCAGCGGCGAGCGACGCATCCTCGGGCGTGCAACGCCCGAGCCGGGCCTAGAGGTGGTGCTGGGGCGCTGGTTCTTTAGCCCGACGACGCTGGATTGGGGCAATCGCGTGCTGGCGGCCAGCTGTCCGTGCGATGTGCTGATCGTGGATGAGATCGGCCCATTAGAACTGTTGCGCGGTGAGGGCTGGACGGCGGCGTTGGAAGTGCTGCGCACGGGTGCGTATCGCATCGGGCTGGCCGTCATCCGTCCCGAGCTGCTCGACGTTGCCCAAGCCGTGCTGCCCATTGCCGGACACTTTGACGTGCAGGAGGACCAGCACACCAGACGACTCATTCAACTGTTCACTCTAGCGGCGTCATAGAATCATGCTATGTCGGCATCTAGGCAAGCTGCGTCCCGCAATGCGGCCGGTAGCGTCGCCCTAGTGCGCGCCGAACTGCAACGCAAGAAGAAAGAGCTGGCCGCCATCCGCGAAATCTTGCTTTCGATCAACGCGACGTCCGACCTGCGCTCCATCCTGAACGGCATCGCGCAGACAACGACGCGCGTCATGCGTGTGGACTCCACTTCGATCTATCTACTCGACCGTTCATCGCAGCGGCTGATCTTGAAAGCGACGACCGGCCTGTTCCCGCAAGCCATTGACCATGGCTACCTGCACATGGGCGAAGGGCTAACCGGCTGGGCGGCGCAGCATCGCCAGGTAGTCGCCGTCCGCGACGCACAGCGCGACCCCCGCTTTCATGAAGTGCCTAACACACGCGAGCGATCGTTCAAATCGCTGATGGCCGTGCCGCTGATCAGCCAGGATCGCGTGGTGGGCGCGATTAACGTGCAAACGCACCGCCGGCACACCTGGAAGGCCAGTGAAATCGAATTCGTCTCGCTCATCGGCGAGGTCGTAGCCGGCATCCTAGAGCGCGCCATCCTGCAAGAAGAGAGCGAGCGCAAGGTGCGCGAGATGCAAGCCGTCGCCGAAGTAAGCCGTGCCGCAATCTCGCCGCTCTATCTGGACGAGACGCTGCGCGTGGTAGCCGAGATGGGCGCACGGGCGGTGAACGCCCGCCACTGCTCCGTGCTGCTGCTGGATGAGACGGTCAACGCTTTCATGCCGCGCGCGATCTACGATCGCAAGCCGAACATCCCGCCCGAACCGCCTTGGCGGCTGGACGACTTGCCGCTGCTGAACATCGAGCGGCTGAGCGAGCCGGTGTTGGTGAACGAGACGTGCTGTGAGTTACAAGCGGCACATGCTAACTGGGCGGCACAGGCACAACTCGGCGGCTTGATGTGCGTGCCGATGCAGGTGCGCGACCGCACAATTGGCTTACTCAACATGTGGACCGAAGGCGCCGGCGAGTTCACCGAGGCACAGGTAGAGCTGTGCACTACGCTGGCCAATCAAATCGCACTGGCCATCGAGAACGCCCACCTCATCGGCAACGCTGCCATCGTTAAGGAGATGAACCATCGCGTGAAGAACAATCTCCAGAACGTGGTGATGTTGTTACAGATGCAGCTGCACGACGCCAGCGACAAGCTCACCGCCAAAGAGGTGCTGCACGAAAGCATCAACCGCATCATGAGCATCGCCGCCGTGCACGATGCGTTAGCCCAAGAAGGCTTTCGACTGGTGGATGTGAAAGACGTCATCACCCGCGTCGTCGGCCTGACGCAGGCAAACATGGCTCGTCCCGATCTTCAACTGGCGATTCACGTAATGGGCGACTCGCTACGCATGAGTTCCCGGGCTGCCACGGCCTTGGCGTTATGCGTGAACGAGCTGGTTCAGAACGCGATGGAACACGCTTTCGTCGGTCGGGACAAAGGTGAGATCACCATCAGCCTGATTGACTGCGGTGGCACACTCGAAGTCGAAGTGCGCGACAACGGCCTGGGCAAGGCCGCTGGCGGCATGGATGCGCCCAGCTTGGGGTTGAACATCGTCAATATGCTGGTGCAAGAAGACCTACGCGGCACGTTCACCCTGAAGCGCACGGCGCGCGGCACGCGAGCCGTTATCAAGGCGCCGTTCAGCTACACCGACATCAACGGCTGATGAGGCACGAGGTGATCTTCTACCAGCTTGCCCTCGCGTAGGCGAAAGACGCGATCGGCCACGCCCACCACTTCTTCGCTGTGGGTGACCATGACAAGGTTTTTGCCGGCCTGTCTTGTCAAGGTGTCGAGCAGATCTAACACCAGTTTGCCGGTGTCGTAATCCAGATTGCCGGTCGGCTCGTCGGCCAACACCACCAGCGGATCGTTGATCAATGCGCGGGCGATGGCCACGCGCTGCTGCTCGCCGCCGCTCAGGCGATCGGGAAAGGCATCCATGCGATGCGCCAAACCCACTTGATCCAGCAGCGCTTCGGCACGTCGGCGGGCTTCTGCCGAGGGCCGACCGCTTAACTCAAGAGGCAACATCACGTTCTCGCGCACGCTGAGCGTGGGAATCAGATTGAACGCCTGGAAGACGAAGCCGATGTGACGCCGCCGGAAGAGGGTGCGCTCGGTGTCGCTCATGCGGGTGATGGGCTGTCCGTCAACCCACACCTCGCCGGACGTCGGCGCGTCAATCCCGCCGATTAGGTTGAGCAGCGTGCTCTTGCCGCTGCCGCTTTTGCCCAACAGGACGATGAACTCGCCGCACCCGAACTCGATGCTGACGTCGTTCAGCACCACGCGCTGCACACCACCTTCCTCATAGGCCTTCGTCACGTGATCGAGTTTGATGACGCCTATGCAGTCGTTCGTCGTCTGGTTAGCCATCGCGCGAGATCATAGCGGCTGAACTTGAGTAAGCGATGAATGAAGGGATTGGCAGGTGCATCGCATCCGACGTCGCTGCCGAGGATCCGACAGAGCAACCGCAACCTGCCTCGATGGGGTGATACAATCAAGAGGATTGAGGGCGGTTAGCTCAGCTGGTTAGAGCGTCTGTCTTACACACAGAAGGTCGCGGGTTCGAGTCCCCCACCGCCCATCATTCCAGGCCTTCCGGCACAACTACGGTCATCGTCCCGGTGGCGAGGTCTATGCTGCGAATTACGCTCTCGATGGCCGGCAGCAGCAATTCACCCATGGCAGTCTTGACCACATAGACGTCATTACTGCCTGTGCGCAACACCTCGCTCAACTCGCCCAGCACTTCGCCCGACTCGCGCACTACGCGCAGCCCGATGAGTTGATAGGCGTAATATTCCCCGGGCGGCAGCACCGGCAAGTCGCTTGTGCGAATCAGCACGCGCGCACCGCGCAGCGCCTCGGCAGCGTTGCGCGTGGTGACGCGCTCCAGCCTAAGCAAAACGCCGCCCTGATGCGGGCGACAAGCGAGCAAGCGATAGGGGTGTTCGGCGTCGTTCAGGTATATGCGCCCTACCCCGTCCAACACGCCTTCGTACTCCGGGGCCAGTTGTACTTTGATCTCGCCCGCTATCCCATGGGGACGGGATACCTTGCCGACAACGAGAAATCGAGGCCGCGACTCCGCCACACCGGCAAATACAGCTGCGCCTCGCTTCAATCGCGGATGTCCAGCACGACGCGCTTGCGCAAGCGGACGGCGGAAATTCGCAGCAGGGCGCGCACGGAATTAGCCAACTTGCCTTCGCGGCCGATCACGCGCCCTACCTCGCCGGGCGCCACGTGTAATTCGAGGAAGATCGTGTCGCGATCGGCCGACTCGGTCACTTTGACCTTGTCGGGCTGATCCACCAACCCTTTAGCGACGTATTCGACTAGTTCTTTCATCGCTCGGCAGATGTCGCTCACGAGGCTGCAGATTCGGCCGACGGCTCGGCCTTCTTGGGTCGTGGGGCAGGCTTGCGGCCGATGCGCGTCTTGGGGTTGATCGGCGGCATCGCTTCGACCTGTGCAGTTGCTTCGGCCAGCAGCGCTTCAAGCGATTCACCCTTCTTCAGTCGCTCGAAGCGTGCGCTGGTGCCCGTCTTGCGAAAGATCTGCTGCACCGCGTCGCTAGGCTGTGCCCCTACTTTCATCCAATACAAGGCGCGATCCTCTTGCACGCGCACCGTCTCTGGCTCGGTGCGCGGGTTGTAAATGCCGATGACCTCGATGAACGCGCCGTCGCGCGGCGCTTCTTTATCACACACCACAATGCGATACGTCGGCTGCTTCTTTGCGCCCATGCGGCGCAGTCGAATTCGAACCATCGTGTCTCCTTTGTGAATTTATCTTTTTCTGGCGCCCATTAACCCGCTCATCATGCGCAGGCGCGGGTTGTTCGCCAACTGCTTCATCATGCGTTGTGCTTCGCGGAACTGCGAGAGGAGCTGATTCAGCTCCTGCACGCTGGTGCCGCTTCCCTTGGCGATGCGACGCTTGCGTGAGGCGTTCAAGATGTTCGGGTTGCGACGCTCCTCGCGCGTCATCGAGCTAATCATCGCTTCCACGCGCTTGAACTGGCGTTCGGTCATCTCCGGCGAGATTTGCTTGGTGAGCTCTCTCATCCCCGGGATCAACGCGAGCAGGTCGCTTAGCGGACCCATCCTTTTGATCTGCCGCATCTGGGTGAGAAAGTCCTCGAGGTCAAAGCTGGCCGAGAGCATTTTCTCGGCAGCCTTGGCCGCCTCTTGCTCGTCGAACTGCTGCTGGGCTTTCTCGATCAGGGTGAGCACATCGCCCATGCCCAGGATGCGCGAAGCCAAACGATCGGGATGGAACGCCTCGAAGGCATCGGGCTTCTCGCCGGTGCTGAGGAACTTGATCGGCACACCAGTGACGGCGCGCATGGAGATCGCTGCGCCGCCGCGCGCATCACCATCTATCTTTGTCAAGATCAGGCCAGTGAGGCCGACGCGCTTGTTAAACGCATCGGCGATATTGACGGCCTCCTGGCCAGTCATCGCGTCGGCGACGAGGAGCACCTCAGCAGGCTTAACGCGCGCCTTGATCTCCTCGACCTCGCGCATCATCGCCTCGTCAATCTGCAAGCGACCGGCGGTATCTATGATGACGACGTCGAGCGCACTCTGGATCGCTTTCTGAACGGCGTGTTGTGCGATCTGCGGTGGAGGCGTCTTATCGCCTTCGGCGAACACGGGGATGTTGATCTGCCTGCCGAGCGTCTCTAACTGTGTGATGGCCGCCGGCCGATAGGTGTCGGCGGCGACCAGCAGCGGTTTGCGACCATCGCTGCGCAGGCGTAGCGCCAGCTTGGCCGCCGTGGTGGTTTTGCCCGAGCCTTGCAAGCCGACCAGCATGATCACCCACGGCGACGGGCCGCCCAAATTGAGCTTGCCGCCTTCGCCGAGCGTTTTCAGCAGCTCCTCATGCACGATCTTCACCACGGCTTGGCCGGGGGTGAGGCTCTTGTGCACCTCCGCGCCGATTGCGCGCTCACGCACGCGCGCGAGGAACTCTTTGACCACCTTGAAGTTCACATCGGCTTCGAGCAAGGCGATGCGCACCTCGCGCAGCGCAGCGTCCACATCCTGCTCGGTCAGGATGCCGCGCTTGCCTAGGCGGTCGAAGATGGCTTGAAGCTTGTCACTCAGCGACTCGAACATGATCCCCGGAGTAAGCTCGGAAGGGACGTTGCGGCCTTCCGACAAAAGCGCTGTATTCTACCTTAAATCCGCACAACTCGTGCGACCTGGACGATCGCCCCTTGTTGAGATTTCAGCCGGAGATTCTGCTGAGCGAAAGCGCTGCGGACGTAGGCCAGCGCTGCCCCGTGCGTAGCGCTCGTGACCTTGCCGATGACTCCCTCCGGTTCGCCGGACTCGGCAAGCAACGCCTCGCCCGGCGAGAGGCGATCCGTGCTGCCGGTGAGCCAGACCAGCTTCTTGGCGATTTGTCCTCGACTTTCCATGCGCGCGATGACTTCCTGCCCGGTGTAACAGCCCTTGTTGAAGCTCACCGCGCTCCATAAGCCGGCCTCAAGCGGAATGTAGTCCTCGTTGATCTCGTTAGGGAAGCGCGGGTAACCCTGCAAGATGCGCCAGGTCTCAAAGTCCGGCGCGGCAGACGACGCACTTGCGCGCAAGGCGCCATCGAGTTCTCTGCCGATGACGAAGGCGCTGAGTCCGAGCGCGCGCGGCGCGCGCATGACTAGGACACGCCCGTCGCTGCTCAGCGGCGACTCGACCGTAGCATGCGCGTATTCCGGCAGCGCCAGAAGGCTAACGTCGAGGCCTAGTCCTTCAATGCCGTGCCGCTCATCATCTGCGCCGATGCCGAGCATATGCGTCTCGGGCGTTTCGTCGCTCACCTGCACGTCGTCGTTGAAGAAGATGTACTTGCGCAGCCAGCGCACCACTTTCTCTTGGTTGCCTCCACCCCCGATGAGCAAGACCGAATCGGCGAAAGCCAGCGTTATCAAGTAGTCCACGATGCGGCCGATCGGCGTAGTCAGCACAGTCGGCTTGCCTTCGCCCGGCTTCAGGCCGCGCACGTCGCCGGTGGACATCCGATGCAGAAAGTCGAGCCGCGTGCTACCGCGCAATCGAATGCGGCTGAAGGCGCCGGAAAGGTCGAAGAGCAGCATGAACCGCGAGCCGTGACTACGAGCGGTGAGCGGCAGAGGAACGAGCGGCCAGCCACGCTTCAATCTGAGCGCGATGTTCGGCGGAATGGCCGCCGGTGTAATCCCAGAGATAGTCCGCCAGCGCGCGCCCCTTCAGCGGTGGATAGCGCCGGGAGTCGAATAACATCGCCTCGTCGGTCCAGGCGTTCAGCCGCTTAATCAGCTGCTGATGCGCGCCGCGAAAGTCGGCCTGGATGCGCTCTATTGGGCGATCTTTCTGCGATGCGTAGTCCTGCGCATTGATGTCCGCCCAGTCCGGCGCGTTCGAGCGCGGCAGCTGCAGGGCCTGACCGCGTTCGGCCTGAAAGAGCAACGTCACGGCGCGCGAGTACCACATCGCGATATGGGCGAGCGTGTCCTTGACCGACCAATGCCCGACGACGCCCGCCGTGTGCATCTCTTCAGGCGGGACGCGCGCCAGCACCTCTTCTAAGGCGCGGCGTTCGGACTCAATGCGCGCGATCAACTCGGCCTTGTTCATCACGACGCAAAACGCATCTCAGCGCAGCGAGCCGGCGAAAGACGCGAGGATCATGGTTCATCCTTGTGTCGCGTCTCAATCCAGGCGAGGATATCGGCCATCTGCTGCGGGCTGAGGATCGCAGCGTAGTTCTGCTGCATCAAGCCGGCTTGGTAGCCCTCCACGATGTAGGCGTTCGGATCCACGATGCTTTGATAGAGATACTCGCGCGCGCTCATGCCCGGGACGCGAGTCTCGGCAATGTTCCATAGGTTGTAGAAAGAGGGGCCAACCAGGCGCTCGCCCTTCTTCTGACTGTGGCAGCCGACACAACCGGCCGTGTTGAACAGCCGCTCGCCGTTCTCTGGATTGCCGGCAGGTAAGCCATCGGTGATCTTGCCGAAGTCGCCTTCTTTCGGCAGTGCTGCGGACTCCGTCGGCTGGGCTTCTTCCCCATGTGGCATCGCTTCGCCGCGCACCGGCTGAGGCACGGCGCTCAGCGCCAGGCTTAGGATGAGCAGACAGACGACGAACCCAACCGCTGATAGCACAAACGGCTCGGCGCTCGGGCCGATGCGTATGCGTATCTGGATGGGCCGGCGCTGCTCCACTGCGCGCAGCTCGTCGCGCAGCTCAGCCATCTCCTCATCGGTCGGCAAATTGCGGCGGAAGAAACGGCTGACGCTGCTTGCTACCACGGCGATGACGACGCCGCCGGCCACGCTGGCCAGCAGCGCCATCAACACGCCAGCAATCACGACGAAAATCAGGTTGTCGAAAACGGCGCTGCCGCCCTGAGCCGGCGATGCAGCCCAGGCGCGACCAGCGACGGTCAGCGCCGCAGCGAGAGCTGCAGCAACAACACACAAGCGCGAACCAAACGAACGCATCCTGTTCAAACCACGCACTCCCGAGTAAAAGTCCTGATCTATTCTAGCCTGAGCGGAGTGAATTGCCGATGAGCGGCACACTGCGCTTCGGTGCGGGGTCAATGTGCATCGCGAGGCGTCGTGCAGGCCTCAACAAAGGTGCGGAACAAACTCAGCATGTCGTCGCGCCGGTCGGCCATCTCCTCGGGGTGCCACTGCACACCGATGTAGTAGCGCTTGCCGGGGAACTCGACCGACTCGATGACGCCGTCCGGCGCGCGCGATGTGACAACCAGTCCATCGGCGACGTCCTTCAGCGCCTGGTGGTGAAAGCTGTTGACGCCTACTTCGCCCGCACCCATGATCCGGCTGATGTGCGTGCCCGGCTCAATGCGCACCGCGTGCGCGACGGCGTGTCGCTCGAAACCGTTGTAGTTGCCATCGTGCGGAATGTCGCTCTTCAGCTGCGAGGGCAGATCTTGGATGAGTGAGCCGCCGAAAGCTACATTCATCACCTGAATGCCGCGACAGATCGCGAACAACGGCTTATCATCTTGCAAGGCCCAGCGGGCGAGCGCAATTTCCATATCGTCACGCTCGCGATCCACGCCGTAGGTCTCCTGATGGGCCTCCTCACCGAAGAGCGCCGGATCTACGTCGCCGCCGCCGGAGAGCATCACGCCATCCGCCGATTCGTATACCGCCCGCCATGCTTCAGGCGCGACGCTGGTCGGCAGCAGAATCGGGATCGCGCCACACATGACCAGGCTGTTCACGTAATTTTTGCCCAGCGTGAAGCGCCGCTGCTCGGGGTCTTGGATCGGTATCGGGATAAGGATACGCGGTCGGTCCATGTATGTCTCAGCGCCGATGCGGGAAAGAAACTCCCGAAGGGGTCGGCTTCGGGAGTTGGGAACTCAGGCTTCGCTCGTTTCGCCTGACTCGGCCGACGACGCCGGCTTCGCCTTGGCGCCTGCGGAGGGCAAACGCTCCTTCAGGCGAGCGGACTTGCCGCGCAAGTTGCGGAAGTAATACAGTTGCGCGCGGCGCACCTTGGCATGGCGCATCACCTCCACCTTCTCGATGCGCGGCGAGTTGAGCAGGTAAGTGCGCTCGACGCCGATGTTGTTGCTGGCGATCCGGCGCACGGTAAAGCTGGCGTTTGCGCCACCTTTGCGCAGGCGAATCACCGTGCCCTGGAAGACTTGAATGCGCTCCCGATCACCCTCGATGATCTTCTGGTGGACGCGCACCTGATCGCCGGGCTGAAGCGGCGGAATCTTCGGATTCGGTTGCAAGTTCCTTTCGAGCGATTCGACAAGGTTCATCGCTTTTCTCCTGCTGCGTATGCCTGGGGGGCTAGCGCTTGGTGTAGGTTGGGCCCTTGCGGGCGCGCTTGAGGCCGGGCTTCTTGCGCTCCTTCTCGCGCGCGTCGCGCCTGAGGTAGCCGGCCGTCTTTAACGTGAGCCGGTATTCCGGATCTGCTTCTAGCAAGGCGCGTGCGATCGCCATACGCGTCGCCTCGGCTTGGCCGGTGATGCCCCCACCTTTCACATGGACGCTCACGTTGAAGCGCGTGTCGGTGCCGGTGAGCTTAAGCGGCGCATAGACGGCGATCAGATCGTTCTCCCGACCGAAGTATTCGTTCACCGGTTTATCGTTGATCAGCACGCGGCCGCTGCCCTGCGGATACAAGCGGGCGCGCGCAGTCGCCTCCTTGCGGCGACCGATACCCTCGTAGTATTGCTGTCGGATCTCTGTCATCGTTGCATGTCCTCGGCGGCGCAGCAGGCTTAACGCCCTGCCGCGCGCCGGCCTGTGCTACCTAGTCGCGAATCTCCAGCGGCTGCGGCTTCTGCGCCTTATGCTCGTGCTCAGGGCCGCCGTATACTTTGAGCTTCTTGATCATCTTGCGGCCCAGCCGCCCGTGCGGGATCATGCCCCAGACCGCCTCGCGAATGACGCGCTCCGGGTTACGCGCGAGCAAATCGCGCAGGTTCTCCTCCTTAAAGCCGCCGGGATACATCGAGTGTCGTTGATACTTCTTCTCGGTCATCTTATCGCCGGTGACGCGGATCTTCTGAGCGTTCACCACGATCACATAGTCGCCGCAGTCCACATGCGGCGAATAGATCGGCTTGTGCTTGCCCTCGATGAGCTTGGCTATCCGGCTGGCAAGCCGGCCGAGCGTGACGCCCGCAGCGTCCACGACATACCATCGCTGACTGGCGCGAGCCTCCTCCGGCTTAGCCATATAGGTCTTGATCGTCCTCATCTTGCACCCTAGTATTTCACATCCACGAGGCACAGCCCACACGCAGGCGCTAGGCCTTTGATTCGCTGTGCGTCTCGACTCTCTAGCATAGCCTCAATCACGTCCGGGTCACATTCGCCCCAGCCCGTGCGCACCAGTGCCATGACGACCCGGCGCACCATCCGAAACAAAAAGGCGTTCGCCTCAATCGTAAACCACAATCGGTCATCGGCACACTGCCAATCGGCGCGCAACACCTCGCGCACCGTCGTTTCCTCGGCTCGTCCCGACGGCGGGCTGCCGAATGCGGCAAAGTCATGGCGGCCGATCAAGCGCCGAGCCGCTTCATTCATCACCGCTAAGTCGGGCCACCGCTCGAGCTGCCAGGCGAAACGCCGCAACAGCGGCTGCCGCACCGCACTGACATAGGCCGTGTATACGTAAGTCCTAGTCTTGGCGCTGAAGCGGGGATGAAAGTCCGCCTCGCACAACTCCAGATCGCGGACGGCCACGTCGTCCGGCAACGCCGCATTCAACGCCCGGCCGAGCGCATCAAGCGGATGCTTCCAATCTACTTCAAAGGCGATCACCTGGCCGGTCGCATGCACGCCCGCGTCGGTGCGCCCTGCACCTATGACGGTGACGCGCGACCGGCAGACTCTCTCTAAGGCTGTCTCTAATTCTCCTTGCACAGTTCGCCCACGCTGCGCGGCTTGCCGTTGAAATCCGACGAAGTCCGTGCCATCGTAGGCGACCTTCGCACGAACTTTCAAACCCACTCGATGATTGCCATCGGCGCGTTGTCACCTTTGCGCGGGCCGAGCTTGCTGATGCGGGTGTAGCCGCCGTTCCGATTCACGTAGCGTGGTGCGATGTCCTCGAACAATTTGCGCACCGTCGCCGGCCCGCCGTTCACCCGCGCGGCCACCAGTCGCCGCGCATATACTTGCTTGGCTTTGTCTTCCACCAGCCCGGACTTCGCGATCGTCACGAGCTTCTCGGCCTGATTGCGGATGGCTTTACACTTCGCCTCGGTCGTTTGGATGCGACCATGCTCAATGAGCTCGGTCACCAGACTGCGGCGTAGCGCAGTGCGCTGCGCCGTGGAGCGGCCCAGCTTGTAACCCGATACTTTGTGCCTCATACGCTCACACCTCGTCTTCTTCGGTAGTCTTTGCTTCCTGCGGCAGTAGGCCCCGAGCGCGCAACTTCTCTCTCAGCTCGGCCATGGACTTTTCACCAAAGTTGCGCAAGTTGGTCAGATTGCCACCGCTCTTTTCCATCATCTCGAGCAGCTCGCCGATGGTGCTGATGCCAGTGCGCTTGAGCGAGTTATATACTCGCACGCTCAGCTCAAGCTCCTCAATCGGCTTGTCGCTCCACTCGCTTGGGATGCTCTTGCGATCGCTCTCGCTTTCCAATACGCTCTCTTCTAGGCTCACGCCGGCGATCAGGCGCAGATGTTGAACGAGGATGTTGGCTGCCTGCGACAGCGCATCCTGCGGTCGGATGGTACCGTCGGTCCAGATCTCCATGATCAGCCGGTCGTAGTTCGTGGTTTGACCGATGCGCGCCGGCTCGACCCGGAAGTTCACGCGCCGCACCGGGCTGTAGATGGCATCCACCGGCAACTCGCCAATCGGCAATCGTCCGCGCTGCTCGGCCGGCGAGTAGCCGCGCCCCCTCTCGACCTGAAACTCAATGTCGAGGCGCGCCTTGTTCGAGTCGGTCGTCAGCAGATACAAGTCGGGGTTGACGATCTCGATCTCCGGCGGAGCCTGGATATCACCGGCAGTGACCACGCCCTCACCGCGCACTTCCAAGCGCATGCGCAGCGGCCCTTCGCTGTGCATCCGCATGCGAATCTGCTTCACGTTGAGCATCAACTGAGTGACGTCTTCCTTGACATCAGGGATGTCCGAGAACTCGTGATGCACGTCCGTGATGCGCATCGAGGTCACGGCCGCGCCGGGCAACGAGCTGAGCAACACGCGACGGAGCGCGTTTCCCAGCGTGATGCCGAAGCCCGGCTCCATCGTGCCGATGATGAACCGGCCGTAATCACGCGTCAGGGCATCGCTCTCGACCTTGGGAAGGATAGGTGCAGATAGCATGTGCTTCTTCCTTTTCGGCGTCCGCACTATTGGGCGGGAGCGCCGGCCGACTTGCTACCGCGAGTAGTACTCTACGACGAGCTGCTCTTTCAACTGCACGTCAATGTCTTCGCGCTTCGGCAAAGCATGTACGATGCCGGTCAGCGTGCTGCGATCTGCCGACAACCAAGGCGGCGTCGGCGGCGCATCCTTGTTGGCCGCCAGCTCTTTGAAGTAAGTGAGCTTGCGGCTGGCTTCGCGCACCGAAATCTTGTCCCCAGGCTTGACCAAGTAGGAAGGGATGTCAATCGGGTGATCGTTCACGTTCAGATGAGCGTGGCTAACCAGCTGGCGCGCGGCGGCGCGCGAGGGCGCAAAGCCCATGCGATAGACGACGTTATCGAGTCGGCGCTCCAACAAGATCAGCAATTCCGAGCCGGTCACGCCGCGGCGCTTGAGCGCCTCGCGGAAGTAACGCCGGAACTGCGCTTCGAGCACGCCGTAGATCCGGCGCATCTTTTGCTTCTCGCGCAGTTGGAGCGAGTAATCGCTGGCTTTGCTGCGACGCGCGCGCATGTTCGGACCGTGCTGGCCCGGGACGATTCCGCGCCGCTCCAAAGCGCACTTAGACGTCAGGCAGCGCGAGCCCTTCAGATAAAGCTTTTCGCCTTCGCGGCGACAGAGTCTACAAACGGGTTCAGTGTGTCGAGCCATGGTTTATCTGCAATGGAGACGCTCGATTTGTTTACAACGGGCCGTCTTCCTCCAAATCGTGCGCCTCGAACAGGGGATTGCTATACGCGCCGGCGCTTCTTGGGTCGGCATCCGTTGTGCGGCACAGGCGTGACGTCGGCAATGGACTTGACCCGCAGGCCGGCGCCTTGCAACGCGCGCACGGCGGCCTCTCGACCGGGGCCCGGACCTTTCACATAGACGTCCACTTCCTGCATGCCATTCTCCACGGCGGCGCGATAGGCATTCTGAGCCGCGATGCGCGCGGCGAAGGGCGTGCTCTTGCGATTGCCCTTGAAGCCGGCCGAACCGGCGCTAGCCCAGCAGATAGTGTTGCCGGCCTTATCGGTAATCGTGATGATGGTGTTATTGAACATGGCGTGGATGTGCACCACGCCCTGGGCGACGTTCTTGCGTGCGCGTCGCGGGTTGGTCTGGCGACGCGGAGCGCGTGTGCTAGCAGCTTTACCCATAGCGTATCTTCTTGTGGCCAGGCACGAGGACCGAGGCAGCTGGCGCTCGCCCTCTCAGCCCGATTTACTTCTTCTTTGCGCCGCGGCGGCGACCGCGTCCTGCCACCGTCTTGCGAACCCCCTTGCGCGTGCGTGCATTCGTCCGCGTGCGCTGGCCGCGCACCGGCAAATTGCGCTTATGCCTCAGACCGCGATAGCAGCCGATCTCGATCAAGCGCTTGATGTTGAGCTGCACCTCACGGCGCAGATCACCCTCCACCTTGTACTCCTTCTCCACGATCTCACGCAGGGTCGCGGCCTCAGCCTCGGTGAGATCCTTGACGCGAGTCGCAGGATCAATGTTGGTGCGAGCAAGAATCTGCTTGGCCAGCGGACGACCGATGCCGTAGATGTAAGTCAGCCCAATATCAATGCGCTTGTTGCGTGGCAGATCCACTCCAGCAATCCGTGCCATGCTTTTCTCCCTAACCCTGCCTCTGCTTGTGCTTAGGGTTTTCACAAATGATGTAGACGCGTCCGTGTCGCCTGACGACCTTGCATTTCGGACAGCGCCGCTTCACCGATGCGGATACTTTCATATCTCACTCCATAATTTGGCTTACAGTAATCCCTAAAATGCCGGTATGAACATCCATTATTTATATACTGTTTTCAGAGAGTTATGTATGCTATTTATCCTACAGTAATCCCTACTTTCAGCTTATTTGAATCATTTTCAGAAAGTTACATACGTGATTTAGTTCGTAGCAATTCTTATTTCAGCAATTCACATACATGCAGCGTCCGACTCGCACGCCTTGCACGAGCCGGACGCTGGTCAAAGTTTGCTAATATGCTAATCGAGCTTCGTCAGTATTTCGGCTTCACCGTCGGTTATGGCCACGGTATGCTCAAATTGGGCTGAAAGTTTACCATCAATTGTCACGACTGTCCAGCCATCTTTCTTCACTTTTGTCTCCGGACGCCCCTCATTGATCATCGGTTCAAGCGCGATGGTCAACCCGGGGCGAAGCAGCATCCCATGCTCGGCCTGCCCGGCGTTCGGCAGACCGAAGCCCTCGTGCAACTCGCGCCCAACGCCGTGGCTGGTGTACTCGCGCACCACGGAATAGCCGCGCGGCTCGGCAACGCTTTGGATCGCCGCACCGATATCGCCGAAGCGGTTGCCTTTGCGCGCCGCGGCGATCGCCGCGGCCAGGCACTCCTGGGTCACCTCCATCAATCGTTGCGCACGCGCCGGAATCCGCCCGACGCCGACGGTAATCGCAGAGTCCGCGTGATAGCCCTTGTACATCGCGCCTACGTCGAGCTTAACGATCTCGCCCTCTTTCAAACGCCGTTGGCCGGGGATACCATGCACGACCTCATCATTCACCGACGCACAGATCGAAGCCGGGAAGGGATAAGGGGCGCCGTTAGGCATGTAGTTCTTGAACGAAGGCGTAGCACCGCACTGCGTGATGATCTTCTCGGCCAGGCGGTCTAGCTCAATCAGGCTGACGCCCGGCGCGACACGCTCCTTCAACTCGGCCAGCACCGTTGCCACCACTCGCCCTGCCTGGCGCATCAAGGCAATCTCTTGCGCCGTTTTCAATACGATCATGCCTCTCTCACTCGGCAACGTTGCTCAATCGCACTCGCACTGGTGGCTGGTTACGATGAGCTGGTGCAGCAGATGGTGAACGTATGGGATCGTATGTTCACCGTTCACCTCGCGCAAAAGACCCAGGTTGCGGTAATAATCAATCAACGGCGCCGTCTGTTCTTGATAGATGCGGATGCGGCGCGCTTGCGTCTCAGGGTTGTCATCGGATCGTTGATACAGCTCGCCGGTACAGACATCCTTCTTACAGCCTTCGCGCGGCGGCACAGATTCATAGCTGAACACGGCGCCGCATTCGCGACACGTCCAGCGATGAGATAGCCGCTCCATCAGCATGCGCTCGCGCACGCGGATGTACGGCACAAGGGTGATGCACTTGCCCAGTTCGCGGAGCAGCTGTGCCAGTGCGTCGGCCTGCGCGATGGTGCGCGGGAATCCATCCAGGATGAAGCCGCGCGCTGTGTCCGGGCGAGACAACCGCTCGCGCACCATGCCAATAGTGATCTCGTCCGGCACCAGGTCGCCGCGATCGAGGTACTGCTGCGCTAGCTTGCCGAGTTCAGTCTGGTTTCTAACGTTTTCGCGGAAGAGATCGCCGCTGGAGATGTGGGGGATGCCAAAATCCTTCGATAGAAGGACAGCTTGTGTCCCTTTGCCCGCTCCGGGCGCGCCAAGCAACACGATACCGTACATCGTTGCTAGCTCAGCCTTACGGGATAGGTTGTCGCCCGCATGTGCGCCTGATTCACCGCCGCGACCGAAGAGCATCTGCGCATCATTTGATGAACCCTTCGTAGTTGCGCATCATCAACTGCGCCTCGAGTTGCCGCATGGTGTCCAACACGACGCCGACGACAATCAGCAATCCTGCGCCGGAGAGCAACAAGTTGTTGTTGCCCACCGGGCGCAAGAACAAGAAGCCGGGCACATGCGACAAGAAGTTCAGCAGATAGGGCAAGATGGCCAGAAAACCCAGGAAGAGCGCGCCGACCAGCGTCAATCGTCGCATGACGCGCGTGACAAACACTTCCGTGGTCTTGCCCGGCCGAATGCCGGGGATGAAGCCGCCCTGCTTCTGTAGGTTCTCGGCCAGGTTTTGCTGCTGCATCATGACGTCGGTGTAGAAGTAGGTGAAGCCGATGACCAGCAAGAAGTACATGATGGTGTAGAACACCAGGCTCCATGACAGGGCATCCGAGCTGGCCTGGCCGGCGCTGAACAAGCTGACGACATCCTGCGCGAAGCGCTGCACGCCTGCGTCGCTGCTGTTGACGAAGAACCCGGCGATGATCGCGGGGAAGACCAGCATCGCCTGCGCAAAGATCAATGGGATCATCCCCGCCGTGTTCACCTTGAGTGGGATGTGCGTGCCGGCACCGCCCAACACGCGGCGCCCACGCACGCGCTTGCCATATTGCACGGGGATGCGCCGCTCACCTTCCTGAATGTAGACGATCCCAATGACGGTGATCACGATGATCACCACGAACGCGAGCAAGGTGGCGAAGGCGGTGCTGGTGGCGGCAATTTGGGCAATGTTGCTCGGGATGCGGGCCACGATGCCGCCGAAGATGATGATGGACAAGCCCTGCCCGATGCCTTGCTCGGTGATCAGCTCGCCGAGCCAGACGGCGAACATCGTGCCAGCGGTCATGGTTGCGATCGTCACGATCGTCGGCAGAATGAACTCCGGCCGGTCGAGCCCCCACTGCGGCAACACGCGCTGTCCATCGGCCACTTGCGCGCCGATGCTCTCGAAGATGTTGACCTGGCCGATCGCGTTCAGGGCTGCCATCGGCACCGTCAGAAAGTAGGTCAATCGGTTAATCTTGCGGCGGCCTTGGTCGCCTTCCTTGGCCAACTCCTCTAGGCGCGGGATGACCGGGATGAGCAGCTGAAGGATGAGCGAGGCCGTCACATACGGATACACACCCATGGCCAGCACGGAAAAGTTGAACACCGCGCCGCCGGACAGCAGGCTAAGCAATCCCACGATGCTGCCCAACCCGCCGGCCTGACCCTGCTCCACGGCGACCCGAATCTGCTGCAAGACTTCCGGGTTAACCCCTGGCACCGGCACATGTGAGACAAGCCGATATATGACCAGGATAAACAGGGTGAAGATGATCTTATTCCTAATCTCTGGCAGCGTAATGGCGCTGCGTAGTGCCTGCAACATACCTTTCAGCCTTTTGCGCTAGTTCTGCCGAGCCTGGCCTTAGTGTGATCGGTGCTAGCGCGTGCGATAGCCGCCACGTTTCACTTCCAGCTTCGTCACCGTGCCGCCGGCTTGCTCGATCTTCCGCTTGGCTGTTTCAGAGAACTTGTGCGCCGTCACCTTCAGCGGGATGTTCAACTCGCCCACGCCGAGGATGGCGATGTGCTTATCGCTCTTGCGCGCGATGCCCGCTGCCACCAACGCTTCAGGCGTAACCTCGCTGCCGGCCTCGAACTTTTCGGCCAACAGCCCAACGTTCACCGGCCGATAGACGATCCGGTAAGGATTGTTGAAGCCGATGCCGCGCATGAAGGGCAGCTTGCGCACCATCGGGAACTGGCCACCCTCGAAGTAAGGGCCTTTGACGCCACCTGTGCGCGCCGCCTGACCCTTCTGGCCGCGGCCGGCCGTCTTGCCTTGGCCGGCGGCGATGCCGATGCCCTTGCGCTTCTTGCGCTTGCGTGAACCTTCCGCAGGTTTGATCTCGTGTAGCTTCATTTGACTTCCACCAAGTGCTTCACCACGTTCAACATGCCGCGAATTTGTGGCGTATCTTCATGCTGCACTTCCTGGCCAAGCTTGCGGAAGCCGAGCGCTTTCAGCGTGCGCTTTTGGCGCGCATCGTAGCCGATCGCGCTCTTGACCCACTTCACCGTTATTCGCTTGACCGTGGCGTCAGTTGTCGCTGCTGCCATTGCCTCGCCTCCAGAACGGCTGAATCTCGGCGACGCTCTTGCCGCGCCGCTTCGCCTCTTCGTTGATATTCTTCAACGCGCACAAGCCCTCAAACGTGGCATAGGTCGTATTGAGCTTGTTGGGCGAGCCGAGCGACTTCGTCAACACGTCCTTGACGCCTGCGGCCTCCAGCACGGCGCGCACGCCGCCGCCGGCGATGACGCCGGTGCCAGGCGAGGCCGGCTTAAGCATCACCTTGGCGCTGCCGAACTTCCGAATCACCTCGTGCGGAATGGTCGTGCCGACGATCTCCACCCGCTGCATGTTGGCGCGCGCGCGATCGGTCGCTTTGCGGATCGCATCTTGCACCGCGCGCGCCTTGCCCAGGCCAACGCCTACGCGACCGTTGTTATCGCCCACGACGATGAGCGCACGGAAGGCGAAGCGCCGCCCTCCCTGGATCACCTTCGCCACGCGCGTGACATCCACGATGCGGATGTCCAGCTCCGAGGCTTCGCTCTCCGGGCGGGAGGAGCCGCGCCGCCCATCACGTTCTCGGCTCTTTTGCGGATTCTTGCTCACCATGTGTTAAAACTCCAAGCCAGCCTGGCGGGCGCCTTCGGCCACTGCCTTGACGCGCCCATGGTAGCGATAGCCGGCGCGATCGAAGACAACGCGCTTGATCTGCTTCTGCTGAGCGCGCTCTGCGATCAACTTGCCCACCAACAAGGCCTCCTCGACCTTCTTTAAGCCCGTCTGCATTCTCACTGCCTTCTCCAGGCTCGATGCCGCAGCCAGCGTGTGGCCGGCCTCGTCGTCAATCACTTGCGCGTAGATATGCTTCAAACTTCGAAATACGTTCAAGCGCGGACGGCTGGCCGTGCCGGATACTTTGGCGCGCACGCGCCGGCGCCGTCGTTCACGCGACTCTTCTCGTTGCTTCGTCATGTTCAGTTCCCTCGTCGCCGACCACTCATCACCTGGGTCAGGCCCACGGACGCTCGCCGGCGACCTTGTGCCTTGGACTTACTTGCCCTTGCCGGTCTTGCCTGCCTTACCAGCCTTGCGGCGGATCACCTCGCCTTGGTAGCGCAGGCCTTTGCCTTTGTATGGCTCCGGCGGGCGCAGCTTGCGCACCTGCGCGGCGACCTCGCCGACCAGCTCCTTGTCAATGCCGCTGATCGTGATGGTGCGCGTCTTCGCATCTGTAGAGAAGGTGATTCCAGGCGGCGGCGGAAACTCGATGGGGTGCGAGTAACCGAGGTATAGAACGAGCTTGCCACCGCTCATCTCGGCGCGATAGCCGACGCTCTCAGCGCCGATCTCCAGCACCTTCTGATAGCCATCCGAGACGCCCTTGACCATGTTGGCCAACAAGGCGCGCGACAGGCCATGCAGCGCACGCACCTCGTCCTCGTCGCCCTCACGTTGAACGCGCACGACATTCCCTTCCTTTAGGACGCGGATCTGCGGCGGAAACGTGCGCTTCAGCTCACCTTTCGGCCCTTTGACGGTGACCAGGCTGCCGTTGATCGCTACGTCCACCCCTTTGGGCAACTCGATCGGCTTCCTCCCGATTCGCGACATGATTCGCTCCTTGTCCGTCAATATACGTAGCACAGCACCTCGCCGCCTACGCCGAGTCGCCGAGCCTGGTTATCGGTGATCACACCTTTCGGCGTCGAGAGAATGGCAACGCCGATGCCGCTCAGCACGCGCGGGATCTCCGCCTTCGGCACATAGATGCGCCGGCCCGGTCGGCTGACCCGCTGCAGGCCGGTGATCACCGGCTTGCGCGAGCGGCGCTCGCCGCTGTAACGCAGGGTTAGGCTCAGCGTGCGCTTGCCATCCACCTCGATCACTTCGTAGGCGTCCAAGTAGCCCTCTTCCTTGAGAATTTGCGCCACGCGCTCGTTGAGCTTAGACGCCCTCACGGCGACCTTGGAATGACCAACGGCAGCCGCGTTACGAATGCGCGTGAGCATGTCACCCAGTGAGTCGTTTGCCATGTCTGCTCCAGTTACCACGATGCCTTGCGGACGCCCGGGATCTCACCACGCAGCGCCATTTCGCGAAAGACGATGCGCGACACGCCAAACTTGCGCATATAGCCGCGCGCACGACCGCTGACGGCGCAGCGATTGCGAATGCGCACCTTATATTTGCGGCGCTTCTCGCGATACATCATCGCTGTTCTCGGCGTCTTTCCCATAGATGTCCTACCCCTTCTTGCTATCTCCTGGTTTGCTGAACGGCATGCCAAAGGCGCGCAGCACCGCCCGCCCCTCTTCGTCAGTCTTGGCCGTCGTGACGATGGTGACCTCGAGGCCGCGCACCTTGTCAATCTTGTCGTAGTCAATCTCCGGGAAGATGATCTGTTCGCGCAGACCTAGGGTGTAATTGCCGCGACCGTCGAAAGCATCGGGCGACACCCCGCGAAAGTCGCGCACGCGCGGCAGGGCAAAATGGATCAGGCGGTATAGGAAGTCGTACATGCGCTTGCCGCGCAGCGTCACTTTCACGCCGATCGGCCGCCCTTCGCGCAACTTGAAACCGGCGATGGATTTGCGCGCTTTCGTCACAATCGGCCGCTGACCGGTGATTACGGTCAGGTCGTTGACGGCAGAATCCACCGCCTTGGGATTGTCGGCCGATTCGCGCCCGACGCCGACGTTGACGACGATCTTCTCGATCTTCGGCACCTGCATGATGTTGGTGTAGCCGAATTCCTTCATGAGCGCCGGACGAATCTCTTCCAGGTATTGCTTCTTGAGATCGGCCATGGCTAATCTAACACCTCGTCCAGCTTGTTCGAGTAGCGCTTCTTCACGCCGTCCACGATGCGATAGTTCACGCGGGTGGGCTTACCACTCGGTGCAATGAGCTTGACGTTCGAAACGTGGATGGGCATCTCGACATCAATGATGCCGGTTTGCACCACCCGGCGACCGGCGCGCCGCGGCTTGGCATGCTTCTTGGCGATGTTCACGCCCTTGACCACGATCTTGTTCTCTTTGGGGATCGCGCGCACGACCTCGCCGCGCTTACCCTTGTATTCGCCGGTGATCACCAGGACAGTGTCGCCTTTCTTGATCTTCATACGCTTCTTCCTCCGACGAGCCGCTGGTCAGTCCAGTCGGCCACTTGCGTTTGCGCCCGTTACAACACCTCCGGCGCCAGCGAGATGATCTTCATAAAGCCCTTGTCGCGCAACTCGCGCGCCACCGGACCGAAGATGCGCGTGCCGCGCGGGTTCACCTCGTCGTCGCTTAGGATCACCGCGGCGTTATCGTCGAAGCGAATATACGAACCGTCGGGACGGCGATATTCCTTTGCCACGCGCACGATGACCGCCTTGACGACCGAGCTCTTCTTCACGTCGGCAGTCGGGCTGGCGGATTTGACCGTCGCCGTGATCACGTCGCCGACGCGCCCGTAGCGCCGCCGGTGGCCGCCGTGGATGTGAATGCAAAGCAGCTCTTTGGCGCCGGTGTTATCCGCCACCTGCAGTCGCGTCTCTTGCTGAATCATGGCTTAACCTTCCTTCTTAGCAACGACCTCTTCCAACATCCAGCGCTTGGTCTTGCTGATCGGCGGGTGCTCGACGATGCGCACCAGGTCGCCTTCGCGCGCTTGCTCGTGCTCGTCGTGCGCTTTGTACTTCTTGCTGCGCGTCAACACTTTCTTGTACAAAGGATGACGCACGGTGCGCTCCACGCGCACCACGATCGTCTTTTGCATCTTGTCGCTGACGACCACACCGGTCAGACGACGACGTCGCTCTTCTGCCATATCCGTGCCCCCGTTATGATGCTTGCTCACCGCGCTTAGCGATGAGCTGCGCGGCCAGCTCGCGCTGGCGCAGAATCGTCTTGATGCGCGCGATGTTATGGCGCGCACGCTTGATGCTATTTGTATCGGTCAATTGCCCCTGCGCGCGCTGGAAGCGGAGGTTGAACAGCTCGCGATAGGCATCGTCGAGCTTAGCCTCCAAGTCCGGCGTCGGCAGCTTACTCAGTTCACGTGCCTGCATCGGATCATCCCTCCATCTGCGACTCGGCCACGACCTGCGTTTTCATCGGTAGCTTGTAGGCCGCCTGAGTCAGCGCAGCGCGGGCGACGCTCTCGGGCACGCCGGCGACCTCGAACATGATGCGGCCCGGCTTCACGACGGCGACCCAGTGATCCACCGAGCCTTTGCCCTTGCCCATGCGGGTCTCGGCCGGCTTCGCCGTCACCGGCTTATCCGGAAAGATACGAATCCACATCTTGCCACGGCGCTTCATCTCACGCACGATCACGCGGCGCACGGCCTCGATCTGCCTGGCCGTCACCCAGGCCGGCTCCAACGCTTGCAAGCCGAACTCGCCGGCATCAATCGTGTTGCCGCGGCTGGCCATGCCTTTCATGCGCCCGCGCATTTGCTTGCGGTATTTGACCCTTTTCGGCATCAACATGGTGTCTACCTCGCTCGTAGCTCCGGCCGGATGCTAAGTCTAAGCAGTTTGGCTAGAGAAGCATGCCGGCCGCATGCGTCATTCACCCGACGGCGCTGCACCTCTGTCCATCCCGTTGCCGGCCTGGGCGGCGCGATCGCCGCCGCGCCGCGACCCACGCCCTCCGCGCCGCTCGCGTCGGCTGCGCGGCATTTGCTGCTGCGTGCGCGATGGCCGAGTCAGCTCTTCCTGCGGAATGTCGGGCAGGACGTCACCTTTGTAGATCCAGACTTTCACGCCGATCTTGCCGTAGGTCGTATCGGCTTCGGCCTTGGCAAAGTCAATATCGGCGCGCAGCGTGTTGCGCGGAATGCGCCCTTCCATCACCTTATCGGTGCGCTTCATCTCGCTCCCGTTCAGGCGACCGGCGCATTCGATCTTGATTCCCAGCGCGCCGCTCTGCATCGCGCTCTGGACGGCTTTCTTCATCGCACGGTTGTGCGGAATACGCCGCTCGATCTGCTGGGCGATGTTGTCTGCCACCAGCTGCGCCACTAGGTCTGGCTTGACAATCTCCTGAATATCGAGCTTGACCCGCTTGCCGGTCATCTTCTCGATGCCTTCGCGGATCTCCTTCACCGCTGCCCCCTTGCGACCGATCACCACGCCGGGGCGTGCAGTGTATACGACCACGTGCAACTGATTCGGCGGGAAGCGATCAATTGTGATGTCGGACACGCCGGCATTTTCGGCATCCATCTTGGTGCGCAGATAATCGCGCAGTTGCATGTCCTCCAAGAGGAGCTTGGTGTATTCGCTCTTGGGCGCATACCAGCGGCTCTTCCAATCACGGATGATGCCGAGCCTGAACCCATATGGATGAACTTTTCGTCCCATGTCGCTTCGTTCTTTAGGCCACCGCTTCAGCGCCGAAACGCGCGAGCGTGGCAATCAGCTTATTAATCTTCTGACACCTCGCGCAGGACTACCGTGATGTGTGAGCTTTTGCGCTCGATCGGCCGGAAGCGTCCGCGCGCGGCGAAACGACGCCAGCGGCGGATCGGGCCACCATCCACGTAAATTTGGCTGATGACCAGATCAGCCTCGGCGAACTGCTTGTTCTCGACCGCATTCGCCACTGCCGAGGCGATGACCTTGCTCACCGGTTCAGCAGCCGCTTTCGGGGTGAACCGTAGGAGCTCCAGCGCTTCCTTTGCTTTCTTGCCGCGCACCAAGTCGGCCACTAGGCGCACCTTCTGCGGCGACATACCAATGTAGCGCGCCACAGCGCGCACTTCATTCTCAGCCAGCTTAGCCATGCGTGCGTCTACTCCTTGCCGGCGCCTTTCTCTTCCTTAGTGATGTGACCGCGGAAGGTGCGCGTCGGCGCAAATTCACCCAGCTTGTGTCCCACCATGTTCTCGGTGATGTAGATGGGAATGTGCCGGCGTCCGTCGTGAACCGCAATGGTATGTCCCACCATCTGCGGGAAGATGGTCGAGGCACGCGACCAGGTCTTGATGACCTTCTTCTCACCGCGCGTATTCATCGCCTCGATCCGCTTCAGCAGCTTGGCCTGCACGTATGGTCCCTTCTTTAGTGATCTAGACATTGGCGTTACTCAACCTCAGGTCTTGAAAGCCGATGCGAACCTACTGACTACTTCTTCTTGTGCTTCTTCTCGCGACGGCGCACGATCAGATGATTCGTGCGCTTGTTGCGGCGCGTCTTCACGCCTAGCGCCTTCTTGCCCCACGGCGTGCGCGGCGCATCTTTGCCGATCGGCGAGCGGCCCTCACCGCCACCGTGCGGGTGGTCACGAGGAGACATGGCCGAGCCGCGCACGGTTGGCCGGATACCCAACCAGCGCTTGCGACCGGCTTTGCCCAACTTAACGTTGCTGTGGTCCACGTTGCCCACTTGCCCGATGGTGGCCATACAGGTCTGCAACACCATGCGCACCTCGCCGCTGGGCATGCGCAGCGTCGCGTAGTCGCCTTCCTTGGCCAACACCTGGGCCCCAGCGCCTGCCGAGCGGACGAGCTGACCTCCCTTGCCCGGCCGCAATTCAACGTTGTGCACCACCGTGCCGAGCGGGATGTTGGCCAGCGGCAGCGCGTTGCCCGGGCGAATCTCGGCCTCCGGTCCGCTCACGACTTCATCGCCTACCTGCAAGCCGATCGGCGCAAGGATGTAGCGCTTCTCGCCATCGGCGTAGTACAACAGCGCGATGCGCGCCGAACGATTGGGGTCATACTCAATCGTCGCTACGCGCGCCGGGACGCCGATCTTGTTGCGCTTGAAGTCAATGATGCGATACGCGCGCTTGGCGCCGCCGCCTCGATGGCGCGTCGTCACCTTGCCGCGCACGTTGCGCCCGCCGCTGCGGCGCAGATCGGTCAACAGCGATTTCTCCGGCCGATCGGTCGTGATCTCCGCGAAATCGCTCACGGTCATGCCGCGACGGCTCGGCGTCGTAGGTTTGTACGTCTTGACTGGCATGGCGCTACGCAACTCCTTCAAAGAGTGGAATGCGGTCCTTCTCGCTCACTTGGACGATGGCCTTCTTCCATTGTGGCGAGCGTTGGATATGCTTCGCCTTGCGGCCGGTGATGCGGCTGCGTGGGCTGCGGCGGCGCTTCTCTGGCATCACGATGACGTTGACGCGCGTCACCTTCACGTTGAAGGCGATTTCGACCGCTTCCTTGATTTGCTGCTTGTTGGCGCGCGGATCCACCTCGAAGACATACTGTGGCTTTTCGTAGCCGACCTGCCACTGAGTCTTCTCCGTGATGACCGGGCGCTTCAACACTTCATACGGATGCATCGTTCTCTCCCTGCCCTAACCAGGCCTTGATCACCTCAAGTGCATCCAGCGGCATCACCAGTTGGTCATACTTAAAGATGTCGCGGATGTTGAGATATCGAGCGTGCAACGTCTTCACATTCGCGAGATTGCTCGCCGACTTCTCCACGGCCTCCATGCGGCCCGGCAGCACAACCAGCCCTTTGGTGACGCCGAGCGCTTGCATCGCCTCGGCGAACACCTTCGTCTTGGGTGTGCTCATCTCCAGCTTGTCCACGACCACGATCTGTTGATCGGCGGCCTTCTGCGACAACGCGCTGCGAATCGCCGCGCGGCGCATCTTCTTTGGCATGTCCTGGTGGTAGCTGCGCACGACCGGGCCAAATGCCACGCCACCGCCCACCCAGTGCGGCGCTTTGCGGCTTCCTTGGCGGGCGTTGCCGGTGCCTTTCTGGCGATACACTTTCTTCGTGGTGCGATTCACCTCGCCGCGCGTCTTCACCTTATGCGTGCCCAAATGAGCATTGGCGTTCTGACGCAACAGCGCCTGGTGCATCAGCGGGTGGCTGATCCGAGCGGCGAAGATGCTATCCGGCAGATCAACCTCACTGACCAGCTCGCCCTTGAGATTCTTCACTGGAACTTTCATGGCTACTTCTTCCTAGCCTTGCGCGCCTCTTTGATGACTACGATGCCGCCCTTCGCGCCAGGCACCGAGCCGGAGACGGCAATCAGATTCCGTTCTGGATCCACCAGCATCACCCGAGCATTCATCACCGTCACCCGTGTGTTGCCGTAGTGGCCGGCCATGCGCCGCCCCTTCGGCACGTGTCCGGGCGTCGTGCCTGCGCCGATCGAGCCGGGCGCGCGCTCGCGGTCCGACGCACCATGCGTCTTCTTCTGACGGTGAAAGCCGTGCCGTTTAATGCCACCGCTGAACCCGCGCCCCTTCATCGTGCCGCTCACGTCCACGTATTCGCCCACCGTGAAGATGTCGGCCTTGATGACATCACCTTCTTTGTAGGTGATTTCTTCGACGCGCGCTTCCTCCAAATACTCAAGCGGTGGAACGCCTTCCAGCTTGCGCCGGTTTGGATGCTTTTCGTCCGGCTTCAGCAGGCCGAGGTGACCCAGCTGGCCGCGCGTCAGCCGCTTTGCTTTGACTTCACCGAAGCCGAGCTGAATGGCGTTGTAGCCGTCCTTCTCGACCGTCTTCACCTGCGTCACATAGTTGGGACCCGCCTCGATCACCGTCACGCCGGTGACGTTGCCCTTCTCGTCGAAGAGCTGGGTCATCCCCACCTTACGTCCGATCAACTTTCTCATGGTTCATCATTGGCTCTCCGGCCGTAGAGGCCGCCGGGCGCACGAGCGCGAGAGCGTGATCGCCGCCGAGACATGCCCAGCAGGCTATAACTTGATCTCGATATCCACGCCGGCCGGCAAGTTCAACCGCATCAGCGTGTCAATTGTCTTCGAGTCCGGGTTCAGCACGTCAATCAGCCGCTTATGCGTGCGGATCTCGAAGTGTTCGTGCGAGTCTTTGTCAATAAAGGGCGAACGCCGCACGGTATAGCGCTCGATCTTCACAGGCAGAGGGACCGGGCCGACCACCGTCGCGCCTGTGCGCTCGGCCGTCTCCACGATCTGCTGCGCCGAACGATCGAGCACGCGATGATCGTATGCCTTTAAACGGATGCGTAGTCGTTGATTGGTCATCGCTACTCTGCTATTCCTAAGCCTTCCCGATCACGACTTTCGGCTTTCGCCTGGATGTCAGCGTTCGGATTGGGAGTTGGCTGACTACTCAAACACCTTGGTGATCGTGCCGGCGCCGACCGTCAACCCGCCTTCGCGGATCGCAAACTTCGACCCCTGCTCCAACGCCACCGGTGCGATCAGCTTCACCCGCATCGTCACGTTGTCCCCGGGCATCACCATCTCCACC
>JANWVF010000072.1 GCA_025056965.1 Thermoflexales bacterium | reverse complement strand
TACTACGACGATCGCCCAGACGAGGCCAAAGCCCACGCCCTAGCCGCGCTCGAGCTGGCCAAGCGGCTCGATCGGCCGCGGGATCGCGCGGATGCGCTGCAAACGCTGGGTGACGTGAAGCGGCGCTTGGACGACCTGGAGGGGGCGCGCGCAGACTACCACGCCGCGCTGGAGATCTATCGGGCGATCGGTCGGAAGATCGTCGAGGCCAAAGAGCTACTGCCGCTGTGCGACGTGAAGCGGCGCTTGGACGACCTGGAGGGGGCACGCGCGGACTACCACGCCGCGCTGGCGCTCTATCGGGCGATCGGCGACCGCCTGGGCGAGGCCAACGCGCTTGATTCGCTAGGCGACCTGAAGCGGCGCTTGGACGACCTGGAAGGGGCGCGCGCGGACTACGACGCCGCGCTGGCGCTCTATCGGGCGATCGGCGACCGCCTGGGCGAGGCCGACGCGCTGCAGGGGTTAGGGGATGCGTGCCTGGCGGCCGGCGAAGTCGAAATCGCTCATCGGCATTACGCCGCGGCGCAAGCGATCTACGAGCAGATCGCGGCTCGTCGCGACCAAAGTCGCAACCTCATCCGCCTCGCGCGCGCCGAGCGGGCGCTGGGGCGGAGCGAGTCGGCGGTGGCCCACCTCGTCGCGGCCGCTCGGCTGGCCGACGCCGTCCAAGACGATGGACTACGCCGCCAAGCGCTTGACCTGTTGGCCGAGGCCTGCGCCGCAACGCGCGACCGCCGCGCGCTCGACGACTTGCTCGACACGCTGATCGCCGCCCATCCCCAGGACACCGAGCTGCGCGCGGCGCGGCGACGCCGGCCAAGGTAGCTGACGCGCGCCGACGACGAGGCTAAAGCGCGCAACGGCTCGATCGCCCGTCGGCGCGCGTGCTACGATTGGCGCTCGTGATCACCGGCAACATGCGCTGCCCGCCGATGGCGCGCGCCGTCCTCACGCTGGCGCTGGTTGCTGCGCTGGCCGGCTGCGCCACGCCGCCGGCGCGCCCGACGGCCACTCCGCTTCCATCGGCCATCCCTGCGACCTCGGCAGCCGTCACTGTCGAGGCCGTGCCGACGCCCGTTTTCTACACCTACACCGTCGTCCGCACCTACCCGCACGACCCTGAAGCGTTCACGCAGGGCCTGGTCTACGCCGATGGCGTGCTGTACGAGAGCACCGGCCTGTACGGTCGCTCTAGCCTGCGCCGCGTGGCGCTGGAGACCGGGGCGGTTCTGCAGCGGCGCGATTTATCCGCCGAGCACTTCGGCGAAGGGCTGGCGCTGTTCGACGGCCGGCTGATTCAACTGACCTGGCAGAACAACCTCGGCTTCGTATACGACGCACAGACGTTCGACCTGCTGCGCACCTGGACGTATCCCACTGAGGGCTGGGGGCTGACGCACGACGGGACGCACCTCATCATGAGCGACGGCAGCGCCACGCTGCGCTTCCTCGACCCGCGCAGCTTCGCCGTGCTGCGCGAGCTGCCGGTCACCGACGGCGGTCAACCGGTAGTCCGGCTGAACGAGCTGGAATACGTCAACGGCGAGGTGTTCGCCAACGTCTGGCAGACCGACTGGGTCGCCCGCATTGATCCGCGCACCGGCCACGTGCGGGGGTGGATTGACTTGAGCGGCCTGCTGACGCCCGAGGAGCGCCAGGTCGCCGACGTGCTCAACGGCATCGCCTACGATGCGCAGGGCGATCGCCTGTTCGTCACCGGCAAGCTCTGGCCGAAGCTGTTCGAGATCACGCTCAAGCCCAAGCCGTGAGGCCGGATGCCTGCCTCCCGCGAAAGCGCTTGAAGGGCGGCCCCCGCCGCGCCGACTCAGCCGGGGTCGCTCATGCCGATTGCCGGCCGCCCTTCCGTGCGATGCCTCACCACGAAGCAGCTTGCGGCAACATTAGACCAGCCGCTCCCGTTCCCGGATTCAGACTGCTCGAGCCGATTCTGCGGATCGGCAAGCGGTATACTGCCCGCCGCTGGCGTCGCGCGACGATCTCACGGACGCAGAGCGGCGGTCGTTCATCAGCCCTGCAGCCAGAGCAGCGAGGCCGGATTTCAACGTGTGATGACAAGCCTGCAAACGTCTCGTCCCCACTTCCACTTCACCCCTCCTCAGCACTGGATCAACGACCCCAACGGCTTGGTCTATTTTGACGGTGAGTGGCATCTGTTCTATCAGCACAACCCATTCGGCAGCGAATGGGGACATATGAGCTGGGGGCACGCCGTTAGCCGCGATCTGGCTCACTGGGAGCACCTGCCGCTGGCGCTGCCCGAGCAGGCCGATTACATGATCTTCTCCGGCAGCGCAGCGGTGGATTGGCACAACAGCGGGGGCTTTGGCGACGGCATCCATCCGCCACTGATCGCGGCCTACACCGCTCACAGCCCGCGCGAGCAAACGCAACACCTCGCTTTCAGCCGCGACCGCGGGCGCACTTGGACGCCCTACTCGGGCAACCCGGTCGTCGCCATCGGCTCGCGCGAGTTCCGCGACCCCAAGCTGTTCTGGCACGCGCCGTCCGGACGCTGGGTGATGGCGTGTGCGCTGGCCGACCGGCAGCAGGTGCGCCTGTATGGGTCATCGAACCTGCGCGAGTGGCGGCACTTGAGCGACTTCGGGCCGGCCGGCGCCGCAACTGGCGCATGGGAGTGCCCAGACCTCTTCCCGTTGTCGGTCGAGGACGACCCGGCGCAGCAGCGCTGGGTCCTCAAAGTGGACGATCAACGCTTCGGTGCGCAGTACTTCATCGGCGACTTCGACGGAGAGCGATTCACCTGCGACGATCCACCCGACGTCGCCCGGCGCGTGGACTTCGGCAGGGATTTCTACGCGGCGCAGTCGTGGAACGACGCGCCTGAGGGTCGGCGCGTCTGGCTGGCGTGGATGAGCCACTGGGACTACGCTGCGCAGACGCCGACCGCGCCTTGGCGCGGCATGATGAGCGCGCCGCGCGAGCTGACGCTGCGTGCCGATGGCGGCCGGCTGTGCTTGGCACAGCAGCCGGCGCGCGAGCTGCGCTCGCTGCGGCGCGCGCACTGGCACATCGCGCAGGTGAGCTGCGACGAAGCGAACGATCGGCTGCGCACCCTGAGCGTGCGCGGGACGGCGCTGGAGATCGCCGCGACGTTTGTCGGCACGACAGGCGACGCATTTGGGCTGAAAGTGCGCACCGGCACGGCTGAGGAGACCATCATCGGCTACAGCGCCGCCGAGGGCCTGCTGGTCGTGGATCGCAGCAGGTCCGGCGACGTGAGCTTCTCGCCCCGTTTCGACGCGCGTCACGCCGCGCCCTGCCCGCTGCGCGATGGCGCGCTGACGATCCATGTGCTCGTGGATGCCCACTCGGTCGAGGTGTTCGCCGACGGCGGACGCCTCGTCATCAGCGATTTAATCTTTCCGCAGCCGGAGAGCGACGGCATCGCGATCTTCGGCGCCGCCGGAGCGCGCGTGCAGTCTTTGGACGTCTGGGAATTAGCATAGGCCCGCGCCGCTCGCTCACCCTCAGCGGCAACCCAGCCCGCGCACGACTTGTTGGATCGCCGCGCTGATTCGATCCAGCGTATAGCCGCTGGTCGCATGTAGGAAGTTGAACACAGGGGGGTGCGTGGGCGCCAGCAGGACGTCGGCGATGACCGGCAGATCGAGGCTAGCTTCGATCTCGCCGTCACGCTCGGCACCTTGCAGCAGGCCAATGACGGTCAAGCGCTGCCATTGAAAGGGCGCGCCGGTCGGGCTCGCCGGCAGCATCATCTCGCGCTGCGCAGCGCACAGCAGCGGCGCATGGCGGGCGTTGAAGCGCACCACGGCGTCTAGAAACCACAGCAGCTGCTCCAGCTTGCGCTCGCGCCGGGCGCTCATCTCGCGCAGCGTGCTCAGCGTGCGATCCTGGAACTCGGCCATTTGCGCGTCGAGCAACGCCAAGCACAGTTCGCCCTTGTTGGCGAAGTGACGATACAGCGTGCCTTGGCCGACGCGCGCGGCCTTGGCGATGTCGGCCATGTGAACGTTGGCGACGCCACGCTTGGCGAACAACTTGTCCGCGGTCGCCAGGATGCGCTGGCGGTTCGCCACCGCGTCGGCGCGCTCGGCGCGCTGCGGCGCCGTATTTAGGATCGGCAGAGATGCGCTGTTCCTCCTCATGGATCGCATAGATCGCTTCTAGGGTGACCCAGGCCTCGACGTCGCTGACATAGATGGATTGAGTGTAGTCGCTCGGGGCGACTCAGGCCAGGCGCGGTTCGTTTGGAATCGCTTGACAAACGGACACTTGTCCGCTAAATTCTACCCCGCAAACGGACACCTGTCCTTTTACAACCCTGTATGGAGGAGATGAAGAACGATGAACTGGATTCTCGATCCCGCACATACCAACGTGAAGTTCTCGGTGCGCCACATGATGATTTCCACCACGACCGGCCAATTCAGCCGCGTCAGCGGCACGGTGGACTTCGACGAGGCCGCGCCCGAGAAGACGCAAGTCCACGTCAAGATCGAAGCCGACAGCCTCGACACGAAGGATGAGAGGCGCGACGCACATCTGAAGTCACCCGACTTCTTGGACGTGGCGAACTATCCGCACATCGAATTTAAGAGCACTCGCGTAGAGCGCAGCGGCGAGAACACCGCCAAGCTGCACGGCGACCTGACCATTCGCGGCGTGACCAGGCCGGTGACGCTCGACGTCGAGTACCTCGGCAAGGCGAAGTCGCCCTGGGGCACATGGAGCGCCGGCTTCGAGGCTACCGGCAAGATCAACCGCGAGGACTGGGGGCTGACGTGGAATATGCCCCTAGAGACCGGCGGCTGGCTGGTGGGCAAGGAGGTCAAGATCGAGATCGCCGCTGAACTCGTCCAGCAGCAGACGCAACCGGCCGCGGCGGAAGCGACGCCGGCATAAAACGCCGCGCACGACGCTCACGCCACGTCCAACAACACCTTCAATACGCCCGGCCGTTGCGCGTGTTCAAAGGCCTGCGCCCCCTCCGCCAGCGGATAGCGCGCGTGGATGAGCGGACGCACATCCACGCGCCGCTGCTCCAACAGGCGCAGCGCAGCGGGGAACGGCCCGCAGCGCGATCCGATGATCGTGATCTCGTCCACGACGATCATGGTGAGGTTAACCTGTGGCAGGCCGTGGTAGGTGCTCTTCAGCACGAGCGTCCCGCGCGGTCGCAGCAGCTGCCGGGCGTGCTCGAAGCCGGCCGGTGAGCCGGTGCACTCCACCAGGACGTCGAACGCGCGCAGCGGCGCTTCCTGGATATGCACGGCGCGGATGCCCCGCTCGCGCGCGATGGCCAGCTTGCAGTCGTGCTTGCCGATCACAGTTAGATCGCACGGCGCAGCGGCGGCAATGACCTGCGCGCACAGCAAGCCGAGCTTGCCATCGCCTAACACGGCGACGCGGTCGGTAGGCTTGATGTGCGCCTGTTCCAGCACCTGGCAGGCGGCGGCCAGCGGTTCGACGAAGACGGCCTCGTCGTCGCTCACGTGCTCCGGCACGCGGTGCAGGTTGACGATCGGAAGCACCGTGTAATCGGCAAACGCGCCGTCGCGCCGATCAATGCCCAGCGTGTCGCGGCTCGGGTCTTGGGCGCGCTCAAAGGCGTTGCGCGCAGGTGAGTCACAGGGCACGCAGTTGATCTCGCCGACGACGCGATCGCCGATGCCCACGTGGGGCGTCGTGCCCGGCAGTGGATTAAGCGCCTCAACCACGCCGACGAACTCGTGGCCCAGCACGCCGCGAAAGCCGAAGTAGCCCTTGAGAATTTCGAGGTCAGTGTTGCAGATGCCGCCGCGCACGACGCGGATGCGCGCCTCGCCCGGCGGCGGCTGCGGCACTGGGTAGTCTTCGCGGTAGATCAAGCGGTCGGCAACGACGAGCGCGCGCATAGGCCAAACTGATCTCAGTCGCGCCGCTCCGGCGGCCGCGGGCCGACGTCGGAAAGATCAATCGGTCGAAAGCCCAACATCAGCGCCGGTGAATCCGGAGCGAGCGTGAAGTCGAAATTCGCCAGATCTCTAAAGCCCGGATCGGCGACGAGCGAGTGATGGTCGTTGCCGGTGGCCGCCTGCCACTCCGACAAGCTGAACTTCGGCATCGGAGCGGTGCGCCCGCTTTGGCGCATGCCGCTCAATATGACTTCGCCCCCCGACACATCCCAGAACAGGTTGAGATCACTGATGAGGCTGCGCTTCGAGAAGTCGTTCGCATAGCCGCCGATGAAGATCGGCTGCCCCCGCGTGATGACGATGTTGCGCTCAAAGGTGAGCGAGACGTGCGGTTCGGCGCGGCCGAGGGCGATCTGGCCTTCGCGACCGAAGGCCCAAATGTTGTTGCGCAGGATGTTCTCGCGGCCGTAGTGCGTGTGATGCGGCTGGCTGCTAGTGTTGTAGCAAACGTTATCCTCGACGAGGATGTGGGCGCTGCCTTCATCCAGGTAGATCGCCCAGCCACCGTAGTTCGCCTTCTCCACATCGTGAATCAGGTTGCCGCGGATGGTTGTGCCGGGCTGCACGCCGAGCGTGTAGATGCCGCCCATATCGCTTAACCAGCCCTTGCCCAGGTCGTGGATGTGGTTCTTCTCCAGGCGGTTGTCGCGGCTCACGCTCTCGCGATAGCCCCACACCCAACCGCACGAAATGCCGCTGTAGTAGAAATCGTGAATATGGTTGTGCGCGATGCGGTTGCCGAAGGTGTGCTTGGCGAACACGCCGACGGCGCTGTGATACACCTTGCCGCCATCGTGGATGTGGTTATCGGTGATGAGGTTGTCGCCAGTGCGGCGAACGAGTGGGCCGCCGGCGTCCGTGCCGCCCAGCTTGATCCCACCGCCCCCGAGGTCGCCGATGTCGTTGCCGACGATGCGAATTCCCTGGCAGCCATCCCCTAGCTCGATGCCGTAGTAGCCAACATGGCGCACCACGCAATCTTCGATGGCGCAGTAGCGCGCGCCGACCAGGGCAATCGTGCCCGGCACATGAGTCGCTGCCTGCGGCGAGGCAGCGTATCGCCGCGCGGTGGGCATGCCCGTATCCGCTTCGTGCGATACGTCCAGCTCGCGCCAGTCGGCATGCTCGAAGGTCAGTCCTCGGAAGCATAGAAACTCAACATAGCGGCCCGAATCGGGTTCGCCGGCCAGCTTGAGGAACTGCTCGACGGCCGGCGCGTAGGCCTCGAGCGTTTCGATGCGCTCGCCGGGGCATGGGATGTAGTAGAGCCGGCCCGAGCGGCGCTCCAGATACCATTCACCGGGCTCACTCAGCGCCTCGAAGACGTTGTCTACGTAGTAGCGCGCGTAGCGCGGCGTGAAGTCGTCGCGCAGGGCGAACATGCTGTAGCGCGTGGAGACTACCTCGCGCGTATCGGGATCATAGGACGCCACCGGCATGCGCTCCTCGATCCAGTAATGCAACACCACCACCTCAATGTCGCCCAAGTTGCGCCAGGCGTCGAACTGGCCGGGCGCAGCGATGAACCGATCGTAGCCCTCGAACAATGTAGCGATCGAGGCGTCTTCGAGTCGGATGTTCGCGACGTGCGCGATGCGATAGAAGTCGTCGCGCCCGTCGCTGCCCAGCGTGATCTTGGGCAGGCGCGGACGATGGCGGCGCTCGCCGTTGACGAAGAGTTGACGAAACGCCCACTTGCCGGCGGCGACGTCGGGCAGCTCCGCCATCCAGACCTCGCCGCGCGAGGGATCGAGCGGGTGCGGCACGGCGCGCCAGCCGGTAATCCGTCGCCCGCCGCTGAAGATAGGTCGCTCGCCTGGGTAGGCGGCATAGGTCACCGGCGCGGAGTCATCCGGCGTGAAGACGAGCGGCGCGGCCAGTTCATAGCGCCCGCCGCGCACCCAGACCGTCGTTGGGCCGCGCCACTCGCCTTGCTGCTTGCGTCGGCGCAGCAGGTCGCGCGCGCGGGCGAGCGAGGCCAGCGGTCCGTCCGTGCCCTCGGCGTTCGGCTCGGGCAGCCGGCCGGACCAGTTGTCGTTGCCAAGCGGAGAGACGAAGAGATCGTGAGTTTGAAAGGGTGTGGACATCGTCACCGGGTCGTTCGACGAGGGAATTCTATGCGATTCGCCCGCTCGTTAAAGTCGCCGGGATCGTCCGACTACACCCGCTCCCTCATCGCGTCCGGTCAGAGGTCGGCGATAATTGCGCGCCGTATGTCATCATCAGCACACATTCATATCCTCGGCATATCCGGCAGCCTGCGGCGCGGGTCGTTCAACACTGCCCTGCTGCGCAACGCGCAGGCGCTGCTGCCCGAAGGCGCCTCGCTCGAAATCGCCGACCTATCCGGCATTCCCCTTTTCAACCAAGATGACGAGCAGACGCTGCCGGAGGCCGTGCGCGCTTTTACCGCCAAGATCGCCGATGCCGACGCGCTGTTGTTCGCCGTGCCGGAGTACAACTACTCGCTCCCCGGCGTGCTGAAGAACGCGCTCGACTGGGCCTCGCGCCCGGCGACGGGGCAACCACTCAGCGGCAAGCCGGCGGCCATCATGGGAGCGGGCGGGCGCTTTGGCACGGCGCGGGCACAGTTGCACTTCCGGCAGATCGCTACCTCGCTGAACCTTCAGCTACTCCAAAAGCCGGAGCTGATGATTCCGCTGGCGTCCCAGAAGTTCGACGCCGATGGCACGCTGACAGACCAGGAAGCGCGCGACCAGCTCAGGGCGCTCGTAGGCGCGCTGGTGCAGTGGGCGCGGCGGCTGCGGGGTTGAGTCGCATCCGGATGCGCGCAGGCGCCTACGCGATCGGTGGGAGCGCGCCTAATCGTTGCCGGAAGCGAAGTACCCTGCCACCACCTCCGGCTCGGGAAAGGTCATCTGAAAATCGCTCACAGCGATCACGGCCAGCGGCCTGACGCGCGAGACATCCGGGAAGCGCGCGCCATCCACGCGCAGGCTGCGCACGCGGCAAAGGCGCGCGCTTCCTCTTGCCGTCGGGCGCGTGATCAACAAGTCATCGCGCGTTGCCTGCGCTACGGTCAACGGCATCCAGGATGTCGAGATCGGGAAGCGCGGCCCAAAGGGCGCGAGCGTCGCAGAGAAGAACAACTGGCCGTCGCAGGCGACGCCGAACGCCTCGCTGCCGTCGCTGCGCCGCTCGCGCGTGAACGCGGCCAACTCCTTCGGGATGCCCCAATTTTCGACGCCGCCGCGCACGCTGGCCGCGGTGCTCACGTAGATCTTGCTGATGGAGAACACGCGCCGACGGCTCAGGGCAAACTGACCGGGGATGAACAACAGCTCGCGATACGGTCCTACGTCGGTCTGACGGTAGTCCACCAGCATCATCGCGCCAAGCGTGTTCGTCAGGCGCGCGCGCTGCCAATCGGCCATGAAGCCGCAGCGCGCGACGAACGCCCGCGAGAAGCGGAAAAGCCAGATGAAGCCGTCGCCGGTCAACTGCCACGGCGGAGGAGCGAGCATCTGCATCGCCCTACAACGGGATGTTCCCGTGCTTCTTGGGCGGATTCGAGTCGCGCTTGTTGCGCAGCATTTGCAACGCGTTGATCAACCTCGGCCGCGTCTCGTGCGGCTCGATGATGTCGTCAATGAAGCCGCGCTGCGCCGCGGTATACGGATTGGTCACTTCTTCTTGATACTGACGCGCCAGCTCCGCCTTCTTCGCGACCGGATCCTCGGCGCTGGCGATTTCGCGCCGATAGATGATGCTCACGGCGCCATCCGCGCCCATCACGGCCAGTTCGGCTGACGGCCAGGCCAACACGAGATCGCCGCGCGTGGCGCGCGGGCTCAGCACGCAGTACGCTCCGCCGTAGGCTTTGCGGGTGATCACGCAAATCTTGGGCACGGTCGCCTCGCAGTAGGCGTAGAGCAGCTTGGCGCCGCTGCGGATGATGCCGCCGTGCTCTTGCGCCACGCCCGGCAGGAAGCCGGGCACGTCCTCGAACGTGAGGATGGGGATGTTGAAACAATCGCAGAAACGCACGAAGCGCGCCGCTTTCTCGCTGGCGTTGATGTCGAGCACGCCGGCCAGCACCGCTGGCTGGTTGGCGACGATGCCCACCGAGTGGCCGCCTAACCGCGCAAAACCGATGATGATGTTGGTCGCATAGTGCTCTTGCACCTCGAAGAACTTGCCATCATCCACGATGCGCGTGATGACCTCTTTCATGTCATAGGGCTTGTTGGGGTTGTCGGGCACGATGGTATCCAGCGCGTCGTCGGTGCGCAGGGGGTCGTCCTTGCTTTTCACGAAGGGCGGATCCTCCATGTTGTTGCTGGGCAGGTAGCTCAGCAGCATGCGGATGAGATACAGGCAGTCGCCCTCGCTCTCGGCGGCGAAGTGCGCCACGCCGCTCATGGTGTTGTGCACCAGCGCCCCGCCCAGCTGCTCGAACGTGACATCCTCGTGCGTCACCGCTTTCACCACGTCCGGCCCGGTCAAGAACATGTGGCTAGTGTTCTTCACCATGAAGATGAAGTCGGTCAGCGCGGGTGAATACACGGCGCCGCCCGCGCACGGCCCCATGATCGCGCTAATTTGTGGGATCACGCCGCTGGCCAGCGTGTTGCGCAGGAAGATGTCGCTGTAGCCCACCAGAGACATCAGCCCTTCCTGAATGCGCGCGCCGCCGCTGTCGTTGATGCCGATGAGCGGCGCGCCGTTCTTCAGCGCCATGTCTTGAATTTTGACGATCTTGCTGGCGTGCGCCGCGCCTAGGCTGCCGCCCATCACGGTGAAGTCTTGTGAGAAGACGTAAACCAGCCGGCCGTCAATAGTTCCCCAGCCGGTCACCACGCCATCGGTCAACCAGTGCTGGTTGCTCATGCCGATGCCGCTTGGGCGATTGGTGACGAAGGCATCAATCTCGCGGAAGGAGCCGGGGTCGAGCAGCAGATCGAGCCGCTCACGAGCGGTCAGCTTGCCCTTGGCGCGATGGGCTTTGATCTTGTCTTCGCCGCCGGCAACTAGGGTTTGAGCGCGCAGTTCGCGCAACTTGCGGATGCGAGGATCGGTGGAGTCGAGCATGGCAGTTCAGAATAACAAATGACAGGTCTAGGTGTGAGTGTCATTCATCAGGCGGTAGATAGGAGGCGGATCGCCGCACCTCGACTTGACGCGCCGTGAGCTTGCGATCCACCCACAGCGCAGCGCCACCGACGCAGGCGATGGAGAGCGCGCTGAGTAAGATGCCGAAGCCGGCGCGCTCGGTCGCCTCGGATGAACGCGCAAAGGCGATATGGTTCAGCCAGAGATAGGCCTGATATGACACGATGGTTACGATAGTAACACGCGGCGCCCAACGACGTGAACAGGCCAGGCCGAAGGCACAAACGCCGAACGCGATGCCCCCGATGGCGCTCATTAACGCGATGTAGGGCGCCGGCGCGGCAACCGGCAGATCCGGCAGCCGGGCAGCCTGTTGCACCACGAGGATCGCGCGCGCGACGTTGGCAAAGGCAAAGAGCAAACAGGCAATCACGAGGGCATGCCTCACCATAGAGGTTGGTTACCGGTCGGTGAACACCAGCGCCGCGACCCGTTCGGCGACGATAGGCGCCCAGGCTAAACCATACGCGCCCAAGCCAAGGGCGTAGAGCACTTTGCCTTCGGCGTTCAAGCGACCAACCAAGGGTGCGCCGTCATCGGTTGTGGTCGTCGCCCCCGTGCTCCATCGGCTGGTCTGTTCCGGCTTGCCCAAGCCGAACTGTCGCAGGAAGCGCCGAAGTTCCTCCGACGGATCTTTGTCTGCGTCGCTTTCATGCCACAACCAGGCTGCGCCGTGTAGGCTACCGTCCTTGCCCGGCACCAGTGCGAATCGCCAATCGTCAAACAAGAGCGGTAGACCGGCGTAAGGAGGGCGAGACACGCTGCCGGTCGGAGATTGAGAGGACCACACCGCGCCGCGCGCGCCTCGAACCGAATCGGCCAAGTACGGCGAGAGCAACCCGATATAGGCGTTCGTCGCCAACACGACGCAGCGCGCCATGATCGTCAGGTCTCTGCACAACGCATAGGTCAGATGGCCGGCGCTCTCGAGCCGGAGCACTTCGACGTGTTGGCGAACCAAGATGTTCGGATGGCGCAGCAGACGAACGAGCAAGAGGTCGAGATTCACCAACGCGCTGTCGCGCATCAGCAGGCCGCCATCGAAGCCGGGCGGTAACAAGTCGGGCCGCGTCGTCCACTCTAAGCCGACGTCCGGCACAGCCGCGCTGAGTTGTTGCAAGGCGCGTCGCCGCTCGGGCGAGGTCGCCAGTTGGATCACGCCACACGATTGGAGCAACGCCCCATAGCGCGAAGTGAGGCGCTTGAGGTGGTCAAGCCCTTGCTTGGTCTGCTGAATATGCGCCTGGCTGGGGCTGAGCGTTGCCAAGCCGAGCGCGCGGCGCGTCGCTGCTTGGCCAACGCGCTGCGCGTCTACGACGCTGACGCGCACGTGTCGCTCGGCCAAATGCGCAGCGATCATCGCGCCGGTGAGGCCGGCACCGATGACGAGAACGTCGGCCGTTAGATCATCCATCGGTGGAGACGCCCGCGCTACGGTCGCCCGATCGCGCGCAGGGAGCACAGGCCGACGACGCGTCCACTCGAGCGCTCGTCACTTCTTGGAGCTGGTCTTCTTCTTGGCCGGCGCCGTCTTCTTCGCCGGTTTGGCCGGGGCAGCTTCTTCGGCAGCAGGGTTCAACCAGCGATATACCTCTTCCGCATGGCCCTCTGGCTTGACCTTCTCCCAGACGTGTTCGACCTTGCCGTCGGCGCCGATCAGGAACGTGGTGCGCAAGATGCCCATGTACTTCTTGCCGTACATGCTCTTCTCGCCCCATGCGCCGAACGCTTCGGCAACTTTGTGGTCGGTGTCGGCCAGCAGCGGAAAGTTCAGCCCGTGCTTCGCTGCGAACTTCTGCTTCGATTCGACGTCCTGTGGGCTGACGCCGTACACCGGCACGCCGAGCGACTCAAACTTGGGCAGGTTATCGCGGAAGCCGCAGGCCTCTTTCGTGCAGCCCGGCGTGTCATCGGCCGGATAGAAATACAGCACGTAGCGCTTGCCGAGTAGATCAGACGACCTGACCGGCCCACTCTGCGACATCAACTCGAACTCGGGAACAGGATCGCCTACTTTCAACATGACGCATCACCCTCTGTCTCTACGGCGTCGCGGCGTGACGCGGCGACGCCGACGGGAACTCGACGACCTCGCGCTGCGGCAAATCCGGCTTGCGCCACGATTCGGCCGAACGCGCGGCGCGACGTCGCCGCAATCGGGACAGCAGCGCTCGGCCGCGCTGCACGGCCAGCGCGTAGATGACCCGCAGGCTGTCTTCGGTCAACCGCTCGCCCGAACGACTCCAGCGATAGACGGCTTCGCCTATGGCAAACGTGCCGGCGAAAGCGACGACCACCTTAGGCACGATGCCCAGCCCGGGTAGCCAGCCGACCAGGCTGCGCGCGACTTGCCTAAAGATGAGGCCGCCGCCGATCACCCCGGCGATCTGCAGCATGACGTGCTTGAAATCCGCCGGTAGCCCCATGGCCAAGGCGATCTTGTAGGCCATAACCGCCTGGTTCTTCGTGAGGATGACGGTGTCGGCGACGGCGACAGGCAGGCCGGTCGCCGGGTTAATCTGCAGCAGGCCGGAGCCTAAGCTGTAGCTGGCGTTGGCCATGGCAACGTCCTCGATCAGCGCGCGCACGACCGGCTCACGGAAGGCGGGCAAATACCGCGCGAGCGCCAGATCGTCAATCACTTTGAGCCGACGAATCGCTTCGGTCAAACGCTGAATCGCTGCGCGTTCATCCAGCGTGCCATCGTCAAGCGGCAGCACGATGGCGTGATCCAAGGCGACGTTTTGCGTCGGCGACCAGGACGCACTGCGCTCGCGGACGAAGCACACGAGCACCGCTGTGCCCGATGCCTCCAGCCCACGCTTGAGTCGCATTTCGTCGTCCGCCTGCGCGTCATCACGCGTGACGATGACCACGACGTTCGCGCGCGAGATGCGCACGGCGTCGCTAATCGGCGCGCCGACCGCTGCGCGGTGCGTCGGCGTGTCGGTCGGCCGGTCGCCGCGATACATCAGGGCGGCCAGGTGTTCAGCAAACGGAACGTCGCGGCTGACGAACGCGATCAAGAAGGGCGTCTCGGCCGCGATGCGCACCGGACGCACGTCTACCTCGCGCAGGACGTTCAGGATGGCGCCGAGCGGCCCGAGCGATGCGCGCGCGGAGAAGGGCGACCTGGCCATCCAACAATTAGGAGGCTTTGGTCTCGCTGCTTTCGGCGGCCGTTTCGGTTGGCTTCTTCGGCTCGTCGCCCTCTAGGCCCTTGCGGAATTCGCGGATGCTCTTGCCCAGCTCACCGCCGATCTTGCCGATGCGGCCGACGCCGAACAGCAGGATGACGATGACCAGGATAATGATGATCTCTAACGGTCCAAAGTGTGGCATGCCTTTACGCTCCTTGCTAGAAATCGCGCGCGCGGACATGACGATTCAAGTTCGCCTGGGCGCGCAGCACGGTTTGACCGAGATTATAAGCGCCGACACATTCCAAAGGACGGCCCACCTGACGCTTCCCTGCCGACTGCCGCTTGCGCCGGAACGCCCTCGCTCAAAAGGCCGCGCCGCTATGAATGACCGCGCTGCGCACGATGGCGAAGGCCGATATCGCAGCAGCCAGCCAGCCATGGCCGCTGCGCTGCAAACCCAGCGCCAACTGCGGCGCCCAGATCACCGCCAAGGCAAATGCGCCGACCGGCTGTCGGGTGGCGATGGCGACCAGCGTGGCCAGCGCATAGCCCATGTCGCGCACGCGCGACGCCCGATCCCGTATGCCGGCGGACGCCACGGCTGCGGCGACGCTAAACAGCAGCACGTCCAAGGCGACGGGCGCAAAGGTCGCGGCGCCCAGCAGCATCGGCAAGCCCACCACTACTGCGCCCTCGAAGATGCCGTTGGCGTGACCGTTGCCGCGACAGGCGATGACGGCGATCTGCGCGAAGCAGACGGCGACGATCGCCGTGAGCACCGCCGGCGAGCCCAGCGCAGCCGCCAATACGACCGCAACGACCAAGGCCGTTACTCCGAACGCAAGGATGTTGCCGTAGCACGGCAGCAGCTCCTGCCGCAGCCATGCGACCAATTGGCCGATGCGCTGCGAGGCATAGGCCGCATCTGAATCCGGCTTGGCGTAGGGGAGCATCCCCAGCGGCGCGCCTTGTGTCCAGTTTTGCCATGCGACCAACGGCGCATGCCAATTCACGCCGGCGATCGTGCTCCACACCCCCACCCACGCGAGGCTCAGCAGCGCCGCCATCGCCAGCGCCAGCAAGTAGTCGGGGCGAAAGATGATTCCGCCGGAAGCGACGGCGCCGGCAACGACGGCGAGCGGCGTTAGCCATATGGCTTGGGGCAGGCAAGCCGACACGGGGAACGAGCCAGCGGCAAGCCCGGCTTCAGGCGTGTTTCTCGCATGCGCGGCTTGTTCCCGGCCAGATGTAGCGTTCATGGCAGGGGCGTAGGAGCGACGGTTGGAAAGGGCGTCGGCGGCGGCGTCTTCCCAGAGGTGAGAAACTCGATCGCCGCCTCGAGCTGCGGATCCTTGCCGTCGCGCGCGTCCTCCGGCGAATTGCTCACGATGTAGTCGGGCGTGATGCCGACGCCGTGGATGGCTCGATCGTTCGGCGTGTACCAGCGCTCGATGGTGATGCGCAACTGGCCGCCGTTGGAGAGCGTCTGCGGCGACTGCACCGACCCTTTGCCGAAGGTCCTCTCGCCGATCAGCGTGGCGCGACCGGTGTCCTGCATGGCACCGGCGACGATTTCCGCCGCGCTGGCCGACCCGCCGTTCACCAGCACAACCATCGGGATGTCCTGCGCAATGCCGCGGTCGGTGGTCGAGCTCACTTTCTTGTTGCCACGATAGTCGCGCTCGATGATGAACACGCCTTTCTTCAAGAAAATGTCGCCCACCTCACGCGCCTGGCTGAGCAACCCACCCGGATTGTCGCGCAGGTCCAAGATCAGCGCCTTGGGCTGCTTCTCCAGGATCTCCCTCAGGTGCTTCTCGAGCTGCCTGCTGGCCGGTTGGCTGAAGTCGAGCAAGCTGATGTAACCGATCGAGCCATCGCCGACCATCCGGCTGGAGACGAGTGGGATCTCGATGCGCTCGCGCACCAGCGTGACCTGAAAGGGCCTAGGGCGATCGGCACGGCGCAGCGTGAGCGTCACCTCGGTGCCGCGCGGCCCGCGCACCATCGCCGCCACCTCGGTCGAGTTGAGGCCTTGTACATTGACGCCGTTCACCGCCTCGATGATGTCGCCGGGCAATACGCCGCCGCGATCGGCCGGCATGCCCGGGAAGGTGCGCACGATCTGAATGGCTCCGGAGGGCGTTTGTTTCAGCGTCGCTCCGATGCCTTCAAACGCGCCGGTCATGTCTTCGTTCAGCATCTTGGCGAAGCGCGGCTCCACGTATTGGGTGAACTCATCGCCCAGGGCATTGACTAGGCCTTTGATCGCGCCGTCGGTGAGCTTCGCGCTCGACGGCATCTCGCCATACCATTGAGTGCGCAGGCGTCTGATCACATCGTTGATCAGGGCGTAGTTCAGCCCCTGCTGTTCGGTTGCGGCGTCACTCTGGGCAGCGCTTACGGCAGCGTTGGACGGATGCGGTGAGAAGGGCGACGCGCCTGCGAACAGCAGGCCGCCGGGGCGCGACATGACGACTCCCGCCGTCATGCCGAGGATGAAGATCAACGCGCCGATGAACATGCCGAGCATGCCCAGCGCGATGTTCTTGATCGGATTGCTCATGATCGAATCGGGGCGTTCCATCGTATGTGACTTTCCTCACTTGACTCGTTGCGGCACTTGCCTGCGCAGATCACGGCGCTCCTTCCCTCATTGCGCGCGCCGCATGGCCTCACCGAGCTCGGCGATCGCGCGATCAAGTTGCTCCTCAGCAGAACCGCTCACCTCGACGTCCGGCGTCAGGCCGATGCCATCCAGCTCCCGCCGCTGGGGGGTGAGCCACCGAGCCGCTGTGAGGCGCACCGCCGAGCCGTCTGATAGGTCGAAGACCAATTGCACCGATCCTTTACCAAAAGTCTTCGTGCCGATCAACAAGCCACGCTTGTGGTCTTGGATCGCGCCTGCGACGATCTCCGCCGCGCTGGCCGTGTTGCTGTTCACCAGGATGGCGACGGGCTTATCACCTGCCGGCTTCGGACGACCCGTGATGACCCGGTGGACGATGTCGGGATGATTGCGCCGCTGCTCGATCGCAACAACGCCCTCACGCAGGAACTCACTCGCCACGTCGACCGCAGCAGCAAGTAAACCGCCACCATTGTCGCGCAGGTCAATGAGATAGGCCTGAGAGTCGGCAGCGGCCAGCGCTGCGAGCGCGCGCCTCACCTCTTCGCCTGTGCGTTCGGTGAAATGAATGATGCGCACGTAGCCAATCGTTGCCGCTGCGCCGCGCACAGTCGAAGTAATCGGGCGCCACTCCACCGACTTCACTTCGATCATCTGTCGGACGATGGTGAACTTCAGCCGTTCCCGCTGCGGGCCGCGCAACACTTCGATCGTCACCGGCGTGCCGACTTCGCCGCGGATGCGCGCCACGTCTTCTAGCGCAGCCGGCGAAGGCAACGGCGCGCCGTCTATGCTGATGAGGATGTCGCCCTCGCGCACGCCGGCTTTGGCTGCCGGCCCGTCCGGCATCGGCGAAAGCACAATCTCCCCGCGCTCGTTGCGCGCGAAGTTGACGCCGATGCCCCCAAAGCTGCCGCGGATGTGATCTCGCTCCAGCGCGCGCGGCTGAGGCTCGACAAACGTGGTGTAGCGATCGTTCAGGGTCGCCAGCGCCCCCCGCACGGCGCCATAGTTGCGCAAAGTGTCGCTGGGCACGCTACCGACGAAGTGATTGCGCACATGTCCCCATGCCTCATCGAGCAGCGCATGCCCACCACTGCTGTAGATGCGCTCGATGCGCAGCTCAACCGGGGCGGTCAACATGCGAGCCACATAGCCCACCCCGACCATCATCGCGCTCCACAGGCAGAAGGCGACGACGGCCAGCGCCTTCTCGGTTCGACTCATTGGCCGTAATGGTGTCATACTCGCCCTAGAGACATCTGATAAACCGCGCGCTCGGGATGATGACAAGATGAGCGCCAGCTGAGAATCATAGGCGGTCTGGCCTGCCGAGCCGTCGGCGTCGCCGTCGCAGCACGAAGCCCACGGCCGAGGCAATCGGCATAACCACCAGCAGACATGCCACGCCGATCAAGAAGACTTCGCCGGGTCCAACGGTCATCATGCTGCGCATTCTGGCACGAAAGCCGTCCTGGCCCAAAACACGGACGCCCGCCCAGGCAGGAGTGACGCGCCGCAAGACGCGCGGCGCCGGCGTTATACACTTCGGTCAGGGGTTCCGGTTAGATGCGCAGCTTCGGTCCCTACACCAACTTGGCCGAGATCGGGCGCGGCGGTATGGCCGTGGTCTATCGCGCTACTGCGCCAGACGGTCGCCTAGTCGCGCTCAAACTACTGCCGCCGTACTTGGCCGCCGACGCCACCCTGCGCGCGCGCTTCGTGCAGGAGAGCAACTTAGGCCTAGACCACCCGAATATCGTGCGCGTCAACCGGTCGGGCGTAATAGATGGCACCCCCTAC
>JANWVF010000035.1 GCA_025056965.1 Thermoflexales bacterium | reverse complement strand
TTTTGGACAATCGCTTCAGCAGTGCGCGGGGAAGTGTGCGCCGCGTCGAGCGTCACCACGCGCCCGGCCAACAGCCGCTGCTCCAGCACGCTTGGCAGGGTAGCGGTCTCATGTGTCCCTGCGGCAATCGGTTGATGCGTGAGCGCGACGCCGAGTTGCTGCACCATCGTGCCGAGCACAGTGAGTGCCGGTGCGTCGGTCGCCGGATCGGCACTGCCGCGCAGCGCCTTGCCGTCTATCGCGATGGCGAGCTGGGGGGGGGGCGACTGGGCGTGTGGCTAGATCGCACGCGCCTCTTCCACCCAGGTCTGCCAGGCACGCAGCAGGTCATCCACGTTCAGATGAGCCAGTGTGTGCTGGAGGGTGGAGCGACTGACTTTCATTTGATCCGGTCAGCCCTGGAACAGCTCCGAGGAACGGATGCGCCTGTAAGCAAATGTGCTACAATTTGACTGCGACGCGGTGCCTATAGCTCAATGGCAGAGCGCCTGACTGTGGCTCAGGAGGTTGAGGGTTCGAGACCGTCTAGGCACCCCAAGTGACGAGCTGCTTGCTTTCTTCCTTTGGAGAGGCGGGCAGCTTGATTCTTTTCACCGACAAGCAACGTGCCGGGCGCGCTCACACGACGATCACCGGCGTAGCCGAGGGGTCTTGTGTGCGCACCTCGACCTCATTGTAGGGCAGCTCCGGCGTTGTCCAGCGCCACACCCAGAGCGCTACCGGCGCCGGCACATTCACGCAGCCATGGCTGCGCCGCCGGCCAAAGTCGTTGTGCCAGTACGCGCCGTGAATCGCGATCGCGCTGCGCGTGAAGTAGCTGGGGAAGGGCACGCCGGGCAGGTCGTAGTAATCCGCGCCCGTTCCACCGATCATGCGCGACGTTGTGCGCTTGCGGATGATGCGGTACTGGCCGCGCGGTGTCTGGAACGGGCCGTAGCCGGTCGCCGTGCGCGAGGTGAGCAGCGGTGTATCCCCCTCATAGGCCGTGAGGATCTGCTTGCTCACGTCAACTACGATGCGCTTGTTCGTGACGCCCGGCGAGAGTGGGGTGAGTTCGGACGGGTCGAAGCGGCGAATGTGCGCCGCAGGCACGTACGGCCCCGGGCTGAACGTCACGCCATCCTGCAAGCGATACCACCACTCGCCGTTCGCGTCCTGCGCGGCCGCGATCACGCGGAAGACGCCGGTGTAATACAGGCGCGCCAAGCGCCGCGCGTGCGGATCCGGCGCGACGCGGGCATCGCTGAACGGCACGGTGATCTCGCCCCAGAACTTCTCCGTGGCGCGCTCCGGCTCCGGCGCGTTCTTAATGTCGTTCACCGGCTGCACCCACGACGAGTAGACATACCCCTCATCGGTTTTGTACCAGACGTCGTTGTGGGACATTTCGGCGTCGCCGATCACCTGCGCATAGAGCGGCAGCACCTCATCGCGCTTGGCAATGCGGACGAGCTTAGCCTGGGTTTTCGGCGCTGCGCGGATTTGCACCTGCCAGTTCGCGACGCGGCCCAGCGGCGCCGGCGGTGCGTCCGGCTGCGGCTCGATTTCGATCTCCAGGTCAATCCGGTCGGCGAACAGATGCGTCAGGTTCGTCAGCGGCAGGGCAGCCATCGCTGCGGCGATGCTGCCGGTCATCCTCAGGAGCTTGCGGCGCGAGATGAGCATCGCACAATATGCTACTCATGCGAAGCGACCGAGTCAACGACGAACCAGTAACGTTCGCCCCCCACCCGCGAGACATAGCCGCGCACACGCCCCGGCATTGCCTCTGGCGATCCGAACACGGCGGACAACTGCGATCCATAACACGCGATGGCGCGGATGCGCGCGTCCAACTCGTGTGCCGTCAGCGTGATCCGCTCCGATGCGCAACCTTGCGGTGTGAACTGCTCCGGCCTATCCGCATATGGGAAATCTTCGTAGTAACGCAGAGCGGGGATCGTGGCGAGCGATTCGACGGCGCGCCGGACGATGACGTGATCTACGTGACCGCCGATAGCCAAGGGGCAGAAAACGCGCGTCGCAGCGCGGACGAGCGGCGCCAGAACCGCTTGCGCCGCGGGGAGCTGGACTTCCCAGTCGCGCGGATGCACGGCGCCGCCGATGAAGTCGTTCGTGTAGAGCGGTGCACCGCAGGCGTCGCGCCGATAGATCGCGTCGAGCAGGTTCAAATGCACGGGGCTCGCGCCGAGCACTCGGCAAGCGCGTTCATCCTCAGCGCGTCGGCCTTGGTAGGGCCGATCGCCTAGTTGCCACTGACGATGCTCGTGCTGTGCGGCTTCCGACAGCGGCCAATCCGTCGGGTGGTCTGCCGTGCATACCGTTGCAATGGTGACCGGCTGGCCGGCGGACGCGAGGCGATACACGAATCCGCCGCACGACAAGGCGACGTCGTCCAGGTGCGGCGAGACGAAGAGGATCATGGCTTGCCCTCAGGGACGGATGACGACCAACGTGCCGAGCGGCGCCCATCGGTACAACTGAGCGGCGTCGGGGATGTTAAGCACGATGCAACCGAACGAGCCGCGCGCGCCGACGCGCCAATTCACCAGCCGGCCGTTGCGCGAGGGCATACCGTGAAAGCCGTTCTCGATGCTCCCCGCGTCGTAGATGCCCATCCAATACGGCATGTCTAGGTCCCACAAGCTGGCGCGCGCCATGGGCATCTTGGTCTTGATGCGAAAGACGCCGGGCTTGGTGTCGCGGTTGGGATGCTCTGCGGTGGGCAGGCCGGTGCTGACGAGGAAGTCGAAGACGAGCCGGTCGCCGTCGTATGCCCACAGGCGCTGCTTGCTCAGGCTGACATAGATCACCTTGCCGTCGCCCGGCTGCGGGTTAATCTTCGGCGCGAGCCAGGGCGACACAACCCCCGGCGCAGTGGGGATGGTGAGCACGCTGCCCGGAATGACGCGGTTGCCGGCCAGGCCGTTCGCCCGACGCAGCGCCTGCACGCTCACCCCGAAACGCTCCGCGATCGCGGTCAGGCTATCGCCCTTCTCGAAGGTGTAGGTGATTTGATCGCCGATGGCGCCAGTCGTCGGCTCGGCCGAGGCTGCGCCTATCGGCGCAACCAGTGCGCCGAGGCTGCCCACGATCAGGCCGATGAGAAACGCCCTGCGCTTCCTGTTCATCACAAGCTTAGTCTGAACTGCTCGAACCTACAACGGCGCATTCCGGATGGGCTGCCCAGCTTCAAGATCGCTTGGGGCCAAGGGTGCGGCGCAGGGAAAGCTCCGTCCAACGACTCATGGTCCGACCTCGAAGCGCGTGTAGCCGACCAGCGGGCCATGCGACGTGTTCACCGTGACGCGAATCGTGTAGCGCCCGGCCGGCAAACCATCAATGCTCCATTCCGTGAGCTGGCCGCCCATCACCGGCGCCAGGTGCGGTCCGCTGATCCACTTCCATTCGCCGGGGTTCTCGCCCTCGCCGTATTCGACGACGTATTGCTGGAAGCCCGGCGGGTTGACCGTCCCGCGGATCGAGAGCAGGCCACGCGCAACCGGCTCGCCCAGCGTGGGATGCGTGATCAGGATGTCGGGGGATTGCGGCCGGCCAGAAGGAGGCTGAGGCGCGTGAATCAGGTTGGGATCGCCCATCTGAACGGCGCGCTCCACGTTCTCGTCGGGCGGCGGCGGCAGCTGGTCGGCGCTGAAGTACTCGATGCGCCGACGCGGACAGTTGGGTGAAGGCGCGCGGCCGCCGTATTCGCAAATCTCCACTGCCACGATGCCGGGCGGTAGCGCGAAGTCCGCCGCCGGCTTGCCGGCCAGCGCCTCCTCCATGATCTGCTTCCAGATCGGCGCCGCGCCGGTGATGCCGCTGACGTTCCGCATCGGGCTATTGTCGCTGTTGCCCACCCAGACGCCGACCACTAGATCCGGTGTGTAGCCAACCGTTAGGTTGTCGCGGAAGTCGTTGGTGGTGCCGGTCTTGGCGGCTGCCGGGCGCGATAGCCGCAGCGGGCTGTCCGCGCCAAATGTCCTGGCGCGGGCGGCGTTGTCGCTCAGCATGCTGGTGATGAGCCAGGCATGCTCCGGCCGCACGACCTGTTGCCCCGGCGTCCGGCGATAGTCGCGCAGCAGCCGGCCGTCGGCGCTTTCCACGCGCGTGATGGCGATTGCCGGCAGGCGTATGCCGCGATTCGCCAGCACCGCGTAGGCCGCGGTCAGGTCGAGCAGTCGCGCCTCCGCGCCGCCCAGCGTGATGGCCAACCCGTAGGCCGGGTTCGGCGGGAAGTTCAAGCCAACGCGCTGCGCCATCTCCAGAAAGCCCGGCACGGTGACGAAGTTCAGCGTCTCCACCGCCGGGATGTTCATGCTGCGCGCCAGCGCCTCGCGCATGAGCATCGGGCCGTGAAACTTGCCGTCGTAGTTGCGCGGCGCATAGACCTGGCCGTACTCGTTGACGAAGGTAATCGGCCGATCCCAGTACAACGTCGCCGTCGTCCAACCGCGCTCCAGCGCCGCTAAATACGTGAACGGCTTGACCGCCGATCCGGGCTGGCGCGGCATGATCGCCACGTTCACTTGGCCGTCTATCGTCGGGTCGTTGAAGTCGGCGCTGCCGACCATGGCGAGGATCTCACCGCTCTTCGGCTCGATCACCACCACGGCGCCGTTGGTGACGTTCCGATCGCGCAGCTGTGCGATCTGCTGACGGACGGCGTTCTCGGCGATCGCTTGGATGCGTGGATCGAGCGCGGTGTACACGCGCAGTCCCTCGCGGTATAGCCCTTGTGCGCCATATTCCGCGTCGAGCTGTTGCTTGACAAATTGCATGTAGTGCGGCGCGACGGTCGAGATATTGGGCAACGTCGCGGTGAACGTCCGCCCCTCGATCTCGCGCTGTGCCTCGTAGATTTGCTCCGGCGTAATGTAGCCGGCCTTCGCCATCAGCCGCAGCACGTCGTTCTGTCGGCGCAGCACGCCTTGTTTGTTGGTCACCGGATCCCAGAGCACCGGCGACTGCGGGATGCCCGCCAGCATGGCGGCCTCGGCCAGGTTCAGCGCACGCGCTGGCTTGCCAAAGTAGAGCTGCGCCGCTGCCTCGACGCCGTAGGCTTGGTTGCCGTAATAATTTTCGTTCAGGTAGATCTCCAGGATCTGATCGCGCGTGTAGCGGCGCGTCAGTTCGTTGGCCAGCACGATCTCGCGGATCTTGCGCTGCAGCGTGCGCGCGCTGCGTTCGGCCGGCGACAGCAGCAGATTGCGCGCGACCTGCTGGGTGATCGTGCTGCCGCCGCTGACGAACTCCCGTTCGGTGAGGGCGTAGTAGAGCGCGCGCACAATGGCGATCGGGTCGAAGCCGACGCCCTGCGCATAGCGGTAGAAGTTGGGATCCTCGGTGGCGAGCGTGGCCTGGATGAGGTAGGGGCTGATTTGGTTCAGCGGCACGCGCGTGCGCCGGCCTGCCGTCGGGTCGGTCGGATCGGTCAACTCGACGATCAGATTGCCCTCGCGGTCAAAAATCTTGGTGCTGGCGAAGGTGCTCTGCGCCGCCGCCAGTTGACCGGGGTCGGGAATGTCGCGCACGATCAGCAGATAGCCGGTCAGGCCGAGGATGATCGTCGCAAAGGACAGCACGAAGGTGACCAGCGCGAAGGCGAAGAAGAGGCGCGCCAACCGCGCACCAAGCCCGCGCGATCGCGGGCGCGGCGCCGCCGCGCGATCTGCGACGGGGCGCGTGGCGGTTGGCCAGCGCGCCGCGCCGGGCGAGATGGCCGGCTCTTCGGCCGGCACGTAACCGGCGCGCTGGGTGGGCGGCGTGCCGCTCCGCCTTCGCCCGACATCCCTTGGATGGTGACGCGGGTCGTTCATCCTCTCTCCGACTGCGGCAAGAATGCCGCTATGCCAGATAGTATGTCATATGTTGCAGGTGAAGCACAGGATCAATGTTCTCCACCCGGATGTGATCCGGCACGCTCAAATTGATCGGTGCGTAGTTGAGGATTGCCTTGATGCCTGCAGCGATGGCCAGATCGGCCACCTCTTGCGCGGACTCGGCCGGCACGGCGATCATCGCCAGCTGGATGCCATGCCGGCGCACGAACGTCGGCAGTTCACGCACGTCGTAAACCTCATATCGCCCGATGTGGCTGCCGATCTTGCGCGGATCGTTGTCGAACACGGCGCACACGCGAAAGCCGCGATGCGCAAAGCCCGGGTAGTTGGCGATGGCGCTGCCGATGTTGCCCGCGCCGATGATGATGATAGGCCATTCGCGCTCCAGGTTGAGGATCTGGCGCAACTTCTGTTGTAAGCCGGTGATGGAGTAGCCGGTGCCCTGCTTGCCGAACTCTCCGAAGTGCGACAAGTCTTTGCGAATCTGCGCCGAGCTGATGCCCAACCATTGGGCCATCTCTTGTGAGGAGGTGAACTCCTTGCCGCTGTGTTGCATGGCGCTGAGCGCGCGCAGGTAAAGCGGCAGACGGGCAACGACGATGTCCGGGACGCGTTTCGCGGGCATGAGTTCTTTTTAAGCATATTAGCACAGTCAGCGCTCGCACGAGCATCCTCGACTGCATTCTTCACGCGCAGATTGCGCCGAATGCGTCGGAAGCGGTGGCTAAGGTAGACACATGCGCCAGAAGCGGCATCAGCACCGCTTGGCGGATGGCGCATGTCGGTATGTGATATTCTGAAAGCGGAGGCGAGCTTGTCGCTGGGCGAGAGCCCGCCCCCTAGCTTGGCTCAGGACGAGCGCCTCACAAGCGGCAGGTAGGCTCTCGTCAGATTCACCACAGACACTGGCGTATAGCGGTTTGTTGTCGTCCCGTCGCCCAGCTGACCATCGGTGTTCCGGCCCCAGCACTTGACCTCACCGCCTCTGATCAGCGCGCAGGTGTGAAAGTCGCCAGCGGCGATGGCGATCACGTTAGTGAGCCCAGAGACGTCCACCGGACTGTTGCGGTCTGTCGTCGTCCCGTCGCCCAGCTGACCGTAGACGTTATTCCCCCAGCACTTGACCCTGTCGCCAGTGATCAGCGCGCAGGTATGATAGAAGCCAGCGGCGATGGTGAGCACGTTGGAGAGCCCGGAGACGTCCACTGGCGTGGGGTTGGGGCTGTTTGTCCGCGTCCCGTTGCCCAGCTGACCGTAGACGTTACTCCCCCAGCACTTGACCCCGCCGCTGGCGATCAGCGCGCAGGTGTGAAGGCCGCCGGCAGCGATGTCGAGCACCCCGCTGATGAGCCCAGAGACGTCCACGGGTATGGGGAAGTTGGTTCCCCACGTCCCGTTGCCCAGCTGGCCGGAGATGTTAAAGCCCCAGCACTTGACCCCGCCGCCGATGATCCGCGCGCAGGTGTGGCCGCTTCCAGCGGCGATTTGGAGCACGTTGGAGAGCCCGGGGACGTCCCCTGGCGTGGGGTTGGAGATAGGTCTGTTTGTCCACATCCCGTCGCCCAGCTGACCGTAGAAGTTGAACCCCCAGCACTTGACCCTGCGGTTGGTGGTGGGGGTAGTCCGCCCGCAGGTGTGTGCACCGCCCGCGGCGATGGCGATCACGTCAGTGAGCCCGGAGACGTTCACCGGCCTGCTGCGGTCTGTAGTCGTCCCATCGCCCAGCTGACCGTAGTAGTTACCCCCCAGCACTTGACCCCGTCGCTGGTCATCGCGCAGGTGTGATCGCCTCCGGCGGCGATCGCCCAGCCGTTGAGCCCGAAGACGTTCACCGGCGTGTTGCTGAAACCTCCCCGCGTCCCGTTGCCCAGCTGACCGAAGTAGTTATACCCCCAGCACTTGACCTCGCCGAAGTCAGTTCGCGCGCAGGTGTGTGCGCCTCCAGCGGCGATATTCGCGATGTTCCGCAGCGGAGGCGGGAAGGAGGAAGACACATTCCGAGCAGATATCCCCTCCTGCACTTGCTCCTCCCACTCCAAAGGTGCCAACGCCGCAGGCGGCAAGACCTCCGTCTCGGAGATGTCTCGGGGCAAGGACGGAGCTGAAGGATCTTCTAGTAGCGCTGCCCCAGAGCCGGGCAGTGGCTCCGCCTCGGCAAGCTGCAACGCCTGCACGCCCTTCATCCATGAGTCGGAGAGAAAGAGAATGCATGACATGAGAGCTAGCAAGAACTGTTTCGCTTTCATTCCGCACCCCCTTCAATTAATCTAATTATATGGCGGCCACAGTGGCTCGCTTATGTATCCAGGGTTGACCGGATCGAAAGACGGTGCGCCGGTGCACTGTGGAGAAGGGGCATAGTCGCCTCGTGCAGGATTAGGTGCGGACGACATCTGCGCATTCAACTCTGCAACCGACCTACGATAGCGTAGCTCGTGCCTGGTCTGGATCGGATGTTGACGTAGTCACTTGTTACAACACAGACTGATTTGCTATAAAAATCTCTAAATGGCTATGTGGATTGGCATTGACGCCAGTCGCGCGACCGGCGCGCGCCTGACCGGCACGGAGCGCTACTCGCGCGAGGTCATCGCGGCGATCCTGCGCGGCGCGCCTGAACACCGCTTCCGGCTGTATCTGCGCGAGTCGCTCGATCCTGACTTCCCGATCCCATCACGC
>JANWVF010000015.1 GCA_025056965.1 Thermoflexales bacterium | reverse complement strand
TAGCTCTGGATGACGTTGGGGTTGAAACCAGTGCCGGCCGGGATCAGCTTACCCAGGATGACGTTCTCCTTTAAGCCGATCAGGTCGTCGCGCCTGCCCTCAATCGCCGCCCCGGCCAGCACTCTAATCGTGTGCTGGAACGACGACGCCGAGAGGAAGGACTCGGTAGCCAGCGCCGCCTTCGAGATGCCCAGGAGGATCGGCACGCCGACGGCCGGGCGTTTGCCTTCGGCGACGAGCTTTTCGTTCACGCGGGCCAGCTCTAGGCGGTTGATTAGATCGCCGGGCAGGTAGTCGCTGTCGCCGGGCGTCGTGATCTGCACCCGATTGGTCATCTTGCGGATGATGATCTCGAAGTGCTTGTCGTTGATGTTCACGCCTTGCGAGCGGTATACCTTTTGCACCTCGCTGAGCAGGTACATCTGACACGCCTCGCGACCGAGCACCTTCAGCAGCATGTGCGGGTTCTTCGTGCCTTCGGTGATCGGGTCGCCGGCTTTCACCTCTTGGCCGTCAGCGACGAGCAAACGAGCCGCCAGCGGCACGTCGTATTCGACCTCATCCTTCTTCTCATAGACCACCGTGATCGTCATGCCATCGCGCACGACGCGCCCGCCATGCTCGGCGCGCATCTCCTGATCGCCGCGCGTCGCGATCACAGCCTTATCTTTGATCTCGTCGCCGTCTTCGACCTTCAACGACCAGTTGCCGGGCACGTGATACACGTCGCGCTGCAACTGCTGATTGGTGATCACCACGCGGCGCACCCCACCCTCTAAGCGCTCGATGCGCACACGACCAGAGATGTCGGCCATGAGGGCTTCGGCCTTGGGCTTCTTGCGCGCTTCCAACAACTCTTCGACGCGCGGCAAACCCTGGGTAATGTCGCTGCCGGAGGCCACGCCGCCGGTGTGGAAGGTGCGCAGGGTCAACTGCGTGCCGGGCTCGCCGATGGACTGCGCCGCGATGATGCCGACGGCTGCGCCGACGGCAACCATCTTGCCGCGGCCGAGATCGCGGCCATAGCACATTTGGCAGATGCCATGCTCCAGCTCGCAGGTGAGCGGCGAACGCACGTAGACTTCCTGGATGCCGGCTGCCTCAATCGCTGCCACGATGGGCTCATCAATCATCTGGTTGCGCGGGCAGATCACTTCGCCCGTCTTAGGATGCACGACGTCCGAGGCGGCTACCCGGCCGAGGATGCGATCCTTCATCTTTTGCCCGCCCACGTCGTCGGTCGCGCGAATCCAGATGCCGGCCTGCGTGCCGCAGTCGTGCGCGTTGATGATCACGTCTTGGGCAACGTCCACCAGCCGGCGCGTGAGGTAGCCGGCGTCGGCCGTGCGCATGGCCGTGTCGGCCAGACCTTTGCGCTGGCCATGCGTGCTAATGAAGAACTCCAGCGTATCCAGCCCTTCCCGGAAGTTAGAGCGGATGGGCAAGGCGATGATGCGCCCCGATGGATCGGCCATCATGCCGCGCATGCCGGCGAGCTGGGTAATTGGGATGAAGCCACCCTTGGTCGCGCCGGAGGTCGCCATGAGGCTGAGGTTGCCCACCGGATCCATCGAGCGCTTGACTGCGTTGGCGACCGCGTCTTTCGCCTCGGACCAGATGGCGATAGTGCGCGCTTCGCGCTCATCCTCGGTCAGCAATCCGCGACGATACTGGCGCTCCACTTCTTGCACCTTGGCGTCGGCTTCGGCCAGGATGTCGAACTTCTCCTGCGGCACGACGATGTCGCTCACCGCGATGCTCACGCCGGAGCGAGTGGCGTATTTGAAGCCGATGTCCTTGATATCGTCCACGAACGCCACGACCTCGTGCTGACGCTCGCTCCCAAGCACCTGGTAGGTCTGGTTCACGAGGCGTTGGACTTCGCCTTTGTCGAGCACCCGATTGACGAAGCGCATCTCCGGCGGGACGATGCGATTGAAGAGCGCCCGCCCTACCGTCGTCTCGATCAGACGGCGGCGCGGCTTCCCATCCGCGTAGCGGACGTTGTTCTCGTCGAAGTACGTCTCCGTCATCAGCTTGATCTTGGCGTGGATGTGCACCTGCCTGAGTTCATAAGCCATCTCCACTTCATCTAAGCTGAAGAAGGCGCGGCCGTCGCCCTGAAGCGGCTTAGGGTCAAGCAGGGTGAGATAGTACACGCCAAGCACCATGTCCTTGGTCGGGCCGACGATCGGTTCACCGTCGCTGGGCTTGAGCAGGTTGTTCGTGCTGATCATCAGCTTGCGTGCCTCTTCCACCGCCTTGCGGCTGAGCGGCACGTGGACGGCCATCTGGTCACCGTCAAAGTCGGCGTTGAAGGCCTGACACACCAAGGGGTGCAGCTGGATGGCTTTGCCCTCGACCAGGATCGGCTCGAAAGCCTGAATGCCGAGGCGATGCAACGTGGGCGCGCGGTTGAGCAGCACCGGCCGCGTCTTGATCACCTCCTCGAGGACTTCCCACACTTCCGGCCGCTCGCGCTCGATCACCCGTTTGGCGCCCTTGACGTTGTTGGCGTAGTTCAACTCCACCAACTTCTGGATGACGAAGGGCTTGAACAGCTCCAACGCCATCGTCTTCGGCAGGCCACACTGATGCAGCTTGAGGGTGGGCCCGACCACGATCACCGAGCGGCCGGAGTAGTCTACGCGCTTGCCGAGCAGGTTGCGGCGGAAGCGCCCTTTCTTGCCTTTCAGCATGTCGCTGAGTGACTTCAGCTCACGGCGACCGCGCCGGCTGAGCGCCTTGCCACGCTGGCTGTTGTCAATCAGCGAGTCCACCGCCTCTTGGAGCATGCGCTTCTCGTTGCGCACGATCACATCGGGCGCGCCCAGTTCCAGCAAGCGCTTCAGGCGGTTGTTGCGGTTGATCACGCGGCGATACAAGTCGTTGAGGTCCGACGTGGCAAAGCGCCCGCCGTCGAGTTGCACCATGGGGCGCAGCTCAGGCGGGATTACCGGCAGCACGGTCAGGATCATCCACTCCGGCCGGTTGCCGCTCTTGCGCAGCGCCTCAACGATGCGCAAGCGCTTGATCGCCTTCTTCTTCTTCACCTTGCTGAGGGAATGGCGCACTTCGCGCCACAGCTCCTTGGCGAGCTGGTCGAGATCCATGCGACGCAGGATCTCGTAGAACGCCTCGGCGCCCATGTCGGCCTTGAAGACGTTGCCAAAACGGGTGCGCAAGTCGCGCACTCGGCTCTCCGGCATGAATTGGCACACGGCCAAGTTTTCGAGGTCTTCCTTGTCGGCGGCATAGCGGGCGTTGAGCTGCTGGATTTCTTCGGCGAGGCGTTCGCTGAGCTGGCGCGCGTCATCGTCCACCTTGCTCTGCAAGATCTCGATCTCGCCCTTGATCTTGGCGGTGTTGGCCTCGCGTTCTTCATTGATGCGCTGCTCGATGGCGTTGAGCTGCTCCTTGACCACACGATTCAGCGCGGTGAGATGGACGCGACCAATCGTCTCCCCCTCCTGGGCAATCACGGTGTTCGTGGGCTCGAAGACGATCGGGGCACGGATGGTTTTGTTGGTCTTCGCCTCGATCTCGCGCTGCACACGCTGAGCCGCCTTCATCAGCGCCTCGGTTTCGTCCTGCAGCAGGTCATCGTACTTCTGGTTGGTTTCGTCCAGCGTTTGCTGTAGTTTGACCAGCTGCTTGAGCAAGCGGCCGCTCGCGCTGTCCTCTTGCGCGCGCGTCTTAGCTTCCAGATCGGCGATGCGCTTCTCGTGCTCCTCCTGTAAGCGCTTCAGCGCCTTCTGGCGGGCATCCTCGTCCACATAGGTGACGACGTATTGGGCGAAGTACAGCACGCGATCGAGGTTGCGGCGGGTGATGTCGAGCAGGATGCCGAGGAAGCTTGGCACGCGGCGGGTGTACCAAACGTGGGCCACCGGTGCAGCGAGATTGATGTGCCCCATGCGTTCGCGCCGCACGCTTGCCTTGGTCACTTCGACGCCGCACTTGTCGCAGATAATGCCCTTGTAACGGATGTTTTTGTACTTGCCACAATAGCATTGATAATCGCGGGTCGGGCCAAAGATCGCTTCGTCGAAGAGGCCGTCCTTCTCGGGTCGCAGCCGCCGGTAGTTGATCGTCTCCGGCTTGGTCACTTCGCCGTAAGACCAGGAACGAATCTGTTCGGGGGAGGCCAAGCTGATGCGTAACGCTTTAAAATCCTTCAACTCCATGTGTGATCTACACCCCTAGATAAGACAAAATGGCGCGAACGACGTATCGCTCGCGCTGCACCTGATTGGGTAAAAAGATTGCCTCTATGGTTACTCAACCCGAATTCTACGGCATTTGCGAAATGCGTCAAGAGCTATCCCAACTTTTAAATGCGTAACCCAGGATGGTCAGCGCCCTGCCTATAATCCCAAGACGCAAATCATGACTCATCACTCCGTCGAAGACGCGCCGTCTCGGACCACTTTGATTGCGCTGGCCATGCGGCGACGCCGCATCGGCCGCGTGGCGCTGCTCGCTGCGCTCACGATGCTTTTCATCTGTGGCTTGCTCGGTATGGTCGCTGTGGCCGCCTGGGCCGGCGCGCAAGCCGGCCAACGCGAAGCAGCCGCGCGCGCTACGGCGACGGTCGCCGCGTCACTGTTGGAGCGATTCCAGAAGGCGAACGCCCTGATGCGCGAAGGCAAATATGCCCTGGCCGAGGCGAACTACGCCTACATCCTGCAATACCAGCCCGAGAACTACGGCGTGCGCCATCTGATCGCGACGGCCATCGCGGCGCAGACGCCCACCCCGCTGCCGCCGACGCCCACGCCCACGCGCGTCATTGCCGACAAGCGACAACTCTTCGAGGAACTAGTCGCCGCAGGCGACCGGCGCGACTGGGACGCCGTGATCCGGCTGGCCGATCAGTTGGTTGCTTTAGACGGCAGCTTTGAGGCGCCCACCGTGAGCGACCTGCACTACCGCGCGTTGGTGGAGCGTGGGTTGAGTCGGCTGCGCGCCGGACAGATCGAGCCGGGGTTGTATGACCTCGATCGCGCTGCCGCGATTCGTCCTCTCAGCGCCTCTGTCGAGGGTGAGCGGCGGCTTGCCGCGGCATACCAAGGCGCTCTGTATTACTTCGGCGCCGACTGGGAGAAGAGCATCACGCAGCTCGAAGATCTGTATAAGAGCGCGCCTGGCTATCGCGACGTCGGCAGCAAGCTGCTAGAGGCATACATGCGCGCTGGGGATGCCTACGCCGGCGCTGGCAACTGGTGCGCAGCGGCTAAGAAGTACGAGCGCGCCGCGCAGCTCAACCCGAGCGCATCGCTAACGGAAAAGCAGCGCGACGCGGACACGCGCTGCTCGACGGCCTCGACCATTCCGGGCGGCGTGCCCGGCGCGACCTTCTCCACGACTATCTTCAACACCGCCGGGATCAGCGGACGACTGTTCTACAGCCAGTATGACCCTGCGACCTACCAATATCGCTACAACGTGTACGACAGCGCGACGTCGAGGGCGTATCAGATCGGCTCCGGCCCGCAACCCAGCTATCGCGCCAGCTTCTCGCCAGATCGCACGCGGATGGTGTATTCGATCTACCAAGATGGATGGAAAGTCGTGGTCAGCCCGGCCGATGGGTCAGGCCTGCCCACCATCCTCACGAGCGGGAGCTATCCGGTGTGGGGCCCTAACGGACTCATCGCCTATCAGGGCTGCACAGACCAGTGCGGCATCCATCTGATCAACCCGGATCAGCCCGGCAGCGTGCGCCGGCTCACCATGTTCAGCGGCGACATCAACATGCAATGGTCGCCCGGCGGCGACAAGCTGATCTACATGTCGAACTTCCCCGGCTCGTGGGAGATCTTCACCGTATCGCTCTCGGGAACCTTTCAGCAGTTGACCGGCTTCGGCGCGAGCAGCGGCGCGCCGACCTTTTCGCCTGACGGCACGCGCATCGCCTTCATCTCCAACCGTGACGGGGGCAATTGGGCGATCTGGATCATGAACGCCGACGGCAGCAACCTCATCAAGTTCATCGAACTCGGCAGCCAGCACCCCTACTGGCAGTCCGAGCAGTTGGTCTGGTTGCGCTAAGCGCCGAGGACGGCGAGCGGATATCGCCCGCCGCCCTCTGTCGCCGAGCATCGTTACGGCAAGGGTGGGAAGTACGGCAGCGGACCAAGCGCCGCGGCGCGCGGTCCGCCCGGATCGCCGAGGAAGTCCCAGTAAAGCGACACGTTGGAGGTGCCGCCGTATTGGACATACTCGACGACGATGGAGTGATTGCCCGCGCCTAGGTTAACGTTGGCGGTGAAGGTGCGCGTGGACTGCTCGCGGAATTCGTTCATGATCAAGTTACCGTCGAGGTAGATGCGAATGCCATCGTCCACGCGCGCCACAAACTGGTACACGCCGGCGGGGAAGTAGCGCACCTGACTAAAGCGCGCGCTGAAGAAGCCACCCGGCACGCCGGATACCGGCGGCGCACCGTTCCAGTCGAAGCGCAGGCAGCATATGACGGAAGTAGAGGCGGCCGGGCCGGCCAAGTTCGCGTTCGCAAAGAATTCCGCAGTCCACGGACCGTTGTTGAAACCGGCGGAGGGTGGTTGGGGGGGTGGCGCAGGCGGCAGTGTCCCGACCCGCGTCATGTCGAGACGAATGAACGCCTGCTGGGTTTGCTCTACGTAGTCCACGCGAATCTCGTGCACCCCCTGGGTCAAGGGGATGTCCACGCTGGGCGTCTGTCGGCCGACGAAGTTGAGCGCATCTAAGACGACTTGGCCGTCCACCCAAATGCGGATCCCGTCATCCACATCTGCCGAAAAGCGCCACACACCTGCCGCAAAGTTCATCCTGCGCGTCCAGCGCGCCGAGAAGTAATCCGGCTGCACGCGCATTAAGTCCGGCGACCCGAAGCCCCAATTGAAGTTGATGGCCGCCTCGTTGCGCGCGAGTGCCGGTGGACCGGACTGAATCGTGTTGTTCCAATACTCGCCGGACCACGGACCGGCGGGCGACGGGGGTGGAACCGGCGGGGACGGTTGATAGCGCGGGATGCACAGGCGCTGACCGACGTAGATGCGCGTGGTTCGCAAGCCGTTCACGCGGCGCAGCGTGAGCACCGTCGTGTTATAGCGCATCGCCAGCTCGCCGAGCGTGTCGCCGCGGCGAACGGTGTACCACAGGCAGGTATACGAACCGACCTTAGCCCTTTCCGGTGACGCAGCCTGAGCCGGCGCGGCGAAGCCGAAGGCCAAGAAGCCAAGCACCACGCTCATGCATAGTGCGACGATGCGTCGTGGGGTCAGCGACTGGTTATCATTCGCTCGTTGATTCATGCTTCTTACCTCGTCACTTATAGACGGATTGTAGCAACGATGCGCCTACAATGAAAGCGAGTCGGTCATGGCGGGTATAATGCTTTGTCTCACTCGATCTGCGCACATCTCTTGCTGCCGACGTGTGTAGGCTAAAGTCTGTGGACTTAGGACAGGATCACTTCGCAGCGCTCTCGGGATTACGTCAGCGCTCAGTTGTTTTCTCCTAGGAGGCTTTTGTGAATAGATGCATCGGTGTCGCTGCGGCTCTGAGCACCGTCGCAGCGCTCATCCTCTCCGCCTGCGATGCTCAACCGGCGAACTTACCCACCGCGACGCCTTACTCGGCCACGCCGACGCCGGGCAACGTCATCCCAAGTCAACCTCAAGCAGCCACGGCGACCTCGCCGGCTCCCACCGACGCGGCGCGGCCGTTCGCCCAGCTGCCACCTGCCGAGCGCACCCGCGTGGGCAGCGCGCCCCCCCCGCTGACCATTGATCCGACGCGGAAATACATTGCCACGATCAAGACCGATAAGGGCGATATTGTCGTGGAGCTAGATGCCCAAGCAGCACCACAAACGGTCAACAACTTCATCTACCTGGCGCAGAACGGCTTCTACGACGGATTGACCTTCCATCGCGTCGAGCCGGGCTTCGTCATCCAAGGCGGCGACCCACTGGGCAACGGAACGGGTGGCCCAGGCTACGATATTCCACCGGAGATCAAGCTGCCACACGTAGACGGCGCAATTGCCATGGCGCGCCGGGGCGGTCCACCGGAGAGCACGCCAAGCAGCGGCAGCCAGTTCTACATCACCATCGGCGCGCAACCGAATTTGGACAACAACTACACCGTGTTCGGCACAACGATTCGCGGACAGGACGTAGTGCGCGCCATCCAGGTCGGCGACGTGATCCGACGGATTGAGATCACCACAGCGGACGGAAGCGCAGTCGCGGCTGCGCCGATTCAGGCGACGGCTGCCCCGCGACCCACGCCGGCGCCTAAGCCAGTGACGTGCGAGCCGGTTCCTCTGAACGTCACCACCAGCGACCACGTGATCGGCAACCCACAGGCGACGACGACGATCATCGAGTACGGTGACTTCCAATGCCCCGCTTGTGCAGCGTTCCATTCCCAGATGAAGACGTGGATGGCAGCGGTGAGTGACACTGTTCGACTGGTGTTCCGCCACTTCCCGTTGCCGCAACACGACAAGGCGATCCCCGCGGCTCGCGCCGCCGAGGCGGCCGCGCTCCAGGGCAAGTTCTGGGAGATGCACGATCTGCTCTACGAGAAGCAGAGCGAATGGGCTGCTAAGCCGCTGGCCGAGATCACGGCCACGCTCAAGACCTATGCAGAGGCGCTGAAGCTCGACGTGGCACAGTTCGAGCGCGACCTGGCCAGCGAGGCCGTCGCCGCGCGCGTGCAGCGCGATATAGATTCGGGCAAGGCGGCCAACGTGAGCGGCACGCCGACCATCTTCCTGGACGGCAACAGCACCCCTGCGCAGGCCTTCCAGCAACCGGACACCGCGCAACAGCTGCGCAACTACGCCCAGCGCCGCGCGCAGTCCATCGCCGGCCTGAGCACGAAGACCTTCGACTTCAGCCGGCCCGAGCAAGTCACCAGCAAAGATGCCAAGTATGTAATGACGGTCAAGACCAGCCGCGGCGACATCGTGGCCGAACTCGACCCGTCGCTCGCGCCGGTCAACGTCAACGCGACAGTGTTCTTGGCGCAACAGGGCTATTTCGACGGCGCGCCGGTAGTCCTCAACGATCAGCAGATCGGCGCGATCCTGATCGGCAACCCCACCGCCGCTGGCAACCCCGGCTTCGCGTGTGGCGTCGAGTTGACGCCGGGCGCGATGTCTCAACCTGGCGTCGTCGCGCTATTCGGCGACGGCAGCACCAGCAGCGCGCAGTTCATCTTCACCTACTCCCCAACGCTGGACCTGGACGGACGCTTCTCGGTCATCGGGCGGATTATCTCCGGCCTCGACGTCGTCCGTTCGCTGACCGCGGCTCAGGGGGACACCAAAGCCGACGTGATTCAGTCGGTGACCGTCGAACCCAGAAAGTAAGCTCGACCCAACGACGTTCGATGTTCGTGCATACGCTCACGGTGCGCTTTCGCGACCTGGATGCCTACAATCACGTGAACAACGCGGTGTATCTCACCTACTTCGAGGAAGCCCGCATCGCGTTCATCACCGCTATCGGCATGCGCAGCTTGTTCTCGCGCGAGCGCAGCACGGTCATCGCGCACGCGGAGATAGACTATCGCGCGCCGGCGCAGCTCGGCGACCAGCTCGATATTGCGGTGACCACCGGCGAGATCCGCAACAGCTCATACGAGTTGCACTATCGCATCACGCGCCGCAGCGATGGTGTGTTGATCGCCACAGGCAAGACGGTGCAGGTGTGCTTCAACTTCGTGTTGAACGCCCCTACCCGTCTGCCCGAGGCGTGGCGCACGCTGCTGCGCAACGGCGCATCAACAGCACAAACACCCGAGCATCATGCCTGAGACGATGACACTCCCACCTGCCCTGCTGGCGCTTGAGGACGGCAGCACCTGGCCGGGCTTCGGCTTCGGCAAAATCGGCGAAACTACCGGCGAGGTGGTGTTCAACACCTCGATGACCGGCTATCAAGAGGTCATCACCGACCCTTCGTATCACGGACAGATCGTGGTAATGACCGCGCCGCAGATCGGCAACGTCGGCACCAATCCCGAAGACGACGAGTCATACCGCGCCTGGGTAGCCGGCTTCGTCGTGCGTGAACTCAGCCCGATCGCCAGCAACTACCGCAGCCGCAAGCCGTTGGATGAGTATCTAAAGGATCATGGCGTAGTCGGCATCATGGGCCTGAGCACGCGCGCGCTGGTCAAGCACATTCGTGAGAAGGGCGCTATGCGCGGCGCGATCTCGTCGGTCAACACCGACGCGGCTCGTCTGATCGAGATGGCACGCGCCAGCCGTGACATGAACGGAGCCGACTTGGCGCGCGAAGTCACCTGCGACGAACCCTATCGCTGGGTGGAAGGCGTGGACGCACAGTGGTACATCGAGTCGGCCACTCGCCCGCTCAGCAGCGCCCCCTCAACGACATCGCCCCACATCGTCGCATTCGACTTCGGCATCAAGCGCAACATTTTGCGCCTGCTGGCCTCGCGCGGATGCCGAATCACCGTGGTGCCGGCGACGACGACGGCCGAAGAGGTGCTGGCCATGCAACCCGATGGCGTATTCCTCTCGAACGGACCCGGTGATCCGGCCGCGTGCACCTATGCCATCGAGACCACTCGCCGCCTGCTCGGCCGGGCGCCGATCTTCGGCATCTGCCTAGGTCACCAAATCCTCGGGCTGGCGCTGGGCGGGCGCACCTATAAGATGAAGTTCGGCCATCGCGGCGGCAACCAGCCCGTGCTTGCAAACGGCCATGTCGAGATCAGCAGCCACAACCACGGTTTCGCCGTCCATGCCGACAGCTTGCCGCCGGAAGCAGAGATTACCCATGTCAACCTGAACGACGGCTGCGTAGAGGGGCTGCGCGTGCCGACGCTCAACGCCTTCAGCGTTCAATACCACCCCGAAGCTTCGCCCGGCCCACACGATGCGAACTATCTGTTCGATCAGTTCATGGACGCCGTGCGCGCGCATTGGCGGTCGCATAGCGAGTGATAGCAATCTATGCCCTGCACGTAGTCGGTGGGTTCGACATCATGCCTACGCTAGCCTTCGCTGGCAAATTCCTCCAACAGACCGTATCAGGAGCGCAGATGTCGTAGCAGTGACGCACCCTACCCGATCCCCGACAGAGTGCGAAAGGCCTCTTAAGTCAGTTGAGCGCGTCTTTCAGGGCGTCGGCTACCGCGCCGATGTCCTGAAAGACGTAATCCGGACGAATCGAGCTGCCGTCTAGGATTTCGGGTGAAGTGACGCCGGTAAGCACAAGGAGGGTAGTCAGACCGGCATTGATGCCGCCTAAGATGTCGGTGTCCAGCCGGTCGCCGATGACGGCAGTATCTGCCGGTGAGCCTCCCATGCGTGCCATGGCTTGAAGCATCATCTCCGGCTGCGGCTTGCCGATGATAATCGGCTCAACGTCGGTAGATACGCGCAGGGCAGCCAGCGTCGCACCGTTGCCGGGCACGATGCCTCGCTCGCTGGGATAGGTCACATCGGGATTCGTGCCGATGAACGTCGCGCCGCGACGAATGAGCAAGCAGGCCTCGGCGAGCTTGTTGTAAGTGAGCGTGCGATCCCAGCCGACGACCACGTGAGTCGCGCGCTCCGGTTGATCGTTCACCACTTGCAGCCCCTTCGCCTGTAGCTCCGCTGCTAGGTCCGGTTCGCCGATGACGAAGATGCGCGCATCCGGCGAATGCCGGGCGAGATAAGCCGCCGTCGCCTGCGGCGAAGTCAACACCTCGTCGAGCGAGACCTGCACGCCGAACTTGCGCAGCTTGGCGAGGTAGGCTTCGCCGCTTTTGCTGGCGTTGTTCGTCGCTAAGACGAAGCGGATGCCCAGCCGGCGCACGGTCTCGAAAAAGTGAGGCATACCCGGTAGGGGATGATCGCCACGCCAAAGCACGCCGTCCATGTCCACGATGAGATTGCGGATCGCGGCGAGCGCAATTGGACTCATGTTATCCACCTCACAGCTCTTCGCCGAAGCGAGAGCTGAAGCGCCTAAAGACTGTGTATCCGACCAATAGAAAGGCAACCGCAGTGACCGCAGTGCGCAAGACGAAGTCGAGATCGGTCGAGCGCCCCCAATACATGAGGTCCTGATAGATGTTCACCAGAGAAGCGACCGGGTTCAGCCGCCGCACCCACAGGCCGGCTTCAGGCTGAGGTGCATTGTTAATATCGTACCAAATCGGCGTGAGGAAGAACAACGCCAGCATGCTTAGTTCCAGGATGAACTGCGTGTCACGATAGAACACATTCAGTGTGGACAACAGAAGCGATAGTCCCAGGCAGAAGATCAACTGGAGGACGATCACGAAGGGCAGCAGGAGCAAAGTGCTGTAAATCGGGTGACCAGAGACAATCGCTACCACAGCCCACATCGGCAGCGCAAACAAGAAGTTGACCATACTGGAGATCACTGCGGATGCAGGCAAAATCAGGCGTGGGAAGTACACCTTTTTAACCAGCGCTGAATTTGCCACTACGCTGCCGGTAGCAGTAACAACCGCTGCCGAGAAGAAATTCCAAGCCAGCAAGCCCGATAGGACAAAGACGTTGTAGTGGGGAATATTTGGGGGCGCGCTAGCGATGACGGTGAACACAAATGTCATGACGACCATCATCCCAAACGGCTGCAGGAAGGACCACGCCACCCCTAGGACGGAGCTGCGATAGCGCACTTTGAGCTCGCGCACGACGAGCATCCAAAGCAGCGAACGGTAACTCCAAAGCTCGCGCAGATCGGTGAGCAAGGCACTCATAGCACGGTCTTATCGCGATGTTGTTGGGAATGAGCCGGATGCAGCGCTGCACCGAACAGCAGGTGACGATACATAGCCGTCATGGTGATCGCGGCACGTTCCCAGCTGAATTGGTGCACGGCGATCTGGCGCAGTTGCCTGCCAAGCATGCGCCGACGCTCAGGCTGATCGAGCAGATCGGCCACTCTGCATGCGAGGGCTTCGCTATCGCCGATCGGCGCATAGACGCCGAACCTGCCGAGATACTCGCGCTGAGCCGGCGTGTCGAAGGCCACCGTCGGCAGCCCCATCGCCATGTAGTTCAGGATCTTGCCACTCCCCTCGGTCAAGGATAGCTTAGGCGCAACGGCGAGGTCACCTAGGGCCAGCATGCGCGGCGCTTCAGGGTAGGCCACACGGCCGGTAAACACAACTTCGGGCAACGCGCCCGCCGCCGCAGCAATCTGCTGCCAGAAATCCGCTCCTGGATAGCCCATCACCAGCCAGCGCACGTGGCGTCCCTGGGCTTTCAGGCGCGCGGCTGCCTCAATCAGGCTTCGGATGCCTTGGTGGTGCGCCAATAAGCCGAGGAAGACCACGACCGGTTCGTCAGGCCGGATGCCCCAATGCGCTCGCAATGCGGCGCGCTCCTCAGGAGAGAGCACGTCCGGGCGAAAGACCTGAGCATTGACCCCATCGGGCAGCGCCTGTATCGGGATGCAATCCCCCAGGCGACTCTGTAAGGCGTCGGCTGCATGGCGTGTGCTGGTCAGGATAGCGTGCGGGATGCGATCTGCGATCTGTTCGACGTGCCGAAAGAGCGCATGCGCTATGGAGTTCGGCCTAATGAAGCGGTGCTGAAGCAGCTCGTCGGTCAAGCTGCCCTGGTAGTCAAAGACGACAGGGATGTGCCATGGTCGGGCAAGCACCCCGGCGATCAGCGCGCCCTCGTGCAGATGCGCGTGAATCACATCGAAGCGGTTTCGGCTCAGGACGCGCAACAGTCGAATGCTCAACAGAATGTCGAAGGCAAACTTATGGCGAGACGAACCGACTTCGTAGTCTCGATGCCAGGGCGTCGGCGCGGTGCGCACGATTCGGATGCCGGGCACGTCATTGCCTTTGTAATAAGTGAGAATCGTGACCCGGTGGCCGAGCGCTTGCAGCGCGCGGGCCTCTTCCAGGATGCGTACGTGGCAACCGTAGTCGCCAAAGAATGATGTAGGGGCAAGGCTAAGGATGTGCATGCGACAATGTAATTCGACCTAAGCAACAGTAGCTCAAACAAGGATAGCCAGACGAGGACGCACCTAACTTGACGCACGTCCAACGCTAGCGCTTCTTGTTTCCGGCGAGCCGATCCGCCATCCGCTCGCCCACGAGGAGCTTCAGCAATCCACCGGCGTCACGTTCAATCGGAATATGTCCCTCGATCCTTCCCCGACGTCGGTCTGCCAGCCACTGCTGGCGGCGTTCTTCTGCCTGCGTCAGCAGGCGTTCCACGGCTTCTGTGTTGCGCGCAGCAATGGCGTCGCGCAGCGCCATGCACTGCAACATAATCTGGTTCAGCCAGTGCACCGCAGTATCCGGCTGCGCCTCAAGGGCAGCCGCATACTTCGGCGCATGCTCGGCGCCGCTGACGATCTGGCCGAAAGCCGAGCCGGCCATCCACTCGCGCTCGCTCCAGGCAGCATCGCTACTCACGGCCAGCATCAACAGGCTGCCCAGGATCATCGGCATCGCTTCCACTGCGACGGCCATGCCGTCGCGCTCAACCGGATCCACGAAGATCGGCCTAGCGCCAACCTGGTTGGCCAGGGCGACGAACGTATCTACCATCTGGGTGCTGGCGCTGCGGCTCGGCACAATTGTCCAAATGGCGTCGCGAATCGTGTCGGCAGTCGGCAGAACCGCGTCGTCGTTTGCGCGGTCGGGGTGATACACCAGAGAAGTGCTGAAGAAAGGCACGTTGCCGACCAACACACTTTCGGCCATGCGCAATGCTGCAACGTTCGAGCCGCCGACCGTTGCGACAATTGTGTGCGGCCCTAGGTCTGGCGCGATCGCGCGCAAGGTAACCTCGAGTGCTCCATGCGGCTCGCAGATGAAAATGGCAGCCGCACCCTCACACGCGTTCGGCAGGTTCCACTCACCGCGATCAATCGCCCTAGCGCCCTCGGCTCGGCGCATTGCGTCGCGATCCTTGTCATGCCCTACGACTTCGACATCTCGGAGCGCGCGCTTGATGGCCAGGCCGAGCGACATACCGACGAAATCACAGCCGACCAAGGCAACTTTGGTTTTGCTCATGATATGTCCCTTCCTGCGCCCAGTTGTAGGTGAGGGTTCACAAGCCAAGCAAGGTTCGGCTCAGCCATGTCGCCGGCTGCACGATCAGCGTACCCAGAACACCTGTCAACGAAAGCGCAATTAGGATGATAAACCCATACCTTTCTAGCTGCTCCATCCACGCCTGCCCTTGATCCGGCAACAAGGCCGTCAACAGGCGGGAGCCATCTAGCGGGGGGATGGGGATGAGATTGAACAAAGCCAGGAAGATGTTCAGCTGCACCGCGACGGACAAGGTGAACAGCAACACGCCACCTCCTAGGGAATCGCGCTCGGCCAGCGCGGGGGTCAGGCGAAAGAGCAGCGCGAACAACGCAGCGAGTAGAAGGTTCGAGACTGGGCCGGCTAACGCTACAATCGCGAACGACGTTTGCGGGTTGCCGCGCAAGCGATAAGTATTCACCGGCACCGGCTTCGCCCATCCAAAGCCGGTGAGCGCAAACAGCAACGTACCGAACGGATCGAGGTGCGCCAACGGATTGAGTGTGATCCGGCCTAGACGCTCGCTAGTGTCGTCTCCTAGTTGTCGAGCCGTCAGCGCATGCGCCAGCTCGTGGATGGGAAAGGCAATGCCTAGCAGCAGCACCAGGACGATCGCTTGGGAGAGGATCAAGACGACATCTCCTCGGGTTAAACCGTTGAAGATGCCGATGAGGGGGCCATTCATGATCTTTTAAATTATATCAGGACGATGCGTCCTATAATCGCAGCATGGCATTCATCAGCGTGACGCCGATCCAACTCGGCGACGTCGTGCGACTGCGCAAACCGCATCCATGCGGGGGCCACGAGTGGACGGTAGTGCGGATTGGCGCTGACATCGGGTTGAAATGCCACACCTGTGGCCGACGTGTGCTGCTCAGCCGCCGCGAATTCGAGCGACGGCTGGAGCGCGTCATCTCTACAGCTCAGTCGGCCGGGTGAACGATAGGCGTCACGCCGTAACATATCCGCCTGCCACGCCCATCGGCATCGCGCCGGAGCCGTCGTGTCGCGGCGGCTGAGGAGAGTTGATCGCAAACCCATCATGAAGAAGAGAATCGTCCTGCTCTACGGCAACACCGGCGGTGGTCATCGCAGTGCCGCACAGGCCATCGCTCAAGGCATTCAAATTTTGTATCCGGACACCTACGACATTCGACTCGTAGACGGCTTGAGCAATGTGCCGTTCCTGATCAATGCCTTCACCGAAACTTACCCAATGTGGGTGAACCATGCGCGCGTGCTCTACGCGCTCGGCTTCCACGCTAGCAACGATCGGCGACGGATCATCGCCTTGCGCAACATGCTCGAACCGCTCAGCGAGAAGACCGCAGATGCCATCGTGAACGAGCACCCCGCCGATGTGTATGTGTCGTGCCACTTGCTGTTCAATCAGAGCATCCCGATGGCGCTGCGCCGGCGGAACATGCCGACCCCGTTCATCCATGTCGTAACCGACCTGGTCTCAGGCCACGTCGCCCACTATGTGACCGATGCCGACCATTTGATCGTGCCGACTGAAGAGGCGCGCGCAGAGGCGATCAAGAACCTCGTGCCCGAGGAGAAGATCAGCGTGACCGGTCAGCCGATCGCCCCTGATTTTGCCAAGCGCGTCCTGGATGGACGAGCGATGCGCCGCGAACTCAACTTCGACCAGCGCATGACGGTGCTGCTCATGGGGGGTGGGGACGGCATGGGGCGTCTGGAGGTGACCGCGCGGCACATCGCCCTTAGTGGGTTGCCGCTGCAGCTCATCGTAGTGTGCGGGCGCAACCAGACTGTCAAGGAAAACCTCGAGTTCCTGAATCCGCGGGTGCCGATGCGCATCTTCGGCTTCGTCAACAATGTGCCGGAGCTGATGGGCGCTTCAGATGTGATTGTCACCAAGGCTGGTCCGGGCACGATCTGCGAGGCATTCGCCGCCGGCCTACCGATCATCCTCTACGATGCCGTGCCCGGACAAGAAGAGGGCAACGTAGATTACGTCGTCAACAGCGGAGCCGGCGCTTGGTGCCCAAGCCCTTGGGCGGTGCTTAAGCAGTTGAAGCAGTGGTTGGCCGATCCTTTCGCGCTCGACCTGGCGCGCAAAGCTTCATCCCGCCTTGCGCGACCGGATTCAGCGCTAGAGATCGCGCGCATCGTCCATCGCTTCGCGCAGGCCGTTCCGGATAAACAACTGAGCCGCTAGCCGAGCGGCAGCGGCTCAATGAACCCGGCGCATTCACTCCTCTTCCTCGAAATCGTCCTCGTCTTCTTCATCATCCCAGAGGAGTTCGTCCTCATCCTCGTCTTCGTCGTCAAAGTCCTCGTCCTCTAGGGCAAAGTCCTCTTCCTCATCATCTAACTCTTCTTCGTCGAACTCGTCATCGTCAAGTTCTTCGAGGGAGATTTCTTCCTCCTCATCGTCGAGGATATCGTCCTCGATATCCTCATCATCGAGGTCATCTACGAAATCTTCATCGTCCAAATCTTCTTCGAAGTCTTCGTCGTCGAAATCTTCATCATCTTCATCAATAGGAGCATAGTCAAGCGGCGCAGTCGCGTGCAGTAAGCCGTCGGTAGGTGAAAGTCGCTGCATCTCGGACGCGCCGACTCCGGCGACCAGGGTAGAGTTGGGTGATGTAGTCATCGAATCCTCTCGGTTGTTCACTCAAGTGAGTCCCGCGCGCGATTATAAAGATGCGTCAAGTGTTGTCAACGCAAGTCCGATCAACATAACAAGGAAGATCGGTTTAACTTTGGGGCGCAGCTGCGGCCTCAATCGCCTTTTCGAGCGTGTCGAAGATGGTGAAGACGGCTGTGAAACCGACCATTTCAAACACTTCGCGCACAGGTGGACGCAGGCTGCAGATGAAAACCTCACCCCCTCGCTTGCGCGCGTTGCTTCGACCGGTCAGCAACACGCGTAAGCCACTGCTAGAGATGTAAGTCAGATCACTTAAGTCAACAACGATCACGCGATCGCCGGAGTGGTGTGCATCGGTTAGCGCGCGTTCGAACTGGCTAACAGTAGTCGCGTCTAAACGACCGGCAAGCCGGAGGATAGTGATGGACTGTCCCTCGAGCCTCTCGCTCGTAACGTTAAGCGAAGCAATCATAGATATTTGACCATGATATTTGACCATCGTTAGACGGTTAAAGCGTTTCGGCTGACCTAAGCCTACACCTTTTACGTTAAACTCAAATTGCACCTCATCCATCGCACGCTGTATCAGGAAGAGCCCAAATCCTCCCGGTCGTACATCATCTACGCCGGCGCTAGGATCATAAACCGCTACTGCTTGCGGATCGAAAGGTTGCCCCGTATCAATTAAGGTGATGACGATTCGATGGCCGGGTTCGGCATGTACGTGAATGTGAATCCTGCCTCCGGGCTTATGGGCATAAGCATGCTCGACAATATTCGCGCACGCCTCATCAACGGCCAGTTCGACGTGACAGAGCTGAAGACCACAAAAACCTATCGTTGCTGCGATTTCGCTGACGAAAGCGCTGGCGCGTTGTAGCTGATCGAGCCGCGCCGGAATCATCAATGAACGCTCAATCAATTGCGCCATCATCCCTCTACCCTACCGGACGCACAATCGCATCCCTCTGAGGATTAGCGTGCGCCAGGACAGACCGATCCCGAGACAACCGCTGGCTGCTCGCGGCCAAGGCAATCATCATCCAGAACAACATGACTGAGTTATGGAAGTCAATGTTGAAGAAGTAGTGATCGAAGATGCCGCTGAACAGCACGCCGAGCACCGCGCCATGCGCACCGAAGAATACGGCCTCCGCGCGCGCGTCGCGGGCAATTGCCGGCCAGGCGCGGATAGCACTGCCAAACAAGACGATGAACACGCTCACGAAGACGGCCAAGCCAAGCAGACCCATCTGTTGCGCGATGAGCAAGTACATCGAGGAGACACCGATGTAGAGGTCCACGTCCGGCGTGCCCACAAAGCCGACGCCGAGCACTGGGTAACGCTCGATGAGTCGCAGGGCATCCTTATACTCGCCGAACCGCATCTGGGTCGCCAGATCGCGCCCCTGTAATCCCTCTGCGAAGTGCTGAACCAGATCTCGCGTTTGCGGCAGCACGAGCACCAGCGCCAGCACGATCATCATGAGGAACAATAAGCGCCGGTATCGCAGCGCGCCTATCGCAGCGGCGACGAGCGCGAGGCCGAGCATCGCCCCGCGTGACACGGTGAGCACTAACGCACCGCAGATGAGCAGCAGGCACAAGCCGATCAGCCATCGCCGCATCACCGGACGGGGTGAAAAGAGCTGCGGCAAACCTAACGCTCCCACAACCAGCAGATAGCCGCCGAAAGCGTTCGGATCAATCCACAGCCCGGTCGCCCGTTGCATCAATTGTGGGTCATCGCGGATGAAGCGCAGCACGCCAGGACCGGTGGGATAGCCAAACGGTCGCAGCGCCGACAGGGCGCGCATGGCCAGGTCGTCCGGCGCTATATACAAAGCGATGCCGACGGCAGCCGAGAGCCCTCCGATCACCAGCATCCAGCGAACCAGCTGCTCCTGAGATGCTAGATCCGGCAGGAGCGCGGCAATCAGCAAACAAGCGAGCAAGCTCAGCACCAGCTCGGCGAAGCGCCGCAGCACCAGCGGGGTGAGCGCGCCGTTCGGCAGGCCGATGATGAACGTAGCCAGCGCAACCAGCGCCAACGTCAGCACCGGCAGGGTGATCGGGATTCGGCGCAACGGCAGATCGCGACGCGGACCGAGCTGGTGGAGTACCCACGCAATCGCCAGACCGACGAGCACCAGGTCGAGAAAGGTGGGCGTAAAGCCCAGGCGTGCCGGCAGCGCGAAGCGCGGCAGCACTCCGATCACTACCACCAGCGCGAACAAAGCGCGTGAGACACTGCCGATCAGCCAGAGGCCGACAAGTGCTCCGGCGATCACACCGATAAGAACGAGCGGGTTGATCAGCGCGGCCAAAGCGCCAACGGCAAGGCCGGCGATCGCGCATAACGCAGTCAGCATCCAGCGGCGCGCGCGTGGATCGGGCAGCGAAATGGACGCCATAGCAGAGGGAGTTGCGCGCAAGGGTGCGCCTGGCTAGGCAGCTTTGTCTAGCTCCCCGCCGATCATTCGCCCAACATGATCATAGAGTTTAGGCGCGGATTGGCCGCGCACGGCCGGCGCATCCACCACGACGCGCCGCACATCGCGCCGCGAAGGCACCTCATACATCACGTCGAGCAAGACGCGCTCGATGATCGCGCGCAAGGCGCGCGCGCCGCTGCCGCTCTGGATCGCTTCGTCAGCGACGGCATTCAAAGCCTCGTTGGTAAAGGCAAGCTCCACGCCATCCAGGCTGAGCAGGCGTTGATATTGCTTCACAATCGCGTTGCGCGGCCGGGTGAGCACCTCGACGAGCCCCCGATGGTCGAGCGCATCGAGCGTGACCAGCACCGGCAAACGCCCGACAAGCTCGGGAATAAAGCCGTAGCGCATTAGGTCTTCCTGTGTCACGTAGCGCAACAGGTCCTCGGCACGCCGGCATTTGGGCGCGCTGGAGGTATACGACGGCAGGCCAATCCGACGTTTGACGCCGAGGCGTTCGCCGATCAGCCCGGCCAGCCCCTCGAATGTGCCGCCACAGATGAACAGGATGTCGCTCGTGTCTATCTGTAACATCTCGGCTTGGGGATGCTTCCGACCGCCATCCGGCGGCACATAGACGATATTGCCCTCGATGATCTTCAGCAGCGCTTGCTGCACGCCTTCGCCGGATACGTCGCGGGTAATGCTGGGGTTGTCGGCGGACTTGCGCGCAATCTTGTCAATTTCGTCAATGTAGACGATGCCGCGCTGGGCGCGACGCACATCGCCATCCGCCGCCTGGATCAGGCGCACGAGGATCGTCTCCACATCCTCGCCCACGTAACCGGCCTCGGTGAGCGCCGTCGCATCGGCAATGCAAAACGGCACGTCGAGGAGTTTGGCCAGCGTCTGGGCTAGATAAGTCTTGCCACTGCCGGTAGGCCCGATGAGCAACACGTTGCTTTTGCCGACCTCGACATCAGCAAAGCGCGCCTTGTGTTCGATGCGCTTGTAATGGTTGTAGACCGCCACTGCCAACGCGCGCTTGGCGGCTTCCTGACCCACGACGTATTCGTCCAAGTGCTTGTAGATCATGCGCGGCGCAAGCAATGCGAGGTGAGAGCTGCCTGACGAACTCGTGCGGCTCTCGCGTGCAGCCTTGCGCTCGCCATCCAAGATGTCCTGGCACATCTGCACGCACTCGTCGCAGATGAACACGTTGCGCGGTCCGGCGATTAAACGATTGACGTGCAGCTCGCTCTTGCCACAGAAAGAACAGTGGTTGACGGGTGAACCGGATTTAGGCATCCTTTCAGAAGTATAAACGCCTCGCGCGTTTTGC
>JANWVF010000155.1 GCA_025056965.1 Thermoflexales bacterium | reverse complement strand
CACCGGCAAAGAGATCAAGCAACTCAGCGAAGACGAGGCCACGAAAGAGGTGTGGCAGGTCGTGATCGAAACCCCGTCGCGGGCAAAATTCCCGAACGGCGAGGCGATGTTGGACATGCAGCGGCGGGTCGTGGACGCGCTTGAGGCGATCATCGCCGCGCACGGCGATGTGGATGTCGCAGATGCGCCGGCTGCGTCGCAGACAGTCGGCGACGGGAAACCCGGCGATCGCACATCAGAGCCGCTCAAGAAGCGCCCTCAAGTCGTCGCCATCGTCGCCCATGCCGATGTGATCAAGGCGGCGCTGGCGCATTACTTGGGCATGCCGTTCGATAACTTCCAGCGCCTGTCTATCGCGCCGGCGTCCGTCAGCACGCTTGCGGTCAGCAGCGATGAGCAGACCGGCAAGCGACGCATCCTGGTGATGAACGTGAACCAGACGGCGCCATAATAAAGTGCGCGTGGGCTTGACGGCAGCACCGTTCTGGAAGGGCAAAGCGAGCGGCGCCCGCACATCCTCAATTACAATCTCGCAACCTATGCGCACACTCGTCTCACTCGACATCGAAACGACCGGCTTTGACCCCGAAGGCGACGCGATCCTGGAGATCGGCATCGTTCGCTTTCGAGGCGAGGATGTGCTCGACGAGTGGAGCAGCCTGATTGACCCGCGACGCCCGATCCCGCACAAGATCATCGAGCTGACCGGCATCACCGATGCAATGGTGCAGCGCGAAGCGATTTCGTTGTGGGAGGGTGTGCGCCAGGCGCAGCGGATCATCGGCAATGCGCCTATCATCGGACACAACATCGCATTTGACCTGAGCTTCTTCAAGAGCTTGAATCCGCCGCCGCTTTTTACCAAGAACGTCGCCCTGGATACGTTCGAGTTGGCCGGCATCCTCGTGCCACACGCCGGCCGCTACTCGCTGGGCGCGCTGGCCGCCGAGCTGGGCATTGCGCTGCCCGAATCGCACCGCGCGCTGGCCGACGCGCACACGGCGCGCCAGCTTTACCTGAAGGTGTTTGAGCGTGCTCTCGCGCTGCCGCCTGAAATCGTAGAGGAAATCAGCGGCCATGCCGACCGAAGCGGCTGGACATTGGCCGACTTTTGGCGCGACGTGAGGGAAGAACAGGCGCGCGGCGCGTTCAGCACAAGCATCGCCGCCCAATTGCGCCGACGGGCGTCGGACGGCCAGCCGCAGAAAGATCCGTCTGCCGTGCTGCGCCGCCGCCAGGCGCTGCGGGCCAAGCCGCTCGAGCCGAAACAGCACATCCAGCCGCTTGACCTCGAGCAGGTGACCCGGACGCTGGCCGACGACGGGCCGTTCGCAGCTCAGTTCCCGGGCTACGAGATGCGCCCGCAGCAGATCGAGATGCTGCGCAAGGTCGCGCAGACCTTCAACCAAGGCGGCGTGACATTTATTGAAGCCGGCACCGGCATCGGCAAGTCGCTGGCCTACCTCATCCCCGCGATGATGTGGGCGCTGCAGAATGATGAGCGGGTCATCGTCAGCACCAATACCATCAACTTGCAGGAGCAACTGGCCAACAAGGACGCGCCGGCCGTAGTCGGCATCCTGGGCGGCGGGCGCGTCGCCGTGATGAAGGGCAAAGGGCGCTATCTCTGTCCCGACCGCTTCGCCGAGCTGCGCCGCAACGGCCCGCAGACCGCCGACGAGGCGCGCCTCCTGGCCAAAATCCTGATCTGGCTGCCGAACACGCTGACCGGCGACGGCGACGAACTCTTCATGCCCACGCCCGGCGAACGCGCCGTCTTCCAGCACCTCTCCGCACAGAACCCGATCTGCAACGCCAACACATGCAGCGCGACGGAATGCTTCTTCTATCAGGCGCGCCGGCTGGCCGAGAGCGCGCACGTGGTCATCGTCAACCATGCGCTGCTGCTGGCCGACATCGCCGTGGAGAATCGCGCCTTGCCCGAATACAAGTACCTGATCGTGGACGAGGCGCATCACCTAGAAGCGGCCGCCACCGACTCGCTCACCGATCGCCTTGACCGCGATGAGATTCAGCGCGCCTTGAGCGACCTCGGCCGCACCACGAAGACGCGCCAGGGCAGCGGATTACTTGCCGAGATTGCCACCTGGGGGCGCACTCTACTTACACCCGATCACGGGGATGCGCTGGGCAAACTGTGCGACCAAGCGATGGAGGCAGTCGGCGCCGCCTGGAAAAGTAACGTCGCTTTCTTCGACGAACTCGGCGAGTTTATGGCCGATGAAGCAAGCGGTGATTCCAGCGACTACGTGCAGCGGGTGCGCCTGACGCGCGGGCTGCGCAACCGCAGCGGATGGGCGCGCGTCGAGATTGCCTTCGACAACCTGCGGCGCGACTTGGACGCGCTGGCTCGGCTGCTCAACAACATCTTCAAGGCGATACTGGAGGTTCAGGAACCCCTTTCTAACCTCGACCCTTTGGTCACTCGGCTCAACGGCGCGATCCGCTTCATCACTGAAGCAAGCGAGCGATTGCACGGCATGATCGCCAAGCCGAGCGACGACCGCGTCTACTGGGTGGACGTCGAAACGACGCGCAAAACTGCGCAACAGCCCCGGCTGACGCTGAACGCAGCGCCGCTGCACGTCGGCCCACTGCTTGAGCGCGACTTGTGGCAAAAGAAGCGCGCCGTCGTGCTCACCTCGGCCACCATGCGCACCAGCGCGGCCAACGACCAGAGCCGGCCCAGCTTCGACTACATCAAGAGCCGACTCAGCGCGCCCGATGCCGATACGTTGGCGCTCGGCTCGCCGTTCGACTACAAGTCCTCGACGCTGCTCTACCTGGTCAACGACATTCCCGAGCCGAACCAGCAGGGCTATCAGCAAGCCGTGGAGCGTGGCTTGGTCGAGCTCTTCCGCGCTTCGCAGGGGCGTGGGCTGGCGCTCTTCACCAGCTACTCGGCGCTGCGCGCCACGGCCCGCGCCATCGCGCCGACCTTGCTGCGCGACGACATCCTGGTGTTCGAGCAAGGCGACGGCACATCGCGCCGGGCGATGATCGAGAACTTCCGCGCTGCCGATCGCGCCGTGATGCTGGGCACGAAGAGCTTCTGGGAAGGCGTGGACATCCAGGGCGAGAAACTCAGCGCGCTGGCCATCTGCAAGCTGCCGTTCGAGGTGCCGACCGAACCGGTCTTCGCCGCGCGCAGCGAGACGTTCGCGGATCCGTTCAACGAATACTCCGTGCCGGAGACGGTATTGCGCTTCCGGCAGGGCTTCGGCCGGCTAATTCGCTCCAAGCGCGACCGCGGCGTCGTCGTGATCCTCGATCGTCGGCTCTTGACTAAGGGCTACGGCCGGGCCTTCCTCAGCGCTCTGCCGGAGACGACGATCATACGCGGACCGCTGGCGCGCATCGGTAAGGCAGTGCGCGACTGGTTGGCACTGCAACCCACTCCCGACTTAGCTTCGGATTCAGGCCGTGGCGAAGCCCCGGCTTTCAGACCTTGAGGGTGAGGCGCTGCGATCGCACCCCACGCTACACCTAGGCCATCTTGATCGGACGTTGCAAGCGACCAGCCATGATGACGAGCATCAACCTTCACAATCGTGATTTCTTGAAAGAACTGGATTTCACGGCTGCCGAGTTGGGCTACCTGATCGAACTCTCCCGAGCGCTCAAAGCGGCCAAGAAGAAGCGCACGGAGCGTCAGCTCCTCGTCGGCAAGAACATCGCCCTGCTGTTCGAGAAGACCTCGACGCGCACGCGCTGCGCCTTCGAGGTCGGCGCGTATGACCAAGGTGCGCATGTGACCTATCTCGATCCCTCTGGCTCACAGATCGGTCACAAAGAGTCCATCGCGGACACGGCCAGGGTCTTAGCCCGCTTCTACGACGCGATCGAGTACCGCGGCGCTAAGCAGTCAGTGGTCGAAGACTTGGCCAAGTATGCAGACGTGCCGGTCTACAACGGCCTGACCGACGAATGGCATCCGACGCAGATGCTGGCCGACTTTTTGACGATGGTCGAGCACGCCGGCAAGCCGGCGCACCAGATCAGCTACGCCTTCATGGGCGACG
>JANWVF010000153.1 GCA_025056965.1 Thermoflexales bacterium | reverse complement strand
GCCTCATACATTGCCACTGCGCCGGCCACCGCCGCGTTCAGCGATGCCACGCGCCCGCGCATGGGTAGCCGCAGCAACAAGTCGGCCTTGTCGCGCAGCAGACGGCTCACGCCCTCGCCCTCGCTCCCGACGATGAGTGCTAATGCGCCGCGCAGGTCGGCGTCGTAAATCGTGCGTTGTGCATCGCCGTGCAGCGCGACGACCCACACGTCGCGCGCTTTGACCGCCTCAACCGTGCGCGCCAAGTTAACCACCTGCGCCACGCGCATGTGCTCGGCTGCGCCCGATGACGCATTCACCACCGCCGGCGTCACTTCGACGCTGCGGCGCTTGCCGATCACGATGCCGTGTAACCCAGCAGCCTCTGCCGTGCGGATCAGGCTGCCGAGGTTTTGAGGGTCTTGCAGGGAATCTAAGATCAGGATGAACGGGGGATTGCCCTGCGTCACGGCTTCTGCGAAGATCGCGTCCAGATCAACGTAAGGGTAACTGCTGACTTCCAGCGCTACGCCCTGTGCGTGTGGCGAGATGGCGTTCAGCGCGTCGCGCTTGACGGTGTGGATGGGGACGCCCTGCTGTTGTGCCAGCGTGCGAATCTCCCGGATGATCGGCGCGTCCTCGATGCCCTCGGCAAAGAGGAGGCGATGGATGGTTCGCCGCCGCGCGCGCAGGCACTCGCGGACGGCGTGGCGGCTATACAGGCGTTCCACGCTTGGGCTCATTTGACGTCAATCGGCACGCCGAGGGCGGCATCGGGAAGCGCTTGGCCGTTTTCGTCGTAGGCCGGCATGCGCGCGCCGGCAGCGTTATACAGCCCGAACTTGATCGTGTATGTGCCGGGCGGGAAGTCGTCCGGCAAGTTGATCGTATAAGTGTCGTTGAGGATCAGATCGCCTGCGCGCCACCAACGCGGCGCGAAGTCGCCGCCCTTGGCCCGCGCATCGGCCTGTGGAGGCATCTTGTTGCCCCCGGCGTCGAACAGATGCACGAATGTGGTGTAGTCCTCGGTGAAGTCATCGGTCACCAACCAGTCAAGGCTGAGCGTGACGTCGCGCCCGGTCTGTTCGGCGCGGACGGCGGTCAGGGCGGCCTTCTCGAAGCGTACTTTCATCCGAAAGTTCGGTGCGGGCCGAACGAGGTTGAGGCTGGCAGCTTCATAACGCTGCCGGCCGGTCGGTCGTCCCGCCGGATCGAAGGTGGGCAGAAAGCGCTGTGTCGTGAAGTCCCAGAAGCCTACGTCCAGCCACAGCGTGCTCGGCGCCAGCTGAGTGCCGGTCACGTTGTCGGCGATGCGCAGGCGATAGCGGTCGGCGACGATCTCACCCGGCCGCCAAAGCGTGGTCTGCCACATGCCGCCTCCAGGGTATGTATCCAGCACGTGTAGCAACCGGTCACCTTTGGCATAGACGCGGACGAATGCGCTGTAGTTGCGATCGAGCGGACGGAGCGCCTGCCAATACAGCGTGAGGTCGAGCAAGTCGCCCGGCGCGACGCGCTGCCGGGGATTGTGCACGCGGAAGCCCAGATAGCGAATCTTGTCCTCGAAGAAGAGCTCGGTCTGCCGATCGAGCGCAGGCCACTCTCCTTCGGCCAGGCGTTGAGGAAGCGCGTAGGCCGGCCGAATGTAGATGAGCGGCGCCGCCAAGGTGAGGGCGGCCAACGCGATAGGGATAATCGTCGCAACGGCATCCGACGCGCCGCGCAGCCGCGCGATGCGCGACGCGCTCGCCGAAAGGCGCACAAGCCCCAGCGCCATGAGGGTCGAGAGCGAGGCGATGACCGGGAAGAGCAGGCGCCCCTGGCTGGCCAGCGTCAGCGAAGTCCAGCGCAGCAGCGCCACAAAGGCAACGAGGAAGGCGCTGAGCAGCATGGCGAAGGTTAGGGATCGCGCATCGAGCAAGGAGCGGAGAAGCCCGGCAGCACGCGCCATGCGCAACCAGCCGAGAAGTGCCAGCAGCAGCCCCAAGCCGGCAAGGATGAGCATGATTTGGAGCGCTGCATAGATCCACAAGTCCATCGGGATGTTGACCGCGCCGAACAACCCCCAATACGACTTGAAGAAGCCGTCCCATTCACCGATCAGATCGAGCATGGATGGCGCGACCTCGCGCGGGCCGGCGATGCGCGCCATCATCGCGGTGCCGGTGAAATCGCCGTAGAGCAACTGATTGCGCAGATACCACCAGCCGGCGATCGCCAACGCCGGCAAACCGATGGCCAACAGCACGGTCAAGAGCCGGGCCAGCAACCAGCGACGATCGCCCTGCCCTTCCGCTCCAACAGCTCGCATCCCGCGCGCGACCTCGGCGGCCATCACAAAGCAGGGCGTGACGATGGCCAGCGCCAGGCCGGAGGCCTTCGTCAGCGCCGCGCCGCCCAGCACAACGCCCAGCAAGGCCGAATCCCGCACACTCGCCCCGTGCCGAATCATTCGTGCGCTCAGCAACAGCGCCAAGCTCGCCAGCGTCGTCGCCAGCGTGTCGTTGTTCACCGAGGCCATGATGTGGACGAACATCGGGTTAAAGGCGACCAGCGCAGCTGCCAGCGCTGCGGTCATCTTGCGGTTCTCAAGCTCCATCGCCAGCGCGTAGGTGCAGGCGACGGTTATCCCGCCTAGCGCTACACCGATAAAGCGCATCAGCATGACGACGAGCGTCGTCTTGCGCCACGGGAAACCCTCGGCCGGGGTGTGGAGCAGTTGGTTCCAGTTGTTGGTCGCGTCGGCGCGCCCCAGCCGGGCATGAGGGTTGGGCCAGACTAGGTCGGCGTGATCGCTCCGGTCGAACGGCAGTGCGACCAACGCCATGAGCGCATAGTACAGCGGTGGTTGGCTGCCTTCCTGCGCGTAGTAGGTCAGTGGGCGCAGCGCTCGGCGCTCGTCCTCGGTGACGCGCCGGTTGAGCGCCTCATCTTGTACCGGCAGTCCCCTGCCCTTGGCCAGGTGCTCGATCATTGCGTAGTGCCGAACCTCGTCGGAGACGTCCAGGAAGGGGGCAGAGACGGCGTAGATCGCGCCCGCGATGATATAGACGAACAGGATGGCGATGAGTGGTCGTTGGGCAATGCGCTGCAAGAACTTACCTCGCCCATATAATAACGCGAGCGTTTCTGCGGGTCGCCGAGGGCATCGCTGCGCCGCCTGCGGTGTTATTTCCCGTAAGACGCTTGATGAGGAAGGAGGAAGAAGGGAGTCTCATGGTGCATATCGTCACCGACTCGAACGCCGACTTAACGCCCGAGTTGATTCGTGAGCTGAACATCGCTGCCGTTGCATCCACTTACGTCATCTTCGGCGAGAAGAGCTTCCGCAGCATGGAGCTATCTCCGGCTCAGTTCCATGCCATGCTGAAGAGCGACCCGAACTTTCCGAAGACATCGCAACCTTCCGTCGGCGACTTCGTAGAGATTTACGAGCGCTTCAAAGGCGGAGAGGTCGTCTCCATCCATATTTCGCGCGACCTGAGCGGCACATACGCTAGCGCCGAGTCGGCGGCGATGACGATGGGCGGCGATCCGGCGGTGACGCTGGTGGATACGCGCATGGTCAGCGCGGGGATGGCCGTGCTGGTGGCCGAGGGCGTGCGCTTGGCCAAAGCGGGCGCGAAGCCGGCCGAGATCAAGGCACACATCGAATCGCTCATCCCGCGCACGCGCATGCACTTCGTGCTGGAGACGTTGGAGAACTTGAAGCGCGGCGGGCGCATTGGCGGCGCGCAAGCGCTCATCGGCGGCGTGCTCCAGATGAAGCCGATCCTGACCATCAAGGACGGCAAGGTCGAACCCTTGGAGCGCATCCGCACCTTCAGCAAAGCCTTTGCGCGCCTCAAAGAGATCGTGATGCGCGACTTGGAAGCGTCCAGCGATCCCAAGGTGTTCTTCATGCACGCCGCGGCGCCGCACTTGGCCGAAGAGATGGCGCACGAAGTCGGCGGACGGCTGGGCATCAAGTCGCCGGTGATCCTGGAAGCCGGCCCGGCAATCGCCACGCACGCTGGACCGGGCGCCGTGGGCGTAGGTTACATCGTTTAGGTCGCCTGCGACGCGACGCGGCGCATTTGTAGCGCGCGCAGCGTCTGCTCGTGGCTGGCCTTGGTGATCGGAAAGCGGGCGACCAGCAGCATGCCCGCTACCAAGACCATGGCGGCGATCGGACCCATCATCAGCCGGATGGCCAACAACGCGCTGTCCGGCTGAGTGATCGGCGCGGTTGCGCCAGGCGGCGGGGTAATGTAGCCCGTGACGCTCAATATCTGACCGACCGCGAATAAGCCTAGGGCCAAACCAAGCTTCTGCAGCAGCACGAATAGCCCGTAGAACGCACCCTCGCGCCGACGGCCGGTCTCTAGCTCATCGAGCTCGATCACGTCGGGCAACACTGCCCACGGGATCAGGTATGCGACCGCGACGCCGATGCCGGCCAGCGCGGCCAACCCGATCACGCTCCACGTCGGCCAGTCCGGTTGCACGGCAAAAAGCACCAACGAGGTGACGACCCAGGACGACATCCCCATGAAGTACACGCCTTTTTTGCCCACGCGGCGGCTGATCGCGTTCCAGATGAACAGCCATATGAGCGCGCTGCCCTGCACGGCCAACAGCACCAGCGGCGTGATCTCCGGCCGGCGCAGCCAGTAGGTTAGGTAATACACGATCAAGGTGCTTACCGTCTGCACCACCAACCATGAAAGCAGGTAAATGGCGGCAGCGTATCGGAAGGCGCGGTTGCGAAGGGTCCGCTTCAGGCTTTCGACGAAGGGCAAGGACTCGGCTTCCTCAGGCGTATGGTTCTCGTAGGTGCCCCAGAAGGCAAAGAAGAACGGCACGACGCATACGATCGCCCAGATCAGCGCCGAGACCGCGTAACCGGTTTGCAGGTCGGAGTTTGCCGCTACGGCGTCCACGATGACTGGGTGCGTGACCGCGGCGATGAGGCCGGCGGCGATGCTGAAGGCGAAGCGATACGAGTTCAGGCTGGTGCGCTCGTCATAGTCGCGGCTGAGCTCCGGCGTCAACGCGGTGTAGGGCACGTTGACCACGGTGAACATCGTGTCGAGCAGCAGCGACACGACCAGGTAATATGCGAACTTGCCGACGTCGCCGAGCTGCGGCGTCTGAAAGAGCAAGAAGAAAGCCAGCCCGAACGGCACGGCGCCGAACAAAAACCACGGTCGCCGACGCCCCCAGCGCGTGTTCATGCGATCCGACAGCAAACCGATCAGCGGGTCGTTCACTGCATCCCAGATCTTGGTGATCAGCAGGATGACGCCGGCGGCTGCCGGGTCAAGCCGCGCCACATCAGTGAAGAAATAGAGCAGGAAGAAGCTCATGATGGCCGTGGCCACGGCGGGGCCGACATCGCCGCTTCCGAAGGCCAGCTTGGTGAGCAGGGGAACTTTATCGCCGTTCGAGCGTGTTGGTGCTTTCATCCGAGTGAGCAGCGGCCGCAGCCGTCGCTTAAGTTTGCCGCGCGCGTCCGAATGCGTGCATGAGCCGCCGGGAT